>CADANF010000001.1 GCA_902789175.1 uncultured Lachnospiraceae bacterium
AAGTATGTGATCACTGAATTTAATTCTTTAGGCTATGTTCTTTTAGAATTAGATGCTGCTGATAAGGTGATAAAGCATTACACTATAGCAGATGAACTTAATTGTTTTGAGTATGAGAATTCTACTTACTGCTATGTAAATAATGGGCATGGAGATGTAGCATTTATAACGGATGGATCCGGTTCTATAGTAAACACATACAGCTATAATGCTTACGGAACAGCCCTTATATGCGATGAAAAAGTATCCAACGCCTTTAGATACACAGGCGAATACTATGATGCAGAAACAGGCCTTTACTACTTAAGAGCCAGATATATGAATCCTGCAACAGGAACTTTCAGGGAAATATCTACGATGCCCTCTCCCTGCATAAATACCTATACGATCAGGATAACCCTGTAATCTATAAAGACCCGACAGGAAATATGTGCACATTAGTGGAGGCTGCGATTTCCGCTGGTGGTCGGGCTATGCAAATGGCAGGAGAGATCTGGGCAGCTGTTAAAGCACTAAGGATACTTAAAAGCGCAAATATTATTGCCAATGTTGTTGATATAACAACGAGTGTAACAACTATTATAGCTTCAGATAGTAAACTTGAGATAATGGGTGAAATTGGAAAGATAGTGTATGCAATATTAAGTATATATATTACAATTACGGGAATAAAAATTAAAGGAATAGCAAATATTATTGATTTTGCGTACACTTTTATTGAGGATTTTAAAAATATAATACAAGACTTTAAAAATGGTAATATAGCTGGAGCCCTTATTGACATATTAATACTGCTTAAGGATGTATTGATAGTTTATTATGATAATAGAAAGTTAGATGGAAATCAAAGAGCTGTTTTAGAATTAACAAGTGGTGAAAGAAAAAAAGGAAAAATGCCATTCTATATAAAAGAAATATTATATGGTTGGGCAAAAGAATATAAATGTGTTTTGGATTATTTTGGAGAACTTTTTTATTTATGGTAAAAATTAGACTAAAGGAGACATTTATATATGGATGATACAGATGCTTTTATTTATTTCGCAGGGTTTGCAGTAGTATTTATTATCTTGGGCTTGAAAAAATTATATTATTTCTTTGAAATGAAAAGAAAATCAAATGTTTTAGTTATTGGAGAAATAACAAAAATAGATTTAGTGGGAGGTCGTTACGGAAGAATTGATAAAATTGTTACTTTTTCCTATAACAATAAGAATTATAGCCTGAAAATAAAAGAGTGTTTTAGAGAACTTAAAGTTGGGGATAGAGTATCGGTTGTATTTAATCCTCAAAAATTAGAAGAAAGAGAATGGGTGTTAATTAAAGAAGATCATAAACTATTAATTTCACTAATATTTATTATTGTTGGTTTTGCTTTTGCTACAATTACATATGTATTTTTAATAAAAAATTAAATGGATAAAAAAAGATACCTATTTTAAGAATTGTTGGAAGAATATAAAACCAATCATGCCAAGGTATATGTTTTAAATCAGATACCTTGGCAGATGACCCATTCATCACTTCATTTTTGTATCAAGACAGTTTAAAGGTAAAGTGATGAGAAGGCTCATTATATGGGCAGGATAGTATAAAGTAAGTACCGTACCATGGCCATAACATCAAAAAAGGAAAGGCACGAAAGCACATATTTAGTGCGCTCGTACCTTTCCTTTTTTGGGCAGATGGCCCCTATCGTTCTTCTTTTTTTGGCAGATGGCCCCTATCGTTCTTCCTTTTTTGTGCAGATGGCTGTTCATCAATTCATTTTTGTATCAAGACAGTTTAAAGGTAAAGTGATGAGGAGACTCAAAAATAAATAAAAAAATAATATAATCGAACCCCCGTTTGTGATACAATGTAGATAACTACTATTACGAACGGGGGTTTTTCGCTTTGAAAAACAGGTTTAACAAAGATGACTTAAAAAAAGGTATGATACTAACTTTTTCGCTTTGTTGTGTTGTTCTTTTCAACATACTGCTTGGAAAGATTGGCGTTATCTTCAAGGCGTTAGGTACATTTGCAAAAGCACTTGTTCCATTTTTTATCGGATGTGCTCTTGCCTTCCTTTTAAATCCTATACATACATTATTTGAAAAAGCATTTGTTAAATTATATAAGAAGATCAAAAAGACGGATCAATGTAATAAGAAATGGCCAAACATTGTGGCTGTTACATTTACTATGCTTGTCTTTTTTGCTTTGATAGCAAGTCTGCTTATCATACTTATTCCAGAGTTAAAGGACAGTTTATTAAAACTCTATAATAAAATACCTCAATATATTACCAATACTGAGGAATGGGCTATGAAAGCTCTTAAAAATAATCATGAAATGGAAGCTATGATCAGTGGATATTTAAGTGATTTTGAAGTATCAGTTACAAAATTCCTTAATGATAAGATTATTCCTAACATGGATACCATTGTTACAGCTGTATCCAGCGGTATTATCGGTGGTGTTAAGATAGTTATTGATTTTGCAATTGGATGCATTGTTGCTGTTTATATTCTGGGTTCAAAGAAAAAGCTTTCAGCTCAGGGAAAGAAGTGGATATTCTCTTTTGGTGGGAAAAAGAAAGGTACTCATGCATTAGAAGTATTTGACTATGTGAATTCTGTATTTGGTGGATTTATCAATGGCAAGATTGTTGATTCCATTATCATTGGAATTATATGTGCAATATTTTGCAAGGCTGTTGCAATGCCTTATGCAACCCTTATAAGTGTGGTTATTGGTTTTACAAATATAATTCCTTTCTTTGGACCATTTATCGGAGCGATACCATCATCACTTTTGGTGCTTGTTGAAAGTCCAAAGATGTGCATAGTATTTGTAATATTTATACTTATACTTCAACAGTTTGATGGAAATATCCTGGGACCACTTATCCTTGGGGACTCTACAGGACTTAGCGGACTTTGGGTATTATTTGCTATCATCGTAGGTGGAGATCTCTTCGGATTCCCTGGAATGATCCTTGGGGTTCCGGTATTTGCTTGCTTCTATACGCTCCTTACTATCATTCTTCGTGATAGCCTGAAGAAGAAGGGACTTACAAATGCTACAGATTATTATATGGATCTAAGGGGATTTGATGCAGAGGGCAGACCTATCAAGGGGCCAAAGAAAAAGAGAGAATCTGCAAAAAATAGAAAGAAAAGAATGCTTGCAGCTGCAGCTTTAGAGCGTGCAAAGGAAAAGGCGGAAGAATTTACACATAAATCTGATTCAAAAACAGAAGAAGATAAATAAAGGTTAAAAGACTAATAAGGAGGGCTTACTATGTCAGAGAGAACAGCTTATAACAACAAAGAGATGCTTGAGTGGACTGCATACTTTTCAGATTATATGAATACCAGTCCGGAAAAGATCAAGATGATCAACATTTGTGGTAAAGAGAAGAATATCATTCCAACTATTCAGACTCATAAAAGGGTTATGATATTTGTGGATTCTACTCATGAGAATCTTTTTTATGATCTCTGGGAGAAGGGACTTGGTGATTATGAGGTCTGGTTTGCTGAAGGGCTGATCCCAAATGATAATATTATGAAAGCACGTATTATGGAACTGGCTAATAAGAAGATCAAGGTGCCTTCAGTTGTATTTATCTTTAATGAAAATACAAGGGAAAGCTATCGCATCGGTATGAAGAATGAATTCTTCAGCAAAGGTACAGTTAAGTACGTAGGCCATGAGATAAGAGCAGTCATTATGAGTATGCTGGGGGTTGAAACTCAGGATACGATTGCCATAGTAAGTGGTGAGACTATCGTTATAGAATCAGCATTTGCAGCCCCTGATGGAACCATCATCGCAGTTGAGCCTGATCAACAGGATATGCAGACTATGGAAGAAAATGTTACAAAGTTCGGCCTTAATAATGTTCTTATAGTACCAGATCTTTCAGATGAAAGCCTTGCAAAGATGCCGGTACCACGTCTTTCATTTATTGTTGCTACTAAGTATCTTGAAAGAGATATTGAGCGTCTCATAAAGAAAAACGATAAGATGCAGTTTGTCATCTATACATTGGAATTGGATGTACTTTCTGAAATTAAGGGAATCTTTGAAAGACATAATATAAAGAATATGGAAGTAACACAGATTACTGTAAGCAAAACAGATAAAAACAGTGTATTCGTTACTCAGCCATCACCATGGCTTATTACAGGGGAAATATGATGATCAGTTGCTGCACACCCGTTAATTTATTCGTGTGAGGCTATAAGACGAGACAGGTTGTAGTGATTAATCACTACAACCTTTTTAGGTTAAAGAAAAAACAGGGGACTTTTGTATGAAAATAATAAATAGGAATTATATGCTGAGATTTATCATTTCTTTTTTGATACTGATGATAATGGTATTGGTCACTTATTATATAAATAAAACGAGTGTCCTCAGATCGGCGGGTATTAAGAATGGATGGATAGATCTAAGTAATTGGGATGAGGATAATGAAATCTTTACTCTTGATGGAGAGTGGAGATTTTATCCCGAAATGCTATGTGGAAGTGAAACGGTAAGTGACTCATCAAGATTTGTAAATGTTCCGGAATCTTTAGGCAATTCTAAAGATAGTCTTACTAATACTGCGGAATTTGGAACTTATGAAATACAGTTTAAATTAAGATCTCCCGGCCACTATATGTTATGTGTTCCTTATATTTCAAGTGCATATAGGATATATGTAAATAATGAATATATTGGCGGTGTTGGGAGGGTTGCAACAAATGAAAAAGATGAAGTGGGAGTTCTTAAACCAGATAATTATCTTATAAATGCAGATAGTACAGAGTTGAATATTAAAATTGAAATATCTAATTTTACCTGTGTTAGGGGAGGAATAACGGAGGATATATATTTTGGTACTGTAAGCAATATATATAAGTATACGACTAATAAGAATATAAATGATATCCTGATGGTGGGAATCCTGATCGGATTTGGTGTGTTTCCTCTTCTTATTCTGAGTAAGTATAATAAAGGTAAATCCGGATATTATTTTGCGGGATTTTGTATTGCCAGCGCAGTTTTTGCATTTCTTATCAACCATAATATTGGTGGTATACATATATTTTGTCTTCCGATAAAAATAATAGTCAAGGCAGAATTTACGACATTTATCATAATGTTGATGTTTATATATGCATTTATAAAAAGTGTATATCCTTATAAAAGAAGTAAGGACAGGACAAATATTTTGATATATATAGATGTTATATATATCATTCTTATTTTTATTTCCGGTAAAAAAAGAGTGATGAATATTGTGGGTAATAGTTACTCCGCTATACTTTTAATAAATGCAGTCTTTTGTATTTATATAATAATAAGAGCTATGCCGAATAAGAAAATCTATGCGTTGTTTTCATTTTCAGGGATCATCATCTTTCTTATTCTCGGGGGGCTTGAGATCATTGCTCTTGAAATGGGAGGCAGTATCAGATTTTATCTGAAAGACAATTTCTATAATATTGGTCTTTTGGTATTTGTATTATGTCATATCAACATATTCCTTATGGATATTGATCAGGCATATCTAAATGCTTCATATGCAGACAAGATGGAGATATCATTTCTTCATGCCCAGATTGCACCGCATTTTTTGTTTAATACTCTTAATAACCTTTATGTTCTGATGGAAATGGATTTAGAAAAAGCAAGAAAGTTACTTATAAATCTATCGGATTTCTTAAAGGTAAAGTATAGATTTAATTATAAGGACTTTGATGAATATAGTCTTTTAGATGAAGTAGATTTTCTTAAATCATATACAGCGATAGAAAATTTAAGACGAGGGGATAAGATAAGACTTTCCTTTGATTTTGAAGGTGTAACTATGTCTAGTATACGGGGAGAAACTGATATTATAACAAAAGATATGTGGTTCAGTAGAATAAAGTTCCAGCCGATGATCCTTCAGCCCCTGGTTGAAAATGCTATCAGGCATGGTTTTAAATCGGAATTGCTGGAAATAGTGATCCATGTAAAAAGAGCAGGGGAGTATCTTGATTTCCTTATTGAAGACAATGGGGCGGGCATACCGGAATTTAAAGTGAAGATGCTTAACAGATCTAACAGTCACGGGGTTGGGATTCCCAATATAAATTACAGACTTTCTAAATATTGCGATGAAAAACTTGTATTTGAAAGTGAGGAACAAAAAGGTACAAAAATAAGATTCAGGTATAGGATGGAGGAAGTTAAATGAAGGTTGTGATAGTAGATGATGAGATCAATTCAGTAAAATATATCGAAGAAAAGCTAAGGGGTTATAAAGAGTTTTCTGTTCAGGAAACATTTACAAATCCGGTGGATGCATTGGCATATCTTATAAGAACAAAGGTGGATCTTTTGTTTCTTGATATTGAGATGCCTGGAATAAGCGGCCTTTATATAGCTGAACAGATAGCGCTTATTCGTCCGGATACTAAAATCTGCTTTATATCGGCTCATAATGAGGGGGCGGTGAAGGCTTTTGAACTTAATGCCCTTGATTATATTCAGAAGCCCTTTACCATGGAAAGGTTCGATAAGTGTATCAGGCGTTTTATGGATCAGAAAGCGAAGATGGATCCTCAGGTGAAGATGAACGCTTTATCAGATGTTAATCAGGCTATTGATTATAATCTTAATATGGTATGCGGTTATGATGATGAAAATATTGCAATACTTAATATTTCTGATATCTACTATTTTGAAACCTGCAACAGTATAGTCTTTATTCATACGAAGGATAAGATATACAGGGGAAATAAGACGCTGGCGTTTTATGAAGAAAAGCTGGAGAATCAGTATTTTTTTAAGACACATAAATCTTATCTGGTTAATCTTTCCAAGGTGGACCATTTTTCTCCAAGGATAACTTATACCTATGATATGTTCTTTAAGGATGTTAAAGATGTAGTTCCGGTTTCAAGGTCAAAGGTAAAGGAGTTAAAAGAATATTTTAATTAATCTCAGAACAGGTCAGGCTGTAATTTTGACAGCTTGGCCTTATTTTTTTCATTTCAGCCAGAATCACACAAGTAAAAGAAGAGTTTTGATATATTGCAGTTACAGACAAAAAAACAAAGAAAAAATTTTAAGGGAGGTCTTTATTATGACAAACAAAGAACAGATTGATGAAGGTATTTTTGGCTTAAATTATAAGCCGGAGGAGATTCTTGCATTTAACGGGAATCAGTGTGAAAACTTCATTCCAACCAGTGGCAACTGGGATGGTGAAGAATTTTACGTAATAACAAGAAAGCTTAATGAAGTATCAGGTACTTATGATATTTCAGCACCTAACGCTTTTAAGGATGTTTCATATCCTGGTGGACTTCTTATGGGAAATGATGGAATAGTTGATGGTTGTCCGCAGGCCTTAGTGGCAGACAGAGATTCTATGGATATTTCAGTGGATCTTCCTGGACTTGAAAAGGACAACTGTATCACAGTTGCATCTCCGGATTATAAAAACGTAAGTGCTGCAATTGATACTTTGCTTGAAAGATGGTTTAGAGAACATAGTGATAAGAATAATATCCCTGCTCTTTTCCAAATGAATTCATCATCAGTTATTGACGAAAAGCAGCTTTCTCTTGATCTCGATGTAAGCGTGAATTTCCTTAAGAATGATCTTGGAATTGATTTTAATGGAATTTACAGTAATAAGAAATCTACATATGTTACAGAGTATAAGCAGATATTCTATACAGTATCAGCCGGAAAGCCTACTCATCCATCAGAAGTGTTTGCAGAAAATGTAACATGGGATCTTTTGGTTAAGAAGGGTGTTTCAAGCAGTCAGCCGCCTATGTATGTTCAGAATGTTCAGTATGGAAGACAGATCTTTATTACATTTGAATCAGCTATGACTAATGCTCAGTTAGAGGCTGCACTTAATGGAAATGTAACTATAAAAGGAATCAATGTTGTTGGTGATGGTTCTATAGGTGGTGGATATACATATAGCGATATTTCTGTAAAGGTTGTAGTGCTTGGTGGAAGAAGTGATATTTACACAGGCATAATGTCAGATAATGATTTTATAAAGAAGATGAATGATATCATTTTTTCAAATACTCAGCTTAGCGCTCAGAATCCAGCTTATCCGGTTTCATATCTTCCTTGTTTCTTAAAGGATAATAAGCCGGGACAGGTTCAGGGTAATACAAAATATGTTACAGAAGAAGTAACAAAGCATAAGAGGGGAAACTTAAATCTACATCATAGCGGCGCTTATGTGGCAAAGTTTAATGTTTTCTGGGAAGAATATAGTTTTGATGATAAGGGTAATAAAGTAGTTAAAAACAAAGCCTGGGAGCATAATGATGAGCATAAGACTGCAGGTTTTGATGCTAATATTCCTCTTCCTGCTAATACTCAGAATATCAGTATTAAGGCAGAGGGAGCTACAGGTCTTGTCTGGGACAAGTGGCATAATCCTATTGATGTAAAAAGTCTTGCATTAGTAGAGAAAAGAACTGCAAAAGTCTGGGGAACAACTTTAAACCAGAAGGGTGAAGTTAATCCTATGTAATTATTATGATACAGATGAATTAGTCGGAATGTTTCCCTTGTAGGGAAACATTTCGATCTTATGTTTAGATTGGAGGATATTATGAGTTGTGAAATGATACATTTTATGAAAAAGGTTCTTCCTGTGCCTGAGATTAAGGAACAGAGAGGGGCATCAAATGATGTGCTTCTGGGGGAATGTAAGGTTAGCAGTAAGCAGGAATTAGAAGATACTGTAAATAGAATGAAGATGTATAATGAGGCTTATCGTTTTGATAACTATGAACCTCAGTTAAGCAAGGATGAGCTTACATTATCCGATAAAATGAATGACAGCAGAATGGCTATAAATGCTGTTATTAAAAATGATGTGGATGCAAGGAAATATCCTCCGGCTAATCCATTTTATGCCGTTAAACAGTATATAGATGATCAGAGTAAGCTTATTTCTGGTGAGTATATTAATTTAAAGGATACATTCGAAAAGATGCCTAAGGGGGGAAACCTTCATATACACTCAAGTGCTACTTACAATATGGAAAAATTCCTTGATGATCTTGATAATGCATTTCCGGGAGAGATATATGCTCTTGAGAATGATTACAATACAACATCAGGTTCTTATTTAAGAGGAACACTTTTCAGATTCAATAAGGCTACTTTAAAAAAGTCTATTCCATCTGTTTTCGTATCTCTTACAAGCATATTGGGAAGTGCCGAGGCAAAGAGAAAACTTGTGCAGCTTTATACTCTTGCGGATAATTCTGATTATTATATAGATCACATTGGTTATATCTGGGGAGGTTTTAATGATATATTCAGCCGTGTGGGAATGATACTCAATATAAGAGAAGTATTTAAACTCTATTACACAGAGGCTTTTAAGCTTCTTATAAAAGATAATCTTGATTATTGTGAATTAAGATGCGGAATTGCGGATACATTATATGATGATCATAATTTTGTTGTGAATGGTGAAGCATCTCCGAAGCCTAATATGAATGAGGATGATCCTGAATTTATTAAGATCCTTAAAGATTCATATGTAAAAGCAGCAAGCACTGCAGGAGAGGATGGCTTCCAGTTAAAACTTATTCTTACAGCCAACAGAGGTAAGGAGAAGATTCCGTCTGCTATAAAAAAGATGGAACTTACCAAGAAATGGATGGACAATAAAGATATAAATAAGAATCCACTTTTGCTTAAGGGTATTGCAGATACAGATTCCAGCTTCATAATAGGATATGATCTTGTAAGTGAAGAAGATGTGGGAAGTACTACTAAAGAATTTGTAGATGCTTTATATGATGCAGGTAAAGAAGCGTTACTTAATGAAGTTCCTATGTATCTTCACGATGGAGAAAGTAACAGATTCGATGATGATAATCTTTATACAGCATATCTGGTGGGAACAGAAAGGATAGGACATGGTCTTAATCTTTACAGATATAAATACCTTCAGGATATGGTAAAGCAGAATCAGAATACTCTTGAGGTGTGCCCTATAAGTAATCAGGTTCTCAGATATATTGCCGATATAAGGATCCATCCAATATATGGTTATCTTAATTCAGGCCTTAATTGTGTGATTTGTTCTGATGATCCTCAGATCTTTTGTAATGATGGTCTAACCTATGATTTCTGGGAGGCTTATACAGGTTCGGATATGGATCTTAGAGCAGTAAAGAAGCTTATCAAGAATTCATATATTTACAGCGGGATGAGCGAAGCTGAGAAGAACATAATGCTTGCTAACTGGGAGAAAAAATGGGATTCATTTATAAAAGGCTTTATATTTACACGTTAGAGATTATCGGGTATTATTATATAGAGTTCAAGGCTCGAGGTTTAAAGAGTAGTTTTTATTATAGTAAAATGAAAGATTAAGGGGGAAAGCTATGGATAAGACTCTTAAATTATCTGATCTTAAATGTGGAGATGTGATGCTTTTTGAAGCACCACCTGAACCATTGTCTCAGCTTATTGCTAAACTTACTCATTCAAAAGTAAGTCATGCGGGTTTGTCTGATTATAATCCGGCATATGTATTAAATGAGGAAATTGATGGTGTTGTAAGAGCTCCTCTTCATACCAATAATGAAAGAGGAATCTATATAAGAAGACTTACCAGGAAAGAAGGGGAGTATATTACTTACCCTGATACAAAAATTGTTGCAGATATTGCAACTAAATATGCAGAGGAAAAACTTCCTTATGGTAAGTTTAATCTTGCAGTTCTTGGCCTTTACATTCTTGGCTATAATTTTGCAGAAGATTCAAAATATAGGGATCTTATACTGAGTGTTATAAAGATTGCTATTTTCGAAGTTATCAAACTTGTAGATAAAAAATACTATGATGATCCTGACGTGCATCCTATGGTTTGTTCCCAGTTTGCAGCTCATTGTTATGATGAGGCCTTTAAAGTTAAGGGGTTGGATTATAAGATAAGATACACAGAGGAAGTAACATCAGGGCAGAATCTTCTTAAGGAAATTATTGATTATATCAAAGAACACATTGCAGATCTTTTTAAGAAGACACCGGGCATGTTGCTTGAAACATCTGAAAATGTTGCCGTTAACAGAGATGAAAAGATTATGGCACTCCTTGATAAAATCAAAGAAGATGAGGCATATAAGAGGGTTGATAAGGTTTCATCGGTTAAGAGCTTTATATCTGAAGAACTGATAAGAATGTTTTATATCTATGGCCGCCATTTACTAAAGTTAAGTGGTAACAAGAAAGAATATAAAGATATTACAAAAGAAGATGTAAGCGGTCAGGAGCTGCTTTCATTATTTAATGATCTTCTTTTATTCCAGGAAACATTTATAACACCTGAAGATCTTCTCTCTCATACAGAGAATCTTGAAGATATGGGTAAGCTGGTTTATACACCTGAAGAAATTGAGGTATATTTAAAGCAGTAAATAAAAAGTCTTAAAATAAAAGGACGTATGATTAATTCATGCGTTCTTTTTTCATTTTAATAGTTTCTTTGATTATGTTTGATCAGTTCTATATAATACCAATTTTATGTAGGAATAGTAGCATAAAAATTCAGGATAAATTTGAATAAAGTGAGAATTCGAAAGCCTGCGGGTAAACGGGTATATACAAATGTGGTATACACATGAAGGAAACATATATATTTTCAAGGGGCGTGAAGTATATGGAATCAAATAATATTATTCTGATATTACAAATCTATATTTATATCATTTTTGCAGTTCTGCTTTTCCATGGTTATGCAGTGGTACAATTACATACCTATGAAAAACAGCTTAATAAGAAGACGATATACTGGAAAAAAATCCTGCGTAAAAGTCTTTCGGATAACTACAGGATAGGCTTCATTTTATTATACCGACTCAGGATTTCCATAAATCTTGAGGCATTCAGATATGCATATAGGGATATTTATGAGGAAGATCAAAGGGTAGTAAACATATTCGTTAAGAACAAAAAAGGTTTTATCTCCATAGGGAGAAATTTAAGATTAACGGATAAAAAAGCTTTTTTTGCTTATTTTTTATCCACATGTCATATGGATAAGGAAGAGGTTTACAAACCGTATTTGCCACTTCTTAGAGAGTATCTTTATGAAAAGAGGAGTGTATATGTATGTGAGAATGCGGCTCTTAGTTTCATTAGTTTTGGTGATCCCGAGACGGTATGTGATCTTTTGGGTACCTTAAACAGTGCAAATATAGACTACAATGATATAGTTTTGGGGAATCATTTGCTTAAATATCCCGGGAATAAGGCGGTTTTGGCAAGATGTATGATGAAATACTATAAGACATATAAAGATAATTATAAGAATGTGGTGTTACGTTTCTTTAAATATTCAGGCATACATATCTTTGACAGGGAATTTGCAAAGATGCTGGATAATGAAGTCTTAAATATACCAATCTCAGTAAAATGCAATATGTTAAGACTGATATCTGATGTTAAAAGTTATAAGAATGAGAAGGTTTTTCTTAAAATATACGAAAAATATTATATGTCTTCAGATTGGGAACCGGCTGCAGTAGCTGCAAAGACTCTCAGAGGCTATAATACGGATGAAGCTATGCATGCGCTTATTAAGGGACTTAAATCAAAAAACTGGTATATAAGGTTTAATTCAGCTGAAAGTCTTGCAAAAAATGGTATACATCCTAAATATATTGCTTATGTTACTTCGGGAAATGACAGATTTGCCATTGAAGCGCTTATTAGCGCATTGGCATCTGAAAAGAATGGTTTAGGTTAACGGGGGGGGATTGTATGGTTAAATTTATTATATTATGTAATTATTTTTTCTTCTTTTATCTGATAATATATGCCACGATACTTCTCATTACTAATATTTATGGAGCTGTTGCAATGTATAATTACAGACGCAAGGAAATGCTTCATAATCAGTTGGAGGAAGATTTTTATCTTCCTTTTTCGATAATAGTTCCGGCATATAATGAAAATATATATCTTATCCAGACGGTTAATAATTTGTTGAAACAGGACTATAAACGTTATGAGATCGTGGTGGTGGATGATGGATCTACGGATAATACCAAGCAGCTTATGATTGATACATTCAAGATGAAAAGATCCTATGGAATGCCTATAAGATACCAGGTACCCTGCAAGCAGATCAAGGAATACTATAGCGCCAGAGTTAACGGGATACAGATAATCATGATAACTAAGGTAAACGGTGGATGCAAAGCAGATGCATCCAATGCAGGTATAAATGTCGCTTCTTATCCTTATATTGTGGATATGGATGCAGATGAAGTTCTTCAAAGGGATGCATTAAGATATGTGGCCAGGGCATTTGCGGAGAATTCACAGGTCATAGGTGTGGGAGGAAATATTAAGATCGCCAATAATGTAAAGTTTAAAGACGCTATACCTGTTGAAGCCACACTTTCATCTAATCCTATTGCCAATATGCAGGTCCTTGAATATGGAAGAGCTTTCATAGGAAGCAGGATATTCTATAATAACACCAATTCCAATATGATAATATCAGGAGGCTTTGGGGCATTTAAGAAATCAGCTCTTGTAAAGGTAGGCGGGTATGATGTTTACAACAAGGGGGAGGACATG
Organism: uncultured Lachnospiraceae bacterium; assembly: GCA_902789175.1. Taxonomy (GTDB): domain Bacteria; phylum Bacillota; class Clostridia; order Lachnospirales; family Lachnospiraceae; genus Eubacterium_Q. Next base: position 13,621 of record CADANF010000001.1, read on the forward strand.
GAACTTACCATGAAACTTCATCAGTTTTACAGAAAGAATAACATACCTTATCGTATGGTCTATGTTCCTGATGCAGTATGCTGGACTCAGGCACCGGATAGTATGAAGGACTTTAAGAAACAGAGACAGAGATGGTATGTGGGGCTGATCCAGAATTATTATAAATACCGTTCCATGATGTTCAATCCGAAATATGGATTTCTTGGAATGGCAACCATGCCTTTTAACTTCTTTTATGAGCTTTTATGTCCTGAGTTTATTATTTTTGGATGGTTCCTTATAGTTGCATCTCTGATATTGAAGCTTATAAATTTACGGCTTTTTATAATTGCGTTATCTTCCTATATCCTGTTTGGTATAATGCTGACTCTGACCATGTATATTGATAAATCGTTTATGAAGAATGATCATTATTCTTATCTTGATGTAGTAAGGGCTTTTTTTATAGCGTTTTTAGATGCAGCATTCTTCAGGCCTCATCTGTTTTTAATGGAATTTGCAGTATTATTTAAATACAGAAAAATTGCAAAAGTATGGTCTTCTCCTAAGAGAATTCAGATCAGGACGGATTAAACAAATATAAGGTCAGAAAATTTGAATTTATATAAGTACATTCACTTTCTGGATGGTTGAGAGTTAAGAAGAGAAGGTATATACTAGGTGGTGGATAGCAGAATTAAAGGACCGTATCTATAAAGGGTCCGACTTACTTTTAATTTAAACTTGAGCTGCTATGACAGGAGGAACTATTTATGTGGAAGCATAAAAAACTTTCAATTAAAAACATTTTGCAGATTGCGTTAGGAACAATGATATATGCAGTCGGAATAGGTATTTTCCTTGATCCTAATAAATTAGCTCCTGGTGGAGTTATGGGTATTGGCGTTATTTTAAGCCATACCATAGGACTTGGAGCAGGTAGCTGGTACTTTATCTTAAATGTTCCTATTCTTATCTTGGGATGGTACAATTTTGGCGGCCGTATGATAATAGCTACTGTATATGCAGTTATATGTAATTCTTTATTTACCAACTTTTTTTCAAGGATACATACACAGCCGGTGGATCTTTTTCCGGCAACAATGGCAGGCAGCGTTCTGGCTGGTGTTGGACTTGGACTTGTTCTTAAAGCCGGAGCTACAACTGGCGGAATGGATATTGTTGTAAAGATTTTAAGAAGAAAATATAAATATATTAAAACCGGAACTTTATTCCTTATACTTGACCTTGCAGTTGTAGTTGCTTCAGGATTTGTATTTAAGAATATAAACAATGTGATGTATGCATTTCTTGCAGTTATCGTAACAGGAAAAGTACTTGATTATGTCTTATATGGTGCTGATGAAGCAAGGATGATACTTATTGTATCTGATCGTTCTGATGAACTGGTTAAGAGGATACTTGAAGAATTGGATGTAGGAGCGACTCTCCTTAAGGGAAGCGGTGCTTATACGAAGCAGAATAAGGAGATGATTCTCTGTGTTGTTAAGAAGAGACAGGCTCCTGACTTAGAAGAACTTGTTAAAGAAGAAGATCCTCACGCATTTATGATCCTTACTAATGCAGATGAGATTTATGGTGAAGGTTATAAAAACCTCATGGAAGAAAAATTGTAATAAATCATAGTTTGAAATAAATAACAGTTAATTTGCAATTGTTACAAACATTTTAATATGATATAATAAGCCCTCGGGTATACCTTAATGGTACCCGGGGTTTTTATTTGTAAATTACGAGGCAACTCGTTAAAGTAATAAAATTTGGAGGAAATAATCATGGCCCAGTACAATCATAAGCTTATTGAAGCTAAATGGACAAAAAAATGGGAAGAAAATCCAATCAATGTAAATGACGGTAAGAAAGAAAAGTATTACTGCCTTGACATGTTCCCTTATCCATCAGGACACGGACTTCATGTTGGTCATTGGAGAGGATATGTAATCTCAGACGTATGGAGCAGATATCAGCTCATGCATGGCAAGTACGTTATCCACCCAATGGGATGGGATGCATTTGGACTTCCAGCAGAGAACTTTGCTATTAAGAATGGCATCCATCCATCAATTTCTACAGCTGAAAATGTATCTAACATCAAGAGACAGATTAAGCAGATTGCAGCTATTTATGACTGGGACATGGAACTTAATACAACAGATCCAGAGTTCTATAAGTGGACACAGTGGATCTTCGTTCAGATGTTTAAGAAAGGTCTTGCTTATGAGAAGGAAATGCCTATCAACTGGTGCCCTTCATGTAAGACTGGTCTTGCAAATGAAGAAGTTGTTAATGGTAAATGTGAGCGTTGCGGCGCTGATGTTACAAAGAAGAACCTTCGTCAGTGGATGCTTAAGATCACAGCTTATGCAGACAGACTTCTTGCTGATCTTGATAAGCTTGACTGGCCTGAGAAGGTTAAGAAGATGCAGACAGAGTGGATCGGTAAGTCTACAGGTGCTGAAGTAAACTTTAAGATTGATGGAAAAGATGAGTCTATCACAGTTTACACAACAAGACCTGACACACTCCACGGAGCTACATTTATGGTACTTGCTCCAGAGCATGCTCTTGCAAAGAGTCTTGCTACAGATGAGACACGTGCAGCAGTAGAAGATTATATCTATCAGACATCACTTCGTTCTTCAGTTGACAGAATGGCTGACCACGAGAAGACAGGTGTATTTACAGGAAGCTATGCTGTAAATCCTTTAAATGGCGCTCTTGTTCCAATCTGGCTTTCAGACTATGTACTTGCTGATTATGGTACAGGTGCTATCATGTGCGTACCTGCTCATGATGATAGAGACTTTGAATTTGCAAAGAAGTTTGATCTTCCAATCATCCAGGTTATCTCTAAGGATGGTAAGGAAATTGAAGATATGACTGAGGCATATACAGATGCATCAGGTGTTATGATAAATTCAGGCGAATGGAATGGTATGGAGTCAGCCGTATTAAAGAAGGAAGCTCCAAAGATGATTGAAGAAAAGGGCTTTGGTAAGGCAACAACTAACTATAAGCTCCGTGACTGGGTTTTCAGCCGCCAGAGATACTGGGGAGAACCAATTCCTATCGTTCATTGTCCTCATTGCGGTGCTGTTCCGGTTCCAGAAGATCAGCTTCCAGTACTTCTTCCTGATGTTGAGAAGTATGAGCCAACAGGAACAGGTGAATCACCACTTGCAGCAATCGACAGCTGGGTAAATACAACATGTCCAGTCTGCGGTGCTCCTGCAAAGCGTGAGACAAATACAATGCCTCAGTGGGCTGGTTCATCATGGTATTTCCTTAGATATGTTGATTCTAAGAATAAGAATGAACTTGTCAGCAAGGAAAAGGCAGATAAGTATCTTCCAGTTGATATGTATATCGGTGGTGTTGAACATGCCGTTCTTCATCTCCTTTACTCAAGATTCTATACAAAGTTTCTTCATGATATCGGTGTAGTAAGTTTTGACGAGCCATTCCAGAAGCTCTTTAACCAGGGTATGATCAATGGTCGTGACAGAGTAACAGGTAAGCCAACAAAGATGAGTAAGTCACTTGGTAATATCGTTTCTCCTGATGATATCGTTGAGAACTATGGTTGTGATACACTTCGTCTCTATGAACTTTTCGTAGGACCACCAGAGCAGGATTCTATCTGGGATGATGCAGGAATTGATGGTATCTCAAGATTTATCAAGAGATTCTATACAATGGTCACAGATAACATTGAAAGAGATGTTAAGGAAACAAAAGAACTTATCAGACTTCGTAACTGCCTTGTACATGATGTTACAGAAAGAATTGAAAGCTTCAGCTTAAATACTCTTATTTCAGCATTCATGGAATACAACAACAAGTTTGTTGAAATGACAAATAAGGGTGACGGCGTTGATAAGGAAACACTTATCACTATGGTTAAGCTTATAGCTCCATTTGCGCCTCATATGGGTGAAGAACTCTTCGAGATGCTTGGCGGCACATATTCAGTATTTGATCAGGAGTGGCCAACATATGATGAGTCAAAGCTTGTCAGTGATACAATAACAGTTCCTGTTCAGATCAATGGTAAGACAAGAGTAACAGTTGATGTTGCGCTTGATATCGATAAGGATAGTGCAATTGCTTTAGGTAAGGAAGCGCTTGGTAACAGGCTTGATGGTTTAAATATCATTAAAGAAATCTATGTTCCTAAGAAGATCATCAACATTGTTGCAAAATAATAGATTTTAATATGACTGTATTACGCTCTCTTTACTGGAAATACCAGTAAGGAGGGCGTTTTTATTCCTGAAATATAAATTTTTTTTGAGTGATTTTGAAGTTTTTTTGAAAATTTAGACTTAAAATTAATCGTTTAACCTTGTGCATGATATACAAAAATGATTGTCGGATATGTGAAAAATGACGAAAAAAAGGTTGGCTTAAATAATGAATGGTATTATCATCAGTTTCGGTTTCTGGTATTACTTACATTATGGGGGCAGCATTTTTGGGAGGATTTTTACTTATGGGATTAGAAGATAATTTTAAGAAGAAAAGTATGGAAATGCAAAATGTTCTTGAGAAGGAGATCCAGAGAGTCAGAGATGGTAGCAGCAACAGAAACATAAATCAGCTGTTCTTTATCAAGAATGAGTTAAGTAAGACGATAGATACATGGGATGCAAAGCTTAGTTTTCAGAATATGATAAATGATATGTGGAATGATGGAGATAAGCTTGCTAATGAGTTATTGGGATTGGCAGATACATATGAAAAATTGCAGGTTTTGTTGTCAAAACAAAAACAGGCAAGCAGTTTAAAGGTATGATTTTATATAATTTCTAAAGGATGCACTTTCAGACTAAGGTCTGAAGGTGCATTTTCTTATGGTTTTATGATATAATAGTCAACGCGTGATTTGGGTAAGGAGATTTTATATGATAACGATTTGTGCTGCTTTAGAGTCAGAGGTTTCCTGGTTAAAAGAAAGATATGAACTGAAAAAAGTAACTTCTGATCTTTACTATTCAGAGGAAAATAATATGAGACTTCTTATTACAGGAATCGGACCTATGCGAGCGGCTATCAGTGTTGCCGCTTTATTTGGCTCTGATAAAGGAAGAAATCTGTCACGGGATGTGCTTATAAATATTGGAAGTTGTGGTGCAGAGTGCCAGGGAAAGAGCGTTGTGGGTGAGATATACAGGATAAATAAGATCAGTGATGAGCTTAACCATAAGACATACTATCCGGATATGATAATAAATACCGGATTTAAAGAAGCGGATATTGTTTCAGATAATAAAATCTTTAGATATGATAAGGATTTTGAAGGCCTTTCAGGTTCTGACGTGATACTTCATGATGAAGAAGCTTCGGGTATTTATCTTGCTGCCATAAGATTTTTAAAGCAGCATAATATAATATTTCTTAAGGTGGTATCGGATGATTCTCTTACAAGAGATGATATAACTATTGAAAAGATAAAAGATGTTATGGAAAAGTCCGGGGATAGATTATCTAAAGCTATTGATGAAATAAAGGATAATATAGATAAGAGTATAGGAGAGAGTGACAGCCTTAAGGCTGATGAAAAGCTGCTTTGTAATTTCTTTAAGGATTCATGTGCCTCTGTTACTATGCAAAGTGAAATGCTGCAATATTTTAGATATGCTGAATTAGAAGGTATAAAGATTGAAAATATCATAAAATTACAATATGAGAAGGGAAATCTTCCCTGCAGGAATAAAATGGCAGGAAAGAAGTTGATGAAAGAAATTGAGGACTTTATCATTACACAATAGATTTGATCATATCTATATCGAAAAAGATGTAGCTGATCATGAAAGAACTAAAAAAATTCTTGCTAAGATAAAATATAGGAATATCATATATATAGATCATTATAAGGATATATTTAACAGACATAATCAGAGTGTAAGTTTAGAAAAAGAATGTCAGTCTCTTATAATAGCAAAAAAAGAGGGAAGGCTTATCTATGACGGATCCCCTGTTTGTCAGAGCTTCGGAAATGAGCATTTTTATTATACATCTCTTATGATGAACTGTATGTATGACTGTAAGTATTGCTATCTAAAAGGAATGTATCCTTCAGGACATATGGTGATATTTGTAAATCTTGAAGATTATTTTTCAAAGATAGAGGAAATATTAAAAGAACATCCTATGTATTTAAGTATTTCTTACGATTCTGATCTTCTTAGTCTTGAAGGGCTTACAGGTTACGTTAAGAAATGGATAGAATTTGTGGATGTTCATGAAAATCTGTCTGTTGAGATAAGAACTAAGGCGGCGCCGCTTAATATATGGGATGATCTAAAAAAATGTTCCCGGGTGATATTTGCATATACTATCTCTTTGGATGAAGTGGTAAAAAATAATGAAAGACTTACACCTTCAAGTGATGAGAGATTATTATCTGCAAATGCGGCACTGAACCATGGTTTTAAAGTGAGGCTTTGTTTTGATCCTCTTATCTATGTAAAAGATTATGAGGAAAAATACAGAGGACTTATCAGCAATGTAGCTTCTAAGATAGAAATGGATAAAATAGAGGATGTAAGCGTTGGTACATTTAGAATATCGGCCGAATTCCTTAAAAATATAAGAAAACAGGAGAGATCATCTTCTGTGGTACAATTTCCTTTTGAAAACACAGATGGATATTATCATTATCCGGAAAAAATTGAAGAGAAGCTTGCACAGGTTGTATTTAGCAGCTTAAAAAGATATATAGATGAGGATAAGATTTTTCTTTGGAAAAGCAGGTAGATTATGAATGATAAGATAAAGACTGCGGTTGTAACCGGGGCATCTTCAGGCATCGGGTTTAATGTGGCTATGATGCTTGTTAAAGAAGGTTACGATGTCTATGGAATAGGTAGAAATTTTACTGGTGTTAAGGATGAGATTGAAAAAGAAGACAGATTTCACTCAGTACAGCTGGATCTTTTAAATATAGATGAGATAACAGCATTTATTACAGCATTAAAGTTAAAACATAAAGTAAGTATCCTTGTTAATTCGGCAGGTGTGGCTTATTATGGTCCATTTGAAGATATTAAAGTGCAGGAGATAAGTGAGATGGTAAATACTAATCTTCTTGCTCCTATGGTAATTACTAAGGTACTTATGAAGGATATTAAAGAGAGTCAGGGATATATAATTAATATTTCTTCAGTTACTGCAGAAATGAATAATAATACACACGGAGTAAGCTACGGAGCTACAAAAGCAGGCCTTACTTCATTTTCTAGAAGTCTCTTTAGCGAGGTTAGAAAATATGGAGTGAAAGTTATCAATGTAGAGCCGGACTTAACAGATACAGCACTTTATAGAAATGCAGATTTTAAAACATCAGAAGTTTTTGATGAAAGGCTGCTTTCCTTAGATGTGGCAGAATGCGTAAAACAGGTAATAAATATGAGAGACGGAGCGGTGATCACAGATATTACTGTACGTCCACAGAAAAATAAAATTGTAAGAAAGAACAGGTAGAATTTATATGATCAAGGCAGAAATTAATGAGATAAGAGCGTTGTTTTCAGCTAATCTTTCAGATTGTGGAATATCACGTATAGCAGGATGCTATGTTAACGGAGATAAGAAGAAGGTTATGAGCTATGCATCTTCTTTCCTTACTCTTCCAGAAGAAGAACAGTATAAATATCTTGAAATATTTAGAAAGACTATGTCAGGTTCTATTGGAAAGAATCTCTTTGATATGGAATTTTCCCGTGAGGAAAGCTATGAAAATGATGCTCAGAATTTCCTTATGGATCTTAAGATGAGCAAGCTTGAAGATGAGAAGCTTGTGGAAGAATTCTATGATAAGGTGATAGAGACTTACAATTATATAGGAAATTATCTTATCATCCTTATTTTCCAAAGCTATGATGTCCCGGGTATAACATCAGATAATATTGAGATGGAAGATGCTTCAGATGAAGTCTATGATTATCTTTTATGTAGTATCTGTCCTGTTAAATTATCTAAGCCGGGACTTGGCTATGATGCATATTCCAATGAGTTCCATAACCTTCAGCAGAATAATATGGTTGAACTTACACAAACAGGATTCTTATTCCCTGCATTTACAGATAGATGCGCGGATATAGACAGGATTCTTTATTATACAAAGAATACTGCCGATATGCAGCAGGATTTTATAGATAAGTTCTTAAAATGTCATGTGCCACTTGCTGCAAATCAGCAGAAGGAAACATTTATGACAATAGTTGAAGAAACTTTAGGTGATGACGGAAGTTATGACACTATAAAGCATATTCATGAAAATCTGGCTGTAATGCAGAGAGAAAAGAAATCAGAAGGTGAAGAGCTTATTCTTGATAAGGATAGAGTTAAAGATCTGTTTAAGGTAAGTGGTGTTCCTGACGAGAAACTTTCAAATTTTGATGAGACATTTGAAAAGAGCTTTGAGATCGTTAAGGAAAGACAGTTAGAAAAAAAGAGGGATGAGGCTCTTAAAGCAGGAGAAGAGCATCTTGAAGATATACATATCTCTCCTGTGGAAGAGAAAGAAAAGGTTTTTAGAGCTACAAATGTAATGCCGGCAAAGACTTTTGATATAAAGACTCCGGAAGTAATAGTAAAGATCAATTCAGATAATACAGATCTTGTGGAAGAAAGGATCATTGATGGGAAGAAATGCCTTGTTATCAAGCTTTCAGAAGGCCTTGTAGTTAATGGTATTCCAGTAAGGCTTTATAAATGATTACTAGTTTTTTACGGTGAAATATAATGATAAAAAAGAGACTATTAGATCTTCTTAAGGAAGAAAAGAAATATATCTACAGTCAGGTAATCTGGAAATATCTTCAGTTTATCTGTCGTGTACTTATTATCTATATGATCACAGGCCTGCTTATGGATATCCTTTCTGACAGTAACAGAGTTTACTGGGGGGGGATGGTAAATAATTATATGCTGCCTATATCCATAATGGCTTTAATAAGATTCTTTGCATTTAAGATGGAAGCAAGAGATGCATTTCTTGCCAGTGCAGATATAAAAAAGACTCTTAGAAAAAAGGTTTATGAAAAACTGCTTTCTTTGGGGATTTCTTATAAGAAATACATAAGCAAGGCGGAACTTACTCAGATATCAACAGAAGGTGTAGAACAGCTCGAGGTTTACTTTGGAAAGTATCTTTCACAGCTGATATATAGTATTTCAGCCCCTGTAGTATTATTTATCATCTTACTTAGGGCGAATGTGAAATCTTCTATTGTTTTATTTGTGATGGTTCCATTACTTCCGTTGTCGATTTTTGCAGTTCAGACTATTGCAAATAAGCTTCTTGGAAAATACTGGGAGAAATATGCAAATCTTTCAGATAGCTTCCTTAATAGTGTTGAAGGACTTACTACTTTGAAAATCTATTCAAGAGATGAAGAAAGAGCAAGAGTTCTTGATGAAGAAGCTGAGGGCTTTAGGAAGATAACAATGAAGGTGCTTATAATGCAGCTTAATTCAATAATTGTAATGGACACCTTTTCCTATGGAGGTGCTGCAGTTGGTATAGCTGTTGCTTTAAGTGAATTCTTTAAGGGTAAGACTACTCTTCAGGGAACTCTTATGATTATACTTCTTTCTGCAGAGTTTTTCCTTCCGTTAAGAAAACTTGGATCTTATTTCCATATTGCCTTAAATGGAATGGCTGCATCTGACAGGATATTTAGATTCCTTGATATTCCTGAGGAAGAAGAGAAAAATGCAGATGTGGATTTAAATGATCTTAATTTTAAAATCACAGAACTTTCCTTTACTTATGATGAAGGGAAGAGTGAAGCATTAAAAAATATCAATTTAGATTTTAAGTCTGGTACATTTTTATCTGTTGTGGGTCGTTCAGGGTGTGGAAAAAGTACTCTGGCAAAGATACTTACAGGAGAAAATAAAAACTATCAGGGTTCTATTAAGATTGGAAATGTGGAACTTTCTGATATCAGCAGTAAAAGACTTGCAGAGCTTTTTACTTATTGTACATATAACAGTTATATATTTAAAGGTACTATCAGGGAGAATCTCCTTTTAGGTGATACAGCCGCAACGGAGGTTGCTATGTATGAAGCTTTACAGAAAGTAAGGCTCTATGATTTTGTTAAAAGAAATAAAGAGGGACTGGATTTTAAGATAAGTGAGAAAGCTTCAAATCTGTCTGGTGGACAGAGACAGAGACTTGCTATTGCCAGAGCTCTTCTGCATGATACTCCATTTTATATTTTTGATGAGGCGGCATCAAATGTTGATATCGAGTCAGAAGAATGTATAATGAATGCTTTTAAAGCATTGTGCCCTCAAAAGACCGTGATCTTTATCTCTCATAGAATAAAGAATACTATTGATTCAGACATGATCATAATGCTGCGGGATGGAGAGGTAATAGAAACGGGTACTTATAAAGAATTAGATAAGCTAGGATATGAATTTCATGATCTTGCCGTGCAGCAGCTTGAATTAGAGAGCTACGGAAATGGTAAACGTAGAGAGAGAGAAGAAAAGCTTGATGATTCCATAGAACTTGAAACTATGGATGAGAGTTTTGAAGGGGGGGAGAGACATGAATAGAAGAAGCGGATTTAAGATTGTTATACAGCTTCTTAAAGAAATCAAAGATCTTTCACCGGTTATATTTCTTTCGGTTATTTATGGCGTATTAGGTAATCTGTGTGCTACAGTGCCTTTTGTTGCTGCGGCTTATTTTATAGTAAAAGACCATCCTATAAAAGGAATGTATGGAACTATCATACTTATTGCTTTATTGCGTGGTGTGATGCATTACCTTGAGCAGTATTGCAATCATTATATAGCATTCAGGATCCTTGCGATAATAAGAAAGAAAGTATTTAGAAAGCTTAGAGGACTTGCTCCGGCAAAACTTGATAATAAAGATAAAGGTGGACTTATAAGTATAGTTACATCAGACATTGAACTGCTGGAGGTTTTTTATGCTCATACAATTTCTCCGGTACTTATAGCTTTTCTCTATAGTATTATAATGCTGCTCTTTTTTGCTCATATAAGTATAATGTCATGCCTTATCGCATTTTTAGGATATGCGATAGTTGGTATCCTTATCCCATATCTTACAGACCTTAATGGGAAAAAGACTGGTATGGGCCTTAGAAATCATATGGGTACAGTGAGTTCGTATGTTCTTGACAATATTGATGGAATAGATGAAGTCCTGCAGTATAATGCTGGAGAAAAAAGATTAAATGAGCTCGATGAAATGTCGGATGATATTTTGGAAAAGCAGGCGGATCTTTCTGAAACTGCTTCCTGGCAGGGAGCTTTTACAGAAATAATTATTCTTATATTCAGCTGTTTAATGCTTACATATCTGGCTAATTCATTTATGGCTGGAGATATACCATTTAACAGAGCTATAATAGGAACTGTTGCTATGATTGCGTCTTTTGGTCCGGTCACGGCTCTTGCAAATCTTTCAAATAATCTTAATCAGACTTTTGCTTCGGGCGAAAGAGTCCTTTCTCTTTTAGAAGAAGAGCCTGTAACAAAAGAGATCGAAGAAGGAAGTAATGTGGTTTTTTCTTCTGCATCTTTTGAAAATGTAACATTTAGTTACGATGATAAAATAAATATTTTAAATAATATCTCTTATGATTTTCCTAAAAAGAAGATAATAGGAATTGTTGGTAAGAGTGGTTCTGGTAAATCAACTATCCTTAAACTGCTTATGAGATTCTGGGATGTAAAGAGTGGAAGTGTAAAGATATCAAAGCAGGATGTCCGTGAGATAAGTACGGATTCTCTTAGAGGAGAAGAAGGATATGTAACTCAGGATACATTTATATTTAATGATACTGCGGCAGCCAATATTGCTATAGGTAAAAGAGGCGCTACATTAGATGAGATAAGGGCAGCGGCAAAGAAAGCTGCTATAGATGATACTATCATGGCGCTCCCTTATGGTTATGACACACTTCTGGGACGTGGAAATGTAGAACTTTCTGCAGGTGAGAGACAGCGTATAGGTGTTGCCAGAGCCTTTCTTCATGAAAGTCCACTTCTTCTTCTTGATGAGCCAACGAGTAATCTGGATGCTCTTTCAGAAGGAGTTATCCTTAAGACTATAGATGAGGAAAGTAAGGACAGGACAGTTATCCTTGTATCTCATAGAAAATCAACCGTTGGAATTGCTGATACCATTTATCAGACCGAGGAGCCGGTAAGAGAGGTATAGATGTTCTGGAGATGAGTTATAATGACATTTAAGAGAATAATTAGAGAGAATCTGATAAATATAATTTTGCCCCAGTTGATAATACTGGGGGCGCTCCTTGCGGCTATATTTATGCTGCAGGGACTGCCTGAGTTTAATTCAGTATCATGTGAAAATGGTAACGATCTTAAAAGTGCTTATGAAAGAGGAGCCGCAAATATCAATGTACCAATAGATATGCTGAGTTTTGCGGGATTTAAGTATTCTGTAGATGGAAAAGAATCAGGCAAATATTATTTCTATATGTCAGAGGATAAAGTTTATCTTTTCCTTGTTAAAAATGAAAGTAATCTATATGAAAAGATAAGGGGAAGAGATAGAGAGAAAGGAACCGAGGAAAGAGTAAATTTAAGAGTTGATAATGATAAGAATACTGTTGATTATATTCTTCACAGCTATGCAGATTCCATGAAAAGAAATGCAAGTGAGATGGAAAGCTTTTTTTGTCCTGTGATCTTTAATGAATATAAATATCCTGCTATGGCTATAATTATCGTTAAGGCTTTTAAATATATGTGCATGCTGCTTCTTTTGATCTTATTCTTATATGGTTTACTCGCTTATATATTTCCAAGGTTAAGTATCCAGGCCAGGGATGTTTATGAGATAGGAAAGATAAGAGGAAAAAAAGGAAGAGAAATCTATGACGAACTTGAAGATGAATCCGTAAATAAGGCGAAGTTCTATTCAAATGGTTTCCTTGTAACCGCTAATTATGCTGTAAGTATTTCATTATCAAAGATAAAGATCATTTATCTTGATAATCTTAAGAATACTATAGTATCAAATGTTATAGTAAAAAAATTTCCTAATCGAAGGATCAAAAAATACAGGCTTACAGGAACTGATGAAAAACAATTTTTTTTCCAGCATGATTTTGATGAGTATGAAGAGGCTGAAGATGCGGCTTACTACATAAAATATGATGATAAAGAAGATCTGAGTGAAATAGAGGAAGAAAAAGAAATAGAAGGAATTGATGAGATAGAAGAGACTGAAGAGGAAGAAAGATTAAATGACAAAAATTGATTTTTCAGAAAATATAAAGATCGCAAGCAGGTTTGTTGAAGAGGAGGGGCATCCTCTTAATATTCTCTCAAAAGAAAATAATAAGATAAGGATCCTCTGCATGAATATGATCCAGACTCTTCTTGAAGGAGAGACAGATTTTATATCAGAGGTTTTTACCAGAGGGGATATTAATATCATAAGAAAGCACTATAAAGTGAAAAATGAATATATCTATATACCATTAAAAGAAAAGTATGGTGTGATAGGTCCTGCGGATTATATGTCTGTGGATGATAATGAAGTACTTCAGATGTATGATGATCTTATTAAAGAAGAAAAAAGAAATGATGAGTGGTTTGGAAAAGTGCTTATCTTTTTGGAAAGAGTAGTGAAGATAATAAGCAAAGAAGAGAATATCTTATTCTCTGCAGTAGCGAGAAATTTTGATGAGGATGATCATAAAAGGCTTCTGCAGGGGATTATGTCTGCTTGATTTTTAAAGGTGGGAGTATTAAAATAATAACAAGTTTTTATATCGCTATGAAAGAGGGGTATTGAATATGGCAAAACGTGATTTTTTTGGTGGTCTTGCTAAATTTACAGTTGCAGCAGCTGCAGTAGCTGGTGTATGTTACGCATTTAAAGATGAGATACGCGGAACAAAGACATACCAGGATCTTAATGAGAAATATGATGTGGATGGTAAAGTAGAAAAGGCAGTTGCTAAGGCTAAAGAGACAGGTATAAATGCTAAGGCAAAGGTTAAAGAGACTGCAGCTACAGTAAAGAGCAAAGTTGATGAAAAGATGGAATCTATGAAGGAAGAAGAAGAGATCATAGATGACAGTGAAATCATTCTTGATGAAGATGATACTCCAGATGAAAGAGATTATGTTGCTATCAAGACTGAAGAAGAAAAAGCAGACGAATCAGCTGAAAATGAAGATAAGGCCGATGAAACTAGTGACGGATCAGATCTTGATAAAGAATAAGATATAATTATTTTGCCGGACTTAAAAGTTTTTAAGTCCGGTTTTTTTATTATCAATAGGAGACTATTTATTTATGACAGATTTTTTTGAAGACATAAAAGAAAAGGCAAAAGAAAAAAAGACTTCGCTGGATAAGAAATCAGCTCATGTGAGTTATCTGAGGCTGGCTACATTTATATCTGGTGTTATATTTATCTATCAGGGAATGACAAAAGGAAAAGACTTATATACCGCGTTAGGTGCAGCACTTATTTTATCTTTTGTCATTCTTATAAGATTTCATGGTTTAATGGAAGTTAAAGCAAAATCTCTTGATAAGGAGATTGAGTGTGCTGATAGATATATAGCCCGTATCACCGGGGGCTGGAGAGATTTTGGGGATGATGGAAGTGAATTTATTTCAAAGGATGATACTTTATCCCATGATATCGATCTTTTGGGTAAGGGGTCTATGTATCAACTGATAAGCGTCGCTCATACTCAGTTTGGAAGAAAAAGGTTAGCTGAGACTTTATGTTTAAAAAATGTGAATATTGATGAAGCATCCGAAAGATATGAGGCTGTAAGAGAATTATCAGAGGATAAGGAATTCCTTGTGGGATTTGAGGCAGTCAGCAGCAGGATTTATGATAAAAAGGGTGAGGATGAAGAACAAAAGAACTATGATTATAAACCTATGAAATTTCCGTTCTGGATGGGACTTATCATGGCTGTAGTCCCGGTTTTAAATATTGCAGCTATCGTTCTTACTATTACCGGACAGATAAAGGCTACATGGATAATAGTTACATTTCTTCTTGGCATCATAGCTGTTTTTGCTCCTCAGAAAAAGGTAGAAAGTCTGATCATGCCTGTATATTTATATGGACTTTCATCGAGAGATTTCTATGATCTTCTTAAAATGATAGGTGAAAAGGATTTTAGTTCCAGGAATCTTAAGAGTTTAAAGGAAAGAGTTGTAGCAGGAGATGGAATGCTTAAAGCTGTTAAAAGCCTTGGAGCTATCGGACAGGCTTTTAATGTTGAGTATAATGCCATAGTTCATATGCTTTTAGCAGGCTTTTTTGGATATGATCTTTATATAGCTCTTGCAGCTGTTAACTGGAATAATAAATATGGAAGTTCATTTTCAGAATGCTTTTCAATAATTGGTTCAATGGAAGAATATCTTTCTCTTTCAGTTCTTTCAGTTATAAGAAATGTTACTCCATTTGAGATGTTAGAAGAAGGGGATAACAGGATAGTCCTTTCAGATGTGGTTCATCCTTTGCTGGATACTGATAAAGTAGTATCTAATACAGTAAGTCTGGATAATTCAGTTACAGTTATAACTGGTTCCAATATGTCTGGTAAGACTACATTTTTAAGAACTGTGGCAGTGAATCTTGTAATGGGATATATAGGAGCCGGTGTCTGTGCGAAAGAATTTAAAGCGCCGAAGATGAAGATATTTACCTCTATGAGGGTTATGGATGATGTAACAAATGGTATTTCAACCTTTTATGCGGAGATCTTAAGAATAAAGGATATGTCCCAGTACATTAAGAAAATGGGAAATGTTCCAGCGCTTTGCCTTATTGATGAGATTTTTAAGGGAACAAACTCCGCTGATAGGATTTATGGAGCTGCAGAAGCTATAAAGAACCTCTCTAGTGGAAATGCTATGGTCATTGTATCTACTCACGACTTTGAACTTTGCGAACTTAAGAAGAAAAATGGAGATTGCGTCAGCAATTATCATTTCGAAGAATACTATGAAGATAATGAATTAAAGTTTGATTATAAGATTAAAGAGGGCAGATGTACCACAAGAAATGCTAAGGCGCTTCTTTCTATGGCAGGATTACTTGAGTTGGATAATTTGAATAAAAATTGACAAAATTAACAAAATTTTTTGGTAAAAAAACTTTGTTAAAAATGCACAAGGCAAATTATAGAATTTGTACAAAATAACATTGACTTAAAAATTTAAAAAGTATAGAATTTAGGCATAGTTGGTACTATATACAGGAATAAATGGGCGAGGAGGAATCACTATGGCTTTACCAGCAAACATAACATCAGGCGGAGACAATAATGTTCTTTCTATTGCTGCATCAAGCAATAAAGGAATGCTTATTAAATTCCTTAACGAGCAGGTTGAGGATGGTTTCTATGCTCTTGTTATAGACTATTTAAAGGACAAAAATTTTGATCTTAAATCAATGGCAGTTGATGAGGAGACTAAGAGTCAGTGCCAGAAGCTCTACGATCTTGATGAATTCGTAGACAGAGAGATTAAGGAAAAGGAAAGATTTGAAATTGACGAGTGGATTGAGCCTCTCTTTAATTTCGTATATGGAAATATCGATCCTTGTGATATTGATGCTCCTATCAATACAACAGGTATTTATAGATATTCTATATGGCTGATCTATCTCTATCAGAGAGAAAAGTTCGGCGAGGCTATGAGACTTATCGGTGAACGAATCGCTCCATTACTTATAAATGTAAGCTATCAGATTCTTGAAGATGATGAGAGACCAAAGAACTTTGATAAGGCTCTTATGGGTTACCTTGATCTCTTAAACGTAGTAATGGAGATGGGGCTTCCAACTTCACTTTCTAATTCGGAAGCTTATATAAGCAATCTGGAAGTTCTCTATGATTATGTTGTTGAGGATCCACATGTAGATAACAATTATAAGACACAGTTATCTATCGGACTTTTCAATACTTTCATTGCAAATAAGGATTATACAAAGGCATTTGAGTTCTATGGACTTAATGCTGAATATATTCCAATTGATAACATGGCTGTATATGAAAGCTTTAAGGAACTTATCCGTAATGTTAACAACACACAGGATACGACAGTTTTAAGCAGAAACGTACTTACAGCTATTTCTAAGCAGGAAATCTACAATAAGAGAATTGATACCCTTATCGGGGAGGTTTCATCTTTCGTTAAGAAAGTTTACCTTTATATTGAAAATGAACCAGAAATGAAGAAAAACCTTCAGGTTCTCGGTGCAGGTGCACAGCTTAATGGTAAGACTAATATTTTCGAAGGATTATATGAATACAATCTTGTATTCTATGAATGCGGAATTAAAGAGATCGTTAATTCAGATGTATCAACACGTGCCTGGGAAGAGAAGTATGAGATACTTGATAAGCTCTATACAACACTTAATGTTGTATTCGATGGATACAATGTATATGAGCTTTCTAATAAGATTGAGCATCAGTATGTTGAGATTACATGGATCAACGATTATGTAAATGCTAATCCATCACTTCTTAAGATGTTCTTCTCAATCAAAGAGAAGATCAAGGCATTCAAGGTTAGAAAGAATGCTATCGTTGAGAAGTCGAAGACAAACTATGAGATCAAGCAGATGATCGATGATCGTCAGAAGACTCTCGTATTCCTCGCAGCAGAGGATATGATCGTTAATGGTCTTAATGGTGGAAGAATCGCAGTTATCAATTCTAACTACGATCCAAAGAAGGCTGAGAAATACCTTATTAAGACATATGCAGATACACAGGTTCCACCAAAGTATCAGAAGGTTGAAACAACTACAAAGAGCGGCGGTATCTTTGGTAGAGCAGCAGCTCCTACAATGGATTCAGATCTTCAGAAATTACTTTCTGATTCTAAGATTGAAGAAATGCTCCTTAAATCTGAGTGGCTCTGGTATCAGTATGAGGATAAGGGTGAAGGACAGCAGACTCCGCTTGAGGCAACATATAGCTGTGTATGTCTCATCAAGGCTATTGAAAAGCTTATCGATAGAAAGACTGGAGGAGTAGCAAAGCCGGAATCATCACCTAATAAGAAGGTTATCATCACAAAGACTGGTAAGGTTATCGAACTTTCAGATGAAGGAAATACACCTTCAGCAGATAAGAAGGTTGCAGGACCTACAGTTGTTGATAATATCAATAATATTGAGAATTCTCTTAAGGATAAGTCAGAAGACAACGTTGGATATGTTAAGGCATACATCAATGATTGGCTTGATACAGTTATGAAGAGTAAATTCGATATCGATAACATGCTTCCATTATTCGAGGCAGAAGGACTTAGAACAAAGAGCCTTCAGGTATTAAAGAAACTCAGAGCAGATATGCTGTAATAACTGAACAATTTAATATGATATAAAGAGAAAAGAGATTGTCCCATGTACAATCTCTTTTCTTTATATTAAAAGTATTATGTTTTTTATTTGTTTTGAAGTTCTTTATTTTTTCCTATGTTTCATAAGATATAAACCTTTGACAGGATATTCTAAAATCCTCTTCAGATAGATATGTGCATCTTCTTTTTTATTTACCTTATCTACAAGAATTGAATGGATACCTGCATTATTTGCACCAAGAATATCCGTAAATATCTGATCACCGATAAAGAGCATGTTCTTTGTATCTATTTTAAGTAACGCAGCAGCTTTGATATATGAATCTTTTAATGGCTTTTTTGCTTTATAAATATAATTAATGGTTGATAAGCCATCAGCATTTATCTCTTTTGCAAAGTTTTTAACTCTTGGTTCATCATTATTTGATAAGAAGATTATCTTAAATCCTATTTCTCGTAAATCTTTTAATAACTTCCTTGATCTTTCATCAGACATTGCATCATGAGGTACCAGGGTGTTATCAATATCAAATATTATCCCTCTGTAACCCAGATCATAATAATGCTTAAAATCAATATTATAAGTTGACCTGTAATATTCAACGGGAAATAAAAATCTCTTCATATAAACTCCTATTTTCTAACCTTTATTCTAATGGAAAAAATCATAAACAGCAGAAGCGCTTTTTTTATTCATTCCCTTGACCTGAAGTAATTCCTCCAGGGATGCCGCTTTGATTTCTTCAATATCCTTAAAATGTAACAGTAACGCTTTACGTCTCGCTGGTCCGATCCCTTCTATATCATCGAGGATTGAATGGACCTGCTCCTTGCTTCTTAATAATTTGTGGTAAGTTATGGCAAATCTATGGGTTTCATCCTGCAGGGCTGTAACCATATGGATAGCTTCAGAACCTTTTTTAAAGTCTACTTCTTTATTATTAAAATAAAGACCTCTGGTCCTGTGATTATCATCCTTTACCATTCCGCACACTGGAATGTCTATTCCGAGACTGTCAAGTACCATTTCTGCGATATTAACCTGGCCTTTGCCTCCGTCCATCATCAGTACATCTGGGAAAGGACCGATCTTTTCATCGCAAAAACGCCTTGATAGGACTTCTTTCATTGAAGCGTAATCATTTGGGCCTTCTACTGTTTTTAGACGGAATTTTCTATAAGCATTTCTCTTGGGAGATCCATTTTCAAATACTACCATAGAAGCAACTGAATTATAACCGGAAATGTTGGAAATATCAAATGCTTCTAGTCTTGTGGCATTTTCGATACCGACTATATCAGCTATTTCTTTTGCGGCTCCTATAGTACGTTTCTCTTTCTTTTTTATCCTTTCAATGTCCTGAGCGAGAACTAATGAAGCATTGTCTTCTGCAAGACTCACAAGTCCTTTTTTATCGCCGCGTTTAGGGATTATGATGTGGACTTTTGCGCCTCTTTTTTCACTTAAGAAGGCGGTTATGACTTCTTCTTCATTTACAGGGATAGTGGAGAGAATCTCTTTAGGGATATACGGAGTGCTGCTATAATATTGCTTTACAAATGCAGTTATTATAGAAGAGTCATCGTCGCCTGTCTCATCAATTGTCATATGATGATTTTCTCTTCCGAGAAGCTGGCCGTTTCTCACAAAAAATATGGAAACAACGCAGTCTTTATCGTTTCGGGCCATTGCGATTATATCCCTGTTATCCTGTTCGGTATCAGTGATCCGCTGCTTATCCATGATATGCTTAATGCTTTCGATAAGATCCCTGGTTACAGCCGCTTTTTCAAATTCCATTAAAGAGGCTTCCTGCTTCATCTGTTCTGTAAGAGAGGAGATGATATCTTTAGTATCTCCATTTAAAAATGCGATCACAGAAGATATGTTTTTATTATATTCTTCCTTGGAAATGTATCCGCCACAGGGGCCGGAACACATATTGATCTGGTGATAGAGACAAGGCCGCTCTTTTCCTATATCTTTAGGAAGATTGCGGTTGCAGTTTCTTATCTTAAATAATTTCCTTAATAATTCGATTATGTCATGGACTGCTTTTCCGTCTGTATAAGGACCGAAATATTTGCATTTATCCCTATGCATCTGGTGAGAATACATTACTCTTGGGTAATCTTCATATGTGGTTATCTTTATATATGGATATCCCTTATCATCCCTCATCATAGTGTTATAACGTGGATGATGTTCTTTTATAAGATTACATTCGAGAACTAAAGCCTCCATTTCAGAGGAAGTGATTATATATTCAAAATATTCGATCTGTTCCACCATTTTAGCAATCTTTTGGGAACCATTATGACCGTGACCTTTTTGGAAATATTGTCTTACACGATTGTGAAGATCCACAGCTTTACCGACATAAAGAATCTCTTCACTGTCACTGTGCATTAAATAGACACCTGGCTTATGCGGAAGTTTTTTTAATTCTTCTGAGATATTAAATTCATTATTTTTATCAGGAATATATTTATCCATAGGTGCCTCGTGAAACTTTCTTTTTATATATCAATATTAACATAGAAAAATAAATCTATCTATGATAAAATCGAAATGAATATTGCCCATTGTTTATAAGGGGAATCGGGAGGTATAAAAATGGCAGACACAGAATACAGTGTTAAGCTTTCTTCTTTTATTCAGAAGATGAATCTTACAAATTATACACCAGAAATAGATACAGATAAAATTTATATTAAAGACCCGGATATTAACAGACCCGCACTTCAGCTGGCAGGCTTTTTTGAACATTTTGACACAGCAAGGGTTCAGATCTGCGGTAATGTAGAACATGCATTCCTTGCGGATATGCATACAAGGGAAGAGAATATTGAGATATTTGATAAACTTTTCAGTTTTCCTATCCCATGTCTTGTTTTCTGTAGAGATATCAAGCCTTATGACTTTATCATAGAAGCAGGACTTAAGCATGGAATCCCTGTACTTTCAAGTTCTGCAACCACATCTTCATTTGTACATGAAACAGTTAGATATCTTCATGAGCAGTTAGCACCAAGAATTTCTATTCACGCAGTTCTTGTAGATGTATATGGCGAAGGTGTTCTTATCATGGGAGACAGCGGTATTGGTAAATCTGAAGCCGCTCTTGAACTTATTAAGAGAGGACATAGACTTGTATCAGATGATGTAGTTGAGATAAAGAAGATCAGTGAAGATCAGCTTATAGGAACATCTCCGGAAATAACAAGAAACTTCATTGAATTAAGAGGTATTGGAATAGTAGATGTTAAGACCATGTTCGGTGTAGAATGTGTTAAGCTTTCTCAACAGATAGATCTTGTGATCAAGCTTGAAGACTGGGATAAAGATGCTAATTATGACAGATTAAGACTTGAGGATCAGTATGTTGAATTCCTTGGCAATAAGATCACAAGTCATCTCATTCCTGTAAGACCTGGTAGAAACCTGGCTATAATAGTTGAATCAGCAGCTGTTAACCACAGACAGAAGAAGATGGGATATAATGCTGCTCAGGAATTATATAAGAGAGTAACTGAGAATATGAAAAAATCTCAGGAAAATAATAAATAAGCGGTAATAAAGTATGACGAGATTGGAGGACAAATAATGTCAAAGTATGCATTCGGTGTAGACATCGGAGGAACAACAGTAAAAATTGGTCTTTTTACAGAGGAAGGAAATCTTCTTGATAAGTGGGAGATCACAACAAGAAAAGATAATGGCGGTGCATTTATCCTTGGAGATATTGCAAAGTCTTTAGAGAAGAAGTTGGCTGAGAAATCAATTAATAAGGATGATGTTCTTGGTGTTGGTATGGGTGTTCCGGGACCAGTTAAGGAAGATGGAACTGTTGTTAAATGCGTTAATTTAGGATGGGGCATTTTTAATGCTGCTGAGGAATTATCAAAACTTATCGGCCTTAAAGTATCAGTAGGTAATGATGCAAATGTTGCTGCTCTTGGTGAAATGTGGCAGGGCGGTGGAAAAGGCCATGAAAATGTTGTTATGGTAACACTTGGTACTGGAGTTGGTGGTGGAATAATCATCAATGGTAAGATAGTTGCTGGTGTTCATGGTGCAGGTGGTGAGATAGGACATATCACTATCGATACAGAGGAAAAAGAGACATGTAATTGTGGTAAGAGCGGATGTCTTGAGCAGTATGCTTCAGCAACAGGTGTTGTACGTCTTGCAAATAAGGCTTTAAATGATTCAAATAAGCCATCTAAACTCCGTGATGTTCAGTATATTTCAGCTAAAGCAATCTTTGATGAGGCTAAAGCTGGGGATGAACTTGCTATGCAGGTTGTAGAAGAATTTGGTAAGAAGCTTGGACTTGCTCTTTCTCATATCGCAGAAGTTGTAGATCCTGAAGTTTTTGTAATCGGTGGTGGTGTATCAAAGGCTGGTCAGATAATCATTGATACAGTATCAAAGTACTTTAGAATGTATTCTTTCCATGCATGTCGTGAAACAGGTTTTGAACTTGCAAAACTTGGAAACGATGCAGGAATTTATGGCGGAGCAAAGTCAGTACTTGAGTAAAAATAAGAAAGTTTGGAAACTTGCAGTTTTAAAAGTACATATTCGACCATTTAAACGGTTAAGCACACATATTTACTGAATTTATCAACTATATATTGTATCTCGTGCGAAACTTGACACTAGTACATAGTATCCATTTGATGGTGATTTTACACTAAGAAACCGCTATTTATCAGTACTTTTCTAACAATATAACGATTGAAAAAAAAGACTCTGTAAGTTATATTTTAATCTAGCAGAGCCTTTTTTAGTTACTTTTTTGGAGCAACACAGAATTATGATAGAATTTTTTGATGAACCTATGGCGAAACATACAACATTTCGTACAGGTGGACCTGCCAGAAGATTTGTAAAAGCTGAATCGGTTCAAGATATTATAGATATAAAAACAGAATGTGATAATAATAATGAAAAGCTTATCCTTCTTGGAAATGGAAGCAACGTGCTGGTTTCGGATAAGGGACTGGATGCAACCGTGCTTTATATTGGTGAAGAGATGAGTAGTATTGATGTAAATGAAGATATTATTTATGCCGAAGCAGGAGCACTTCTTAGCAGAGTTGCTAAAACAGCTTTAGATAATGAGCTTGGTGGTTTTGAATTTGCTTCTGGAATTCCTGGATTTGTAGGCGGAGCTGTATTTATGAATGCTGGAGCTTACGGTGGAGAAATGAAGGATATAGTTCTTTATTGTGATGCTGTATTAGATGGAAAAGCAGTAAGGATACCTGGAGAAGAGATGGATTTTTCTTACAGACATAGTATAGCGTCTGAAAAAAATATGATTATTACAGGTGCTGCTTTTAAGCTTAAAAAGGATAGTAGAGAAGCTATAAAAGAAAAGATGGATGATTTTAATCAGAGACGTCGTCAAAAGCAGCCGCTGGAATATCCAAGTGCAGGATCTACATTTAAAAGGCCTGAAGGGTATTTTGCAGGAAAACTGATTATGGATAGTGGTTTAAAAGGATATAGAGTAGGTGGAGCCTGTGTTTCACCTAAACATTGCGGATTTGTTGTTAATGATAACAGCGCTACATCTGATGATATTTATAGACTTATCAAAGAAGTTGGGGAAATAGTATTTGATAAGTTTGGAGTAAGATTAGAGATAGAAGTAAGACTTTTAGGCGAATTTTAGTTGGTGAGGGCAAATTGAGATGAGATTTATCATAATTACCGGAATGAGCGGTGCAGGTAAAACAACTGCATTAAGAACATTAGAAGATCTGGGATTTTATTGTGTAGATAACCTCCCGGTTTCTCTCATTTGGGATTTTGTAAATACTACAACAGGTGAAGATTACAATTATGATAAGATTGCTGTTGGAATAGATATCAGAAATGGCAAAGCTTTGGATGAACTTACCAGAGTATTTGCAAGCCTTAAAGAATCGAACTTTAATTATGAGGTGCTTTTCCTTGATTCAAAAGATGAAGCCCTTGTAAGAAGATATAAAGAAACAAGAAGAGAACATCCTCTTGCAGTCGGCGGAAGGATAGAGGATGGTATCGATAAAGAAAGAACTAAGATTGCTTTCTTAAAAAATATTGCAGATTATTATGTTGATACATCAAGTTTAATATCAAGAGAACTTAAGAGAGAAATCGCAAGAATTGTAAAGGCTGATAAGGATTATACCAATATCATCGTTAGTATAATGTCATTTGGTTTTAAAAATGGTATACCTCGAGATGCGGATATAGTGTTGGATGTAAGATTCCTGCCAAATCCTTATTATGTGCCAGAATTAAAGAGTCATACGGGTAATGAAAAGGCAGTGCAGGATTATGTCCTGTCTTCTGGAGAAGGGGATGAATTCCTGAATAAGATATATGATGTCTTATCCTATACCATTCCAAAATATGTTGAGAATGAGGGAAAGCATCAGCTTGTTGTAGCTATTGGTTGTACAGGCGGAAGACATAGATCCGTTACTATAGCGAATATGCTATATAACAGGCTGTCTACACTGAATTATACAGTTAGGCTTATTCATAGGGATTTAGAGAAGGAAGCTATAATAAAAGGGGATAAATGATGTCTTTTTCAAGTGATCTTAAAAAAGAAATCAGTACAAAGATAGATAAAGCAGAACATTGCAGGATTGCAGAATTATCAGGTATATTCTCGCTTAATGCCAGATTATATAATGATTCAAATGTTCCTTATATCAGAATTAAGACTGATGTAACTTACATGATGGATATAGTCCTTAAGATGATAAGACTACTTTTTGATCTTACAAAAGCAGAGATTATGATCGATGAGGAAGAAAGCGAAAATGCTTCAGTTACCATTATAGGTGATAAGGCTGTAGAGCAGGTGCTTATGAAATTAAAACTGACTGAGAATGATACAAGACTTAGCAGTGATGACATCATAATACAAAAAGAATGCTGCAAAAAAGCATTTTTAAGAGGACTTTTTCTTGCCAGAGGATCTGTTAATGATCCAAATAAATCTTACCAGATGGAGATCGTGGTAAGTAATGAATATAGAATGAATCAGTTGATACATATACTTAATTCTTTTGGATTAGAACCAAAGAGTTTTAAGAGAAGATCTCATTATGTTGTATATGTTAAGGATTCAAATAGTATTTCAGATATAATCGGAATCCTGGGTGCAAGCAATGCATTTATGGAATTCGAGAATATAAGGATTTATAAGGATCTTAGAAATTCCATTAACAGGGAAGTTAATTGTGAGACTGCCAATATCAGTAAGATAACGGAGGCGGCGGCAAAACAGATAAGTGATATAAAGCTTATTGAGGAAAAGAAAGGGCTTAAATCTTTATCGCCACCACTTTTAGAGCTTGCAACAATAAGACTTGAAAATCCTGATCTTTCTCTTAAAGAATTAGGAGATATGGTTTCACCGCCAATTGGAAAATCCGGTGTTAATCATAGACTTAGGAGGATCAGTGAGATAGCAGATTCTCTTAGATGAGTTAAGTTAATTATTAATGATAATATATAAGGAGATTACAAAATGACAACAAAGAAGTGTAAAGTTCAGTTACCAAATTATGCAGAAGCAAGACCAGTTGCTGAAATTGTTCAGACAGCAAGTCAGTATGAAAGCAGAATATATCTCATTTCTGGAAATAAGAAGATAAATGCAAAGAGTATCATGGGAATGATGAGCCTTTCACTTTGCAATGATGAAGAGATTGAGATCGAAGCTGATGGAGCTGATGAAAATGAGGCTGTTGAAGCTCTTGTGAAATATATGGGGTCAGTTGCATAAAAATCTATAGAAATAGTCTTTAAATCTTTGCATACAATTATACGTTGTGGTAAAATAAGTTTATTAATTATGCAATAAATGGAGGACATTTTTATGGGATTTTTCAGCAGTTTAAAAGAGAAAATTCCGCTTTTTAATATGTTTGGCAACAAAGGTCCTAAAAAAAGTCAGGTTGAGCTTCAATTTGACAGAGCTATGAATCTTTTTGAAAATGCCAGCTCAGAAGAAGCGGTTGAAACTCTTGAGAAGGTTGTTGACACAGGTATTGTGGATCCAACATATACACAGATAAGTATAGATTCTCTTAAGATACTTGGAGAATTCTATGAAAAGGGAACATACAGAAATGCCCACATAGATAAGGATGAAGGTAAAGCGGCTACATATTATGAGAAATGTGTAAATCTCACTAAAGATGGAGATATGACATATAAGGTAGCTAAGATGTATCTGGATGTTCAGAATTTCTCAAAAGCCATTACACATTTTGAGAAAGCTGCAGAAAGAGGAATCAAAGCGTCATACATGAACCTTGGTTCTATCTATGAAAATGGACTTTCGAGAATAGATCAGTATGGTAATAAATCAGAATTCGTTGTCCCTGTTGATTATGACAAGGCTATGATCTGGTATAAGAAGCTGGCTGATATGGGCGATGAAAAAGCTAAAGCTGCTTATGACAGAGTTGAATATGCTTCAACTCATACTGATAGTCTTGAATTTGAAGAGAAAGACAGACTTTATACTGATAAGGCTGAACAGAGAAGAGCAAAGGGTAAGGAACCTCGTTATAATGCTATCGATCCTGCAAAGCTTCAGTATCAGTATACATATGTACATAACCAGGTTGATGGTTTCATCCATAAACTTCCTAAGGATTGGGTAAAGACCATCAATGAGGAAACAGATGAAGAATACTATGCACCAAGTATTACATATAAGGATTTTGCTATATATGTAAGTTATGATAGTATTCCTAGAGATTCAAAGAAGACTCTTGAAAATTATCTTAGATATTGTAATGATGCTTTTGATGAAGAACTGACATTAAAGCCATATATTACAGAATTTGCTGATGGTATTTGTACAACATTCTATCATAAGGGTATGAATAAAGGTGTTGTTACATTTGCATTCTATGAAGGCAGACGTCTTGCATGTATGAGATTCATTTGCGCTACCATGGAGATCATTGAGCAGTATGAAGAGATCATTTTTGAGACAGCAAATTCATTTGCATTCGTAGCACCTACCCGTGTAAGTGATACAAGCCTTAACCGTAAGGATAATCAGTATTATAGTGAAGCAACTTACTGCTACTATCTTGAAGATTATGAAGGAGCCATGACAGCAGCTAAGCAGGCTCTTAAACTTGGTAGTATCAAGGCTTCTTATCTTCTTATAGATCTGTACTATGATAAGGATTCTCCATACTATGATATTGAAAAAACTATAAGTTATGCTCAGCAGCTTTTTGAAGCTACCAAGGATCCGGATCTTGCATTCCTGGTTGGTAATATTTATGACCAGCAGCAGAAGGAATATGATAAGGCTCTTACATGGTATGAAACAGCTGAGAGACTTGGACATAAGAGAGTTTCATTCTATCTTGGCAGATTCTATTATTATGGAATCCTTCGTACTAAGAGAGATGGTATCAAAGCTCTTAAGTATTTCGAAGAAGCAAAGAATAACGGTATCCTTGAAGCAGATGCTTATATCAATGATATCAAGAATCTTCACGGTGAAGATCTTCAGGCTTCTGTTGATAAGTGGGAAAGAGCAGTTCAGGCAGGTAGTGCAGCTACTGCTTTAAAGGTTGCTCTTTATAAGCAGAGTCAGGTATTCTATATATCTACTAATTATGAAATTGAAAAAGCATTCCTTGAAGCACTTGGACTTGGATCTGTTCAGGCAGCTTATGAACTTGGTAAGATCTATGAGAGACAGGAAGCCTCTCCTGATTTCACAGGCGAAAAGAAGAGTATGACATACTTTGAAAGAGCCTTTGATAATAAGTATGAAGATTTCGATAAGGAAAATCTCTTTAAGGTTATCCAGCATAAGGAATCCAAGGGAGCTACAACAGAAGAGCTTATCAATCTTTATATGCAGAATGCTGCAATGGCATATGTGCCTGCAGTTGATAAGATTGTAGAACTTGTTAAATATCAGACTCCACAGATCAAGGAACTTTATTTAAGACTTATAGATCTTGCGGAGACTGGAGATGATAATGCTATCATTTCAATGCATAAGTTAGAGCTTACATATCCTGAACTTGTTATCGTTCAGCCTGGTGATGGCCAGAAGGTAATTGAGAATAAGTTCTTCAGAATGCTTATTCCAAGGGAATGTACGGCACAGATTGATGATGATGGCGGTAGTATCAAACTTGCGGATTCAGTTATTGAATTCGCAGTTGCAGAACTTCCTGTTAAGGTTGATTCAGAAGATGACTATCTTAAGATCTATAAGCTGATCCTTTCAGAATATCTTCCACAGGAAAGTGCAGAGATCATCATTGCAAATTCACGTATGATCGGTTCTGGTATTAAGGAAGCTAAGGATAATGTTCATTCATTCAGCATTCTCCTTATCAGTGCTCATAACCAGTATCTCTTCAAACTTAGTTCAAGAGACCGTCGTCAGATGATCCAGTTCAAGGGTGAAGTTACAAAGATGGCTAAATCTCTTGTTGAAACAGGTGAGATTTATGTATCATCAGATGGAACCAGAAGAAATATCGGCCTTTCTGTAATGCTTAAATCTAATGAAGGTGGATTCCTTTCACTTGGCAAAAGCGAATAAATAGTGTATAATATCTGAGGTTCATGAAATTCATGAGCCTCAGTATTTTTTATAAAAAACTAAATAATATTCGGGGCAGGGTGAAATTCCCGACCGGCGGTATTAAGACTTGATCTTTAAGCCCGCGAGAGTGATCTGATTTGGTGAGATTCCAAAGCCGACAGTAAAGTCTGGATGGGAGAATAGTGTGGCTTGCCATACATGTTTTTTATGTGCTCCGGGGATAGTCTCGGGGTTTTTTTCGTTTTTGCTATTATAAAGTTAAAATACTTTAAGTGTAGGCTAAAAAGGAGATGTGAATATGGCTTTTGAAAGAAAGTATATGGAAAGGGCGATTGAACTTGCAAAGAAAGGTAAGGGGAGCGTTGATCCAAATCCTCTTGTAGGTGCAGTCATTGTTAAAAATGGGAAAATAATAGGCGAGGGTTATCATCATAAATATGGTGATCTTCATGCAGAAAGAGATGCATTTGCTTCTCTTAAGGAAAGTGCTGAAGGAGCTGAATTGTATGTGACTATGGAACCATGCTGTCATCAGGGAAAACAGCCTCCATGCACAGAAGCTATCGTTGAAAATAAGATAAAGAGAGTGTTTGTTGGATCTGATGATCCAAATCCATTAGTATCAGGTAAGGGTATATGGTATTTAAGGGAACATGGCGTTGAAGTATTTTCTCATGCCATGAAGGATGAGTGTGATGAAATAAACAGGGTATTCTTTCATTACATAACAACTAAAAAACCATATGTAGTTCTTAAATATGCTATGACAATGGATGGAAAAATCTGTACCAGATCAGGAAAGAGCCGTTTCATAACAAATGAATTATCCAGAAATATGGTTCAGGAAATGCGTAAAGAGTTAACTGCAATAATGGTTGGTATTGGAACAGTACTATATGATGATCCTCAGTTAACCTGCAGGATTGATGGAGCAAGAAATCCGATCAGGATCATTGCTGATAGTAATCTTATGATACCTATCAAGTCAAAGGTAGTTCAGACAGCTAAGCAGATCAAGACTTTTGTAGCAACTACTGAAAAGATGAAAGAGCAAAAGAAGGATAAGATCAAGAGACTTGAAGATTTAGGTGTATTTATTCTTCTTATCCCGGAGAAAGATGGACATGTAGATCTTTCAATCCTTATGGAAAAGCTTGGTATCATGAAGGTAAACAGTATTCTTCTTGAAGGCGGCGGAACTCTTAACTGGGGAATGCTTAAAGAAGGATTAGTTCAGGAAGTTAGAACATTTACAGCACCTAAGATCTTCGGTGGTGAAAAAGCCAAAACACCTGTTGATGGTGAAGGAATTTCTGAGGTTGATAATTGTGCATTAGGTGAATTGATCGAATTAAAAGCTTTGGATAAAGATATTTATGCCAGATATATTCTTAAATGAGGTAAAGAATGTTCACAGGAATAATTGAAGAAAAAGGAAAGATAGAAGCTATAAATCAGGGCGCTAAGTCTTGTGTGCTTACTATCAGAGCCAAACATATTTTAGATGATGTAAAAATAGGTGATTCCGTGGCAGTAAACGGAGTATGTCTTACAGCGACAACTGTTGGAAGTGATTATTTTACTGCGGATGTTATGTCTGAAACTTTAAGAAGGTCATCTCTTGGAAGTCTTAAATCAGGAAGCGAGGTTAACCTTGAAAGGGCTATGGCTATGGGAGGTCGCTTTGGAGGCCATATAGTTTCAGGACATATAGATGGAACAGGAACTATTCTTTCTATGACAAAAGAAGATAATGCGGTATGGGTTACTATAGAAACAACAAAACCGATTTTAAATCTTATTGTTGAAAAGGGGTCCATTGCCATCGACGGAATCAGTCTTACGGTAGCAGCAGTGGATGAAAAAAGCTTTTCTGTATCCCTTATTCCTCATACAGGTAAAGAGACTACTCTTCTTAGCAAAAAACCTGGGGATATAGTAAATCTTGAAAATGATATTGTTGGAAAATATATAGAAAAATTGATGAAAAAAACTGAAAGTACTTCTAAGAAAGAAAGTGGTCTTACCACTTCATTTCTTATGGAGAACGGATTCTTATAAATAATTGTTTAATGAAAGGAACTAATATGTATAAGATTAACAGTATCGAGGAAATACTCGAAGATATGAGGCTTGGAAAACCTGTTGTCATCATGGATGATGAGAATAGAGAAAATGAAGGCGATATCATATTTGCAGCTGAATTTGCTACAACAGAGAATGTAAATTTTATGGCAAAATATGCCAGAGGACTTATCTGTATGCCAATGGATGAAAGTTATTCAGACCTTTATAACCTTCCTCAGATGTGTATTACAAATACAGATAATCATTGCACAGCTTTTTCAGTTTCTATTGACCATGTTAATACTACAACTGGAATATCAGCTGAAGAAAGAGGATATACAGCAAGAGTATTTGCAGAAGGAAAAGCAAAACCGGAAGATTTCAGACGTCCGGGTCATATGTTTCCACTTCTTAGTAAAGCTGGTGGAGTAATTGAAAGAAATGGACATACAGAAGCCACAGTTGATCTTTGCAGACTGGCTGGATTAAAACCTGTTGGACTTTGCTGTGAGATAATGAAAGATGACGGAACCATGGCACGTATGGAAGATCTTGTGGGTTTTGCCAAGGAACACGGACTTAAGATAAGCACTATAGAAAAACTGGTTCAGTTCCGTAAGGAACATGAGGTATTTGTAGAAGAAGTATCAAAGGCAAAACTTCCTACAAAATATGGTAATTTTATAATCCATGGTTATATTAATAAACTTAATGGCGAGCATCATGTAGCTCTTACTATGGGGGATATTGATGATGGAAATCCTGTTCTTGTAAGAGTTCATTCAGAATGCCTCACAGGAGATGCATTTGGATCTCTTAAATGTGACTGTGGACAGCAGTTTGATGCAGCTATGAAGAAGATAGCTTCTGAAGGAAGAGGTGTTCTTCTTTATATGAGACAGGAAGGAAGAGGAATTGGTCTTATTAATAAGATCAAAGCCTATGCCCTCCAGGATGAAGGATATGATACAGTAGAAGCAAATCTTAAGTTGGGATTTCCAGAGGATGCCCGTGATTATACCATCGGTACTCAGATCCTTGTGGACCTTGGAGTAAGAAAGATGAGATTAATGACTAATAATCCTCTTAAAGTTTACGGACTTCAGGGATACAACTTAGATATTGTTGAAAGAGTTCCACTTGAGATAGCACCATCTGTTTATGATCTTTTCTACCTTCAGACAAAGAAGGATAAGATGGGACATATACTTGATAATCTTGATGAAAAGTAAAAAAGGAGAATAATATTATGAAGAAGATCGAAGGAAATGTAGTTGCAGAAGGAATGAGAGTTGCAATAGTTGCTGCTCGTTTTAATGAATTTGTAGTTTCAAAACTTATCGGTGGTGCTGAAGATGGACTTATCCGTCATGGTGTAAGAGAAGATGACATTACACTTTGCTGGGTACCAGGTGCATTCGAAATCCCATTAGTAGCTAAAAAGCTTGCCAAGTCTGGAAATTATGATGCAGTTATCTGTCTTGGATGTGTTATCCGCGGAGAAACAAGTCATTATGATTATGTATGTAATGAAGTATCTAAGGGAATTGCTCAGATAGAGCTTGAGTCAGGAATTCCTGTAATGTTTGGTATCCTTACTACAGATAATATCGAGCAGGCTGTACAGCGTGCAGGTACAAAGGCTGGAAATAAGGGTTATGACTGTGCAACAGGAGCTATTGAGATGGTTAATCTCATGAGACAGCTGTAATATGAAAGATAAAAAAATATTATTTTTCGATATTGACGGTACGCTTATTACCGACGATGAAAGAAGGATACTCCCAGAAGATGCAAAAGAAGCACTTTCTAAAGCAAAAGAAGCAGGCTGTCTTTTGTTTATAAATACTGGAAGGGTTTTTGCTAATGTAGAAGACTATATCAAAGAAGGTTTTGATGGTCTGGTATGCGGCTGTGGAACCTATATCGTGTACCATGACGAAGTTCTTTTACATCATAAGCAGTCTAAAGAAAAGTGTCATGAGATTGCTTTGGTATGTAGAGAAAAAGGTATGGAGACTGTATTTGAATATGCTGATAGATCCTGCTATGACAAAACATTAAAGATGAATTATTGTACAGATCTTATAAGATATTTTAAAGATAATAACAGATGGGTTGTTGATGATATCGACAGCCCGGACTTTATCTTTGATAAATTATCAGCTTTTTATGATGATAATAGTGATCTTAACGGTTTTAGAGAATATATTGAAAAAGAGTGGACGTATATTGACAGAGAAGGAAATTTCTGTGAGATAGAGCCTAAGGGATTTTCTAAAGCTTCAGGTATTAAGTTTTTGATGGAACATTTTGGTATCCCGGAAGAAAATGTTTATGTTTTTGGAGACAGCAATAATGATATAGAAATGCTTGGAGCGGTTAAAAATTCGGTGGCAATGGGAAATGCAACTTTATCTTGTAAGGAGATAGCTTCATATGTTACAACTAATGTAGATTGTGGCGGAATTTCTAATGCAATGAAATATTTTGGTCTTATATAGTATAGCTTATATGATCAGGGGTGGAATATGAAAATATACGATGATGAAGAGCAGAAAAGAAAAGACGAAGAAGATAGACGTCTTATAGAAGAATACCAGCGGAAAAAAGAAGAAATGGATAGGGCTGAAGAGTTAAAAGAAGCCGAGTTAAGAAAAAATCATGGTAGAGGTGAAGACGATTCACCTTATGGCCTTGGTTTTGAGGTAAGTAAGGATATGGGCTTTCTGGATCAGTTATTAAACTCTCTTCTAAAACCTAAAAAACTTTTAGGCCTGGCTCAGCTTTCAACTGGCAAGTTTGTAAAATATATGGTAGTGATGGCATTACTACTTTCATTTATGACTTATATTGTACCGGTTGCGGCAACCATCACTGGTTTTAAAGGATTTAAACATCTTTTTAATGAAAGTATGCCTCGTTTTAAGGCTGAGAATGATACTCTTATAGCAGATGATGAATTTAGGCTGAATCTGTCAGGATTTACTATCTATATGGATACTTCTGAGCCCACAGTAGATGTTAAAAAGTTAGAAGCTTCTGGGATCTATATCACCATAGGAAGTAAAAATATAGAAATGATACTGCTTTCTAGTGGTATGAGTCAGAGAATATATTCATATCCAGTTGGTGTCATATTCTACAATGGTGTCACGAATGATACTTTTGTAAAGGCTATTCCTGAGATATATATGGTACTGGGATTTAGTTTCTTATTTATCGCTATCTTAAATATCTTTAAATATATGATATGGGCTTTGATCTATTCGATATTTGCCTGGGGATTTATAAAGAGGACAGATCTGCATATGGATTACTGGGACGCTCTAAAATTGTCATTTTATGCCGGTACCTGGGGAATGATACTTCCGAATGTAAATATGGCATTAGGCTATATCATCCCACCACTTTTAATCTTTATTGCCGGTATATTTATTTCTTTAAGATTTATCAGTATCAGTGCAAGTCCTTATGTTAGAAATGAAATCCAGGATTAAGGATTTATCCATGCGGCTTAAGGATGAATTTTGATATGAACCATCACCTGTAACCTCTCTGCCGATAAAGGCAGGGGGGTTATATTTTTTTGCTTTATCCTCTGTAGGAAATTCAACTTCAGCATAGATGAGCCCTTCAAATATACCATGAAAAATGTCTAATTCAATAGTAAGTCCGTCTTTTTCAGGGATTTTATATCTGGTCTTACAGATGATATTTCCTTCAGATTTTTTAAGAAGATTGTTAAATTGATCTTTAGTGATCATAAATTCATGTTCTTCTCTTTTAAGAAGGCCGCTTGATTTTATAGTAAGATAATACTTTTCGCCAGATTTTCTGCATCTTATAACAGGATCTGTACAGATATAGGCTTGAGTTACCTCATGCTTTTCATATTTTTCAAGGTTGTTGGGGAGCATTTTTACCAAAAATTTACGTTCAATTTCCACGCGATTATTCCTCCATTTAATTGAAAAAACTCTGTTATTATTATATACTATTCGTGCGTATTTTTTAAACATATAGTTTGTTATATACGGAGGGGATTGATATGAGTAAAGTATATGTTTTATTAGCAGAGGGATTTGAAGAGGTTGAAGCATTAACACCTGTTGATCTTTTAAGAAGAGCAGGGATTGAAGTAGTTCTTGTTTCAATTACTGAGAAGATTGAAGTTAGAGGCGCAAGAAGAATAAATGTCATTTCTGATATTGGAATAGATGAATTAAAGGATGATGGAGATATGCTTATCCTTCCAGGAGGAATGCCAGGAACAAATAATCTTAAGGATTCAAAGAAGGTTAGAGAAGCAATCCTTAAATATGAAGAACAGGGTAAGTATCTTGCAGCAATCTGTGCTGCACCAACTGTTTTTGGTGAAATGGGACTTCTTAAGGGAAAGAAAGCTACATGCTATCCGGGAATGGAAGATGGATTAAAGGGAGCAACACATACTGGCGATTATGCAAGCGTTGCGATTGATGGAAGATTTATCACAAGTCGTGGAGTTGGTACGGCAATTGATTTTTCACTGGCTTTGATCGAGATCCTTTGTTCAAAGGAAAAAGCTGATGAAATAGCTAGATCGGTTGTATATAAGAGGTAATAGTGATGAAAGATATTAAAGTTAAAGATGTGTTAGAAGCAACAAATGGAGAGCTTCTTAATGGCGATAGTTATATAGAGAATTTAACATTAAGTGATGTTTGTATAGATTCAAGACTTATGAAGAAAGAGGATATCTTTATTCCTATTAAGGGAGAAAAGGTTGATGCTCATAAGTTTATACCTGATGTAATGAAAAAGGGCAGTGCAACATTTACAGAAGAAGAGATAACAGAATTTGAAGATGGGAAGGCTTATATTAAGGTTGATTCCACTATTAAAGCTCTTCAGGATCTTGGTTCCTATGTAAGGGATAAATATAATAAACCTGTTATCGGTGTTACAGGAAGTGTTGGAAAGACTACCACAAGGGAAATGATCACAACAGCCCTTTCTAGCGCTAAGGAAGTATTCCATACTGAAGGCAACTTTAATTCTGAAATTGGATTACCAATAACAACTTCAAGAATGTTAGATAAAGATTCAGATATTGCAGTTCTTGAAATGGGTATCAGTGCTCCAAATGAGATGGATATTCTCAGTAGTATAGCAAAGCCTGATATTGCAGTTGTAACTATGATCGGTGTTGCTCATATTGAGTTCCTTAAATCTAAGAAAGGAATAAGAGATGAAAAGATCAAAATCTGTAAGAATATGAATAAAGATGGTGTCCTTTTCCTTAATGGAGACGACCCACTTCTTGCAGAAATGAGAGAAAAGACTGGTGTAAAGACTTTCTTCTACGGTACTGGAGCAGATGCTGATTATAGAGCAGAAGATATAAAAGTAGAAGATGGCAATTATGCATATACCTTCGTTCATGGTAATCTTAGAATGAAAGTAAAGATTCCTGTATTAGGTAAGCATAATGTACTTAATTCATTGGTCGCTATGGCAATATGTGATCATTTAGGTATGGACCTTTCGGCTGCAGAAAAAGCATTAGAAGATTTCCATGGTTTAAGACAGAATGTCTTAAAGACAGAAAAAGGTTATACAGTTATTGATGATACTTATAATGCCAGCCCTGATTCTATGAAGGCGGCTATAGATGTAGTATCAAATTACAAATGTAATGGAAAGAAATACATTGTTCTTGGAGATATGTTTGAGTTAGGAGTTAATGAAGTAGCTTTCCATGAAACTGTAGGTGAATACTTTAAGGAAAAAGATATTGATGAGCTTATCACATTAGGTCAGTTATCTCTTAATATCGAAAAAAAAGCCAGAGAAGTATCTGGAATAAAAACTGTACATACAGCTAAACTTGATGAAGTTACTGAATATCTTAAATCAGTGCTTAAGAAGGACGATGTAGTCCTCCTTAAGGCATCTAATGGTATGCATCTCACTGAAGTAGTTAAAGATATAGTTTAATCTTTAAAATTCTTAGATTTGATGAATTCTACGAATTCATTTACAGGCATTGGCTTTGCGTAGTAGAAACCTTGTATGAAGTCACATTTATTATTTATAAACCAGTCTGCGGTTGTTTTGTCTTCAACACCTTCTACTACGACTTTATCGCCAAGATCTTTTATCATATTGATGGTATTCTTCATAACAGCCTTCATCTTAGGCTTATTCAGATCATCCACAAAACTCTTATCAAGCTTTATAATATTAAATGGAAAACTTGTAAGACGTCTTAAATTAGAATATCCGGTTCCATAATCGTCTAAAGTTATCTCAAAACCCAGACGGTGAACTTCTTCAATATTCTTTGTTACAATATCCTGGATATAATCAGTGGCAGTTTCTGTTATCTCAAAATTGATATAATCTGTAGGAATATTATATTTATAAAGTAATTCCTGAAGGCTGTCCTTAAGATTATCTTTCATGCATTGAATTGTAGACATATTGATTTCAACGTATTTTATACCGATATCTCTAAAATTATATTCCTTGAACAGTTTAAATGTATTATCAAATACAAAATCCCCGATATTATATATAGCACCTGACTTTTCAGCAGCAGGAATAAAGATCGATGGTGGGATAAAATGACCATTACTATGAAGTCGGATCAGAGCTTCACAACAGGTGAATTTCTTTTCTTTGATATCATATATAGGCTGAAAATACATCTCAAATTGATCGTGTATCAGGGCTTCAGAGATGATAGTATCAATATTTTCTTTTATCATATGTTGCTTTTCTTCAGGAAGTTCAGATAAGGCAAAGGAGCCAGAGCCAACTATATATTTATCAAATGTAGCAGAAAAATCCATTACTTCTTCATAAGTAGATAATTCTTTAGGGATATTTACTGAGCAGACACATATATCTAGAGGTATATCTATAAAATTGATATTAATGTTCCTGTTTGCAGCCGAAAATACTCGGTTTCTTTCATTGATAAGTGTTTCTTCTGTATAATTTCCTTCAAAAAGTATGGCATAAGTACCATTTGTTATATAGAAAAGCTGCTCTGAGTAATCAAAAACATTAACAATGCTTAATATATCAGTTGTCTGGTCACTGGCGGGTCTTATCCTGTCTGAAAATGCTTGGAGTAAAGCTTTATAGGTGTCATTTCCAAGAAAACTAAGCAGGGATGTACTGTTCTTTATCTTGATAAAGATGATAGATACAGGAACATTCGAATCCGTATAACGCTTTAAACTCTGAGAAAAAGCTGTATAACTGCTGGTAGAACTGTTCATATCTATAGTTTCTTCTGCTCTTAGTATGAACATAGTAACAAGTAGAGAAGTGATGGTCATTGCAAACATCTCAACTAATAGTTCAGGACGAAGTAACTGTATTATAGTAGCACAAGCATTGAGTGGGAAAAGGGAGAACATTGCAATGAATTTATCGATGGCAAGCATATTTGCTACTTTAAAAAGGTAAATGACACCAAATATAATATAATAAACTGCGATAAGATAAAGAATATAGATCCATTTACCACGATGATAATTACATTGTTCATCATAATAGAATATGAATTTTTTGAAAGTATTCAGAATGATTACTACCGGGACAATAGCATAAGGAAAGATATATAATCCCCATAAGACTTTATGCTTCCTGAATACATACCAGTTGCCCACGGCGTTTCCAATGAAAGCGGTATATAAAAGAGGAGTTATTATACGACATAAAAAATATAAAGAACTTAAAAAGTAAAGAAAATGTGGGCTCCTCGCCAGTGAACCTATAAGATTAACTGGTGCGCAGGATAAAAAGTCGCATAAGGTATCGATGAAAATGAGCCACATAAAAGAAATGAAAAGCTTATTTATCTTTCCACTGGTCATTTTCCTGAAATATAATGAGAATATGATTATACCTTGAAGTAATAAGGCACATACATCAAAATAAATAATTCTATTCATAATAGTCCCCTTAAAACCCTATAAAACCCCATATATTATAGGATTATTATATAAGAAAAATGCTGTTTCCTCAATAGCTTTAAAGCTTTTCACAGTTTTTTAAATAGTGTATAATCTCTTTTGGATATATTTTTTAAGTGATCAAAGATGAGAAAAACAGAGGTTATTTTACATGAATATTGCAGTATATTGTGGGGCCAATACAGGTAATCATAAAGAGTATAAAGAGGCTGCTGAATTATTAGGAAGATGGATGGCAGATAATGGCCATAGACTTATCTATGGTGCAGGAAAAGTTGGTATGATGGGAATCTTATGTGATACGATGGAAACCTATGGAGGAAAGATAACCGGGGTAATACCGGAATTCCTATATGAGAAATATAATGCCCATAAGGCTATAGGTGAGCTTTATATTACTAAAGATATGTCAGAACGAAAGCTTAAGATGTTTGAACTTTCTGATGCATGTATCGCTCTTCCGGGAGGTTCAGGAACTCTTGAGGAGATAACTGAAAGTTTTTCATGGACAAGACTTGGTCTTAAAGAAAGACCTTGTGTGTTCTTTAATACTTTAGGATTTTATAATGAAATTAAGGAATTCTATGAAAAATTGATAAGAGAAGGTTTTCTTGAGGATGAGGCTGCAAAGGAACTGATGTTTACAGATAATATCGGTGAGATGGAGCATTTCTTTATGAATTTTAGAAAATAAGCCTTATTATTTTGGAGAGATTATTATGATGAAGACTATAAAAGAATTATTATCCAATAAGTTTGTTCTTGCAGCAATCTATATTGTGGCATGTTTACTTATAAATAAGATGATAAATGTATTTTATAATGTGAAGAAAAAAAGACTTGGAAAAGAAAGTATCAAAAGTTCTTTTACTAAAGGGGCCCTAAAAGCTCTGGTAATAATAATCACAGGTATTCAGGTGGCTTCCCTTTCTGATACTTTATCAAAATTTTCCAATACTATTTTAATGTCAAGTTCGCTATTAGTAGTGGTACTGGGATTTGTATTCCAGGAAGGTTTAAGTAATATAATCCATGGTTTTATCATTACACTTTTTAAGCCTTTTGAAATTGGAGACAGATTACTTATTCAGCTTAATGGAGAGACTATATCAGGCTATGTGAAATCAATGACCTTAAGGCATACTGTTATCACAGGCATTATGGACAATTCAGTTAATATCATTCCTAATTCTTTATTAGATAAGAATACTATTAAGAATCTTTCCAATCAGCCTGCAGGTAATAAATATCCGCTTACGGTTTCTATTACATACAAAATGGGAATGGATGAAAAGAAGTTAAAGACAGCAAAAAGGCTAATGAATGATGCGGTTCTTGATAATCCTCTTACCTTTGATACAAGGAGTAATAAGGAAGAACCGCTGTTTATCAAGGTATCACTTGAGCAGAGCAGTGTAGATCTTACATGCTTTATCACAGCAAAATCTGCAGAAGATAATTACAAAGCCTGCAGCCAAATTAAAGAAAGACTTTTAAGAGACTTTAAGAAGGCAGGTATTGATTTTGCTTATCAGCATCTTGAGATCAGTGGTCATCTTGAATAAAAACTATTTTAAAACCTTAATAAAATATGTAATATGTTTCACACAAAATAGGCAAATAAAGGTTGATTAATAATAAACTTTAGGTTATTATATATCGTGATAATAATAAAATTTTGTTATCAAATATCAATAATTTAATTAGTCTATCCTTTTTAACTCACTTATAAAGATAGAGAAGCCGCTGTATTACATTCCCGATAGTTCAGCGGCTTCATTTTTTTAGGTATAATATTATGAATATGTTTGATAGAACACTTCTTCTTCTTGGAGAAGAAGCTATGGAAAAATTAAATAGATCAAGAGTAGCAATCTTTGGTGTAGGCGGAGTAGGCGGCTATGTATTTGAGGCACTGGTAAGATCCGGAGTTGGTACTATTGATATAATAGATAATGATAAGGTAAGTCTTACCAATATCAATAGGCAGATAATAGCCACAACCAGGTCTCTAGGGCAGTTTAAATGTGATGTGGCTTATGAAAGAGCAAAGGATATTAATCCGGATGTTGTGATCAATAAGCATATATGTTTCTTCCTTCCGGAGAATAAGCATGAATTTGATTTTTCAAAATATGATTATGTGGTGGATGCAGTGGATACTGTAGCTGCAAAGATAAGCATAATAGAAACATGTAATGAGAAAAATGTTCCTGTGATAAGCAGCATGGGAGCCGGAAATAAACTGAATCCTGAAATGTTTGAGATTGCGGATATCTATAAAACAACCATGGATCCTCTTGCAAAAGTCATGAGAAGAGAATTAAAAAAGCGTGGAATAAAGAAGCTTAAATGTGTTTATTCAAAAGAAATTCCTATAAAACCACAGATTAATATTGATACAGATGAGGGGGCTATAAATAAGAAAAGGGTAACACCTGGTTCAATAGCATTTGTGCCATCATGTGCAGGACTTATCATAGCAGGAGAAGTTATAAAGGATCTTACAGGAGTGAGAAATTGATCTGATATGAAGATAAGAAAACATTTTATATTTTACGGAAGAGTCCAGGGAGTAGGTTTTAGATATAAAGCTTATTATATAGCAAATAACAGAGGACTTACAGGATATGTAAGAAATCTCTATGACGGTTCTGTGGAGATGGAAGTTCAGGGCGAAGAGGCAGAGATAGATATAATGATAAAAATGCTTAAGGAAGATAGATATATACTAATTGACGGGATGGACGTAAGGAAAATGGAGATTGAGGAAGACGAAAAAAGTTTTGTAAAGAAAAGTTCTTGGTAAAGATAGCGAAAAAAAACTCTGCAAGCGGACTAAACATGTCCTTTTGCAGAGGTTTTTTTCGAGTTTTATGAAACCGGAAAGGTATATATTTGGTTTTTATAACATGTTTTTTCGAGTTATATGAAACCGGTAGTGCTATTTATATATAAATATGATCCCCAGCATAAAGGATGCCTGGGCAATCAGGTTTGTTATCTGTTCTATCCAGTTTGCTTTGGCATCATTTTTATCTAAGACTTTTGCAAAGATTGACATCATGATCATTCCGATAAATGTAATGATGAAGCAAAGAAGCTGTGGCATCTTTAATATTGCAGGTATTATCTGATCATATTCAGATTTATCAGGATAGATAAATAATGAGATGATAACAAGTAAGAAACCTGTTGGCATCAGATATCTAAGCTGTTTATTTAATAAATATATATTTTTCTTACCTACCGCAATTATAAATTTCCATAATACTTTAAGCAGGCCTGCTGTTATTATAAGGAAAGAACCAATAAAAAATATAAGTGATCTGAAATTTAAAGCTATAAGCGAAATACCTATCGTAAAAAATAATACTGGAAGGGCATCCATTACAGCCATCTTAAGGGTAAAACCTTCAGGTATAGTATGCTTATCTGACATTTTTCCCTCACTTTAAGCAACGAGCCATTTATGTTTTTCAACACTGTAAAGAGGTATGAAAGGAAGCATTATAGGTGTTGAACTAACATATTTCTGATACTCAGGGTCAGAACCATAATTTCTGTTTTGTCTCATTTCAAGTCTGCGGGCACCACCAAACATAACATAGATTATTCCGATATAACCAACGAGGCTAAAGAACCATGCAGCAAATGAATTAAATGAATTTATGCCTGAAAATAATACTCCTGTCCAAAAGATCATCTCACCAAGATAATTAGGACAACGTACTAATTTAAAGAGACCAGTATCTACAAAACGGTTTGGGTTTATCTTTTTAGCTTTGTTCTTCTGAAGATCGGCCAGAGTTTCAAGTGAAAGACCAAGGATCATTATGATAAGTCCAACTATGGCAAAGACATCTGTGCCTTTTTTATTTTCTAATCTAAAGAGAACAGGAGCTGTTTCACAAGCATAGAGAAGAGCTGAAGTTATCCAGATTGCTGATTTAGCAATAATAGACATTCCTTTTCCATCTTTTATTTCTTTCTTCATAGTCCTATTATATGAAGCGCTTTTTATCTCTCTATAAGCAAGATAACCACTAAGACGGATTCCATATATTATAAAAAGAACTGAAAGAAGGATAGTTCCTATGGTTAATTCTTTTGAAAAAAGTATCAAAAGGGTAATTCCTATAGCTGATATGGAGAACCCATATCCCAGAGAAATAAAATAAACATATTTCTTAAAACCTATGGATGATGCTACCAGGGCAACAATAAGTAAAATTAAAAATGCTTTCATTTTGTTAGACTCCTTTTGGGGTGATTTTTTGTGTATCGCAATTGTTATTATAACTATAAATAGGAAAAAAGATAAGTACACATATTAATTAAAATGGGTAAAAATCCTAATAGACTTTAGGACCATTGCCCAGGTAAAAAAAATCAGGATCTGTATAACAGATCCTGAAATATTATTTATTACATACTTGTATATCCGCCATCAACAGGAAGAGCAACACCTGTAACATAGGTTGTCTTTGGTGATGAAAGGAAGAGAGCAGCTGTATCTAATTCACCCTCATTTCCATATCTTTCAAGTGGGATAAATGCTTTTGCATTTGCCTGGAAGAAATCACTATCAAGAGTTTCCTTGGTAAGTGGAGAATAGAAGTAACCAGGGCAGATGGCATTTACTGTGATACCATATTTACCCCATTCAGCTGCCAGGGCTCTTGTAAGATTAACAACACCGCCCTTTGCTGCATGATAAGGTGAAGCAGGAGCAACTTTATTACCAACAAGACCGTACATAGAAGCAATATTTATTACACGGCCATATTTGGCTGGAATCATTGCTTTCTTTGCGATAGCTCTGGCCATTTTAAATGTTCCAAAGAGATCGATATTTAATTCATTTGAGAACTGCTCATCAGTAATATCTTCAGCAGGAGCAACGGCACCTGTACCTGCATTATTGATGAGAATGTCGATTCGTCCGAATTTAGCTAAGATCTCATCGACAACTTCGTTAACTCTGTCAGTATCTGTAATATCACATTTGATACCAATTGCTTCAACTCCGTATGTATCAGTTAAGTCTTTTGCAACCTCGTCAATAAGATTCTGTCTGCGGGCAAGACATACGATCTTTGCACCCTGACTTGCAAGAGCTTTAGCCATCTGGACGCCAAGTCCTGTAGAAGCTCCTGTTACAACAGCAACCTGTCCTGTAAGATCAAAAAAATTATTCATTTAAAGTACCTTCTCTCTTAATATTCTGTGCAATTTTCACAGTACTTTTTAATTATATCACTTATTTTTTGTTTTGTCTGTTGGATTTTGTTGATTATTATAGCATTATTTTGACTTAAGGTTTTATAAGCCTTGACTAACATAAGTAAAATGTTTCATAATGCATCTTATTATGCAAATAGGAGTATTGTGATAATAATGAAATATGATTATCTTTTTTTTATTAATAGTATAATGCTTGGTGTAGGTCTTGCTATGGATGCCTTTTCTGTATCAATTGCAAATGGACTTAAAGAAAATAATATGAAGAAGTCCAGAATGTCATTTATGGCTGGAATATATGCCTTTTTCCAGTTCTTTATGCCGATGGTTGGATGGTTTTTGGTTCATTCTATAGCTGAATATTTTAAGAAATTCCAACCTTTGATCCCTTGGATAGCATTGACCCTTCTGCTTTATATAGGTGTAAAGATGATAATTGAAGGAATAAAGGAAAAGAAAGAAGCGGATAAAGAGTTAGATACTGATAAAGAAGAGAGTAAAGATTCAGTGACAAAGATTGCTTTTTCAACTCTTATAATTCAGGGGATCGCAACTGCGATAGATGCTTTATCAGTTGGATTTACTACAGCAAAATACAATGCAATGATGGCATTTATTTCTTCTTTGATCATAGCAGCGGTAACATTTATCATTTGTTTTATCGGACTTGGAATTGGA
The DNA here is from genome assembly GCA_902789175.1 of uncultured Lachnospiraceae bacterium. Taxonomy (GTDB): domain Bacteria; phylum Bacillota; class Clostridia; order Lachnospirales; family Lachnospiraceae; genus Eubacterium_Q. The sequence continues at coordinate 58,584 of CADANF010000001.1, forward strand.
AAGAAAGCAGGAGATCATTTAAAGGATAAGGCAGCGTTCCTGGGAGGAACCATTCTTATTGCAATAGGAATAGAAATATTCTTAAAGGGTATTCTGTAAAAGATAAATAATCATTTGGAATTTATTAACCCTCTTTACTGGACCACCAGTAAGGAGGGTTTTTTACTGTTTTTAAGACTGTTAAATAAAAAGACAATCGGTTGCGTGGTTTAATCTGACAGGATTTTCGAATTTAATCGTTTAACTAGGCTGTTTAGAGTGGGGAATTGTGCAATATGCTTAAAAATATATAACAAAACTTGGATTTTATCACTATTGTCTACAATAAATTGCGCATATATAATAGAAGCATAGACAACCGATTGCGCAAATTGAGAGTTGCGCTTTTAAAATCATTAATATTTGTTAAATGATTTAAGAAAAAAAATTATTAGGAGGAATGTATATGAGAGTGATCAAAAACTGGAAAAAAGCAGTGGCGTATACTTTAGTTACTTCTTTTGCAATAGGAAGTATAAGCATAGCTAAATTGGGAGCCTATCAGGTAGATGCTGAGGATTCATGGGTTGATACGGGATTGATTCAAAATGGAGATTTTGAAGATTCATGGGATCTTTCAGCATGGAATCAAAGTGATATTTATTGGTCAAATGATTTTAAAGGTAGTATTTCAGTGACAGATAGCGGTGAGAGTTCAAGATATCTGAATTGTGGTGGTGATACTGATGTAATTGCTACGGCTGATCTTATTCAGACAGTTAGTTTAAGTAAGGGAGATTATAGACTTACACTTGATTACTGTGGAGATGCAAAAGACAGTGGATTAAAGATTTATGCAGGGGACAAAGAAGCTGCAGTATGGCCAAGTGAAGGCTGGAGCTGGAAAGAAGCAGAAACGTATGTGGATTTTTCAATTTCAGAAGACTCTGATATAGCACTCGGTTTAAAAGGAGATATTGGTAATGGAACCTGGATAAAGATTGATAATATCCGCCTTTTAAAGAAAGAAACCAGCAATACTGATGATAAAAATAAGGAAGATCAGGATAATAATGAAAGTACAGATAATAATGGAAGTACAGATAATAATGAAGAAAATGATTCTGTATCAGGCGAGACAGGCAATGAAGGTGATGGAGAAATAGATAAGCCAGGCAATGAAGGTGATGGAGAAATAGATAAGCCAGGTAATGAAGGTGATGCAGAAATAGATAAGCCAGGTAATGACAACGCTGGTACAAATGATAAAGAGAATATAGAGGGTAATAAGACTGATAAAGAATATGACTGGAAAGAAACAACATTATTAATTAATGGTGATTTTGAAACAAAAGATTTAACGGGATGGTCAGCTGAAATTGATTCTTCGGCAGATAGCGGGATTACTGTTGAAAATAATCAGTGGGCTGCAAATAATATATCAACATATTTTAATTACTGGTCTAATGATAAAGATGTAAATCTTAATATTTCACAGGTTATTAAAAATTTACCTGCAGGAAGATATAAATTAGTTTTTCAGCAGGAAGGCGCAAACGGTTGCTCCGGCCTTGCTATTGAATGTGATGGTACTAAAATTAATCTGGAGGCAACTTCAGGATGGGACAACTGGAATGAACAGGAATTAATTTTTACTGTTTCTGAAAAAAAGGATGTTTTGATAAAGATTTTTGGAACCATTGAAGAAAATTACTGGGGCAAGTTTGATAATTTTAAATTATTTAGTGATGGAGAATTATCAAATGTTACAGAGGAAAAGGAAGAGGAAGAAAAAGAAAAAGAGCCTGATACAGCGGAAGATTCAGAAGTTATGGTAAAAAAGAATGATAAGATTGCAAAGAATTCTGAATTTATTACCGGTTTTGATCTTTCATCCTACGCAAGTCTTAAAGACAGTGGAGTAAAATATTATGATTTTGATGGAAATGAGTTAAATGATCAGGAATTCTTTAATTTCCTTTTTTCAGATTGCGATGTTAATTATGTGAGGATAAAAATCTGGAATGATCCTTATGATGCAAATGGCAATTGCTATGGTGGAGGTAATAATGATCTTGCTACAGCAGTAAAGATCGGTAAATTGGCTAGTAACGCCGGCATGAAAGTCCTGATAGATTTTCATTATTCAGATTTCTGGGCAGATCCTGGAAAACAGATGGTCCCAAAACAATGGGCAGGTTATTCAGTAGCTGAAAAAGAAAAAGCAATATATGACTATACTAAAACAAGCCTTATTACATTAAAAAATTCAGGTGTAAATGTTGGTATGGTACAGGTTGGAAATGAAACTAATGGCTATATTTGTGGTGAAAAAAATTGGGATAATATTGTTAGATTATTTAGTGCCGGAAGTAAGGCAGTAAGAGAAGTGTGTCCAGATGCATTAGTTGCTCTTCATTTTGCAAATCCTGAAACTTCAGGAAGATATGAAGGATATGCTAAAAAACTTGCAGATAATAATGTGGATTATGATGTATTTGCAACTTCATATTATCCATATTTCCATGGAACTGTTTCAAATCTAAAAAACGTGCTCTCGAATGTAGCTTCAACGTATCAAAAAAGAGTAATGGTTGCTGAAACACAGTACGCTTATACTCTTGAGGAATATGATGGAAATACTAATTCACGTACAGAAGGAGATGCCAATACTTATTATTATAGTGTAAGCACACAGGGACAGGTTGACCTTATAAGTGATGTGGCAGATTGTATTACATCATGTGGAACACTTAAGGATGGAACTATGGCAGGAATTGGTCTTTTCTATTGGGAACCAGCATGGCTTCCTGTAAGTGTTATTGAAAAAGATGATCCGGATTATGAAAAAAAAGTTGCTTCAAATAGAGAAAAATGGCAGCAATATGGTTCAGGCTGGGCAACTTCCTATGCTGGAGAATATCAGGAAGATGCAAAGACCTGGTGGGGTGGAGATGTAATAGAAAATGAAGCCCTCTTTGATGCTTATGGTCATCCGCTGGTAAGTTTAAAAGCATTCCATTATCTTAGAACTGGAGCTAAAGCTCCTCTTAAGGTGAGTTCTGTTGAAAAAGTGGATGAGCAGATAATTGAACTTAATCAGAACTATACACTTCCTACAGGTTTAAAAGTAACTTATAACGACAATACAACAAGAAATGTAACTGTTTCCTGGGACGATAAGGCCAGTGTTAATACAAAAAAATCTGGAAGATATGAAGTTACAGGTACATTTACTGTTGAGGAAGAAACTGAAAATAAAGAGAAAGTAAATAGCAGTTACATAGTAAAGACATATATAACTGTTGAAAAAGAGAATCTTCTGGTTAATCCTAAGTTCGAGGAAAGTCCAATGGGTAAGGGATGGACTGTAGAAAGGATCAGTGGTTTTAATAATGAGCAGGATGGAGCTGTAAAAACAGACGAAAGTAATGCAAGATCAGGTAAAAATGTACTTCATTTCTGGTCAGATAAGGATTTTTCTTTGGATGGCTACCAGACTATAACACTTGATAAGGGTGTGTATAGTTTTGGCGCGAAGGTTCAGGGAGAAATGAAGAAAGATGGGGAAGTTGATCAGGTCAGAGCATATTATATAATTAATGGTGAAAGGTCTGATGGAGATAATGTATCCCTTAAAGGATGGCGTAACTGGGTTGATGTAAAAACATCTGATTTTACGGTAAAGGAAGATAATACTGAAGTTAGACTGGGAGTTATAGTTAAAGGTACTTCCGGAAGCTGGGGTAACTTCGATGATTTTTATTTAAATAAGATCGGAGAATATGTTGAGGAAAAGACGGCTGAACCAGCTGAAGTAAAAGATACAAAGAAACCGGAAATAAACGATGAAAATGTTAAAAAGGACGGAAATGCTGATAAAGATGCAACAGACATTGATAAAGAAAAAAAATCATCAGATGTTCTGGTTGCTTCAGTTGTAACAGAGGGAAATACAGTAAATAATACTTATGAAATCATTCAGAAAAAAGCAAAAACTAACTTTGAGTCGAAAGAAAAAAAGACGAAAGATATAATTACAAAAGATAGTAAGAAGGATGATACTATCGTAAAGGCTGATAAGACTGAAAATGTTACAGAAAGCGAAGAAGACAGAAGCGAAACTGAAGAAACCCAAAATGTTTCCAATACTGTAGAAACTGAAAGAATAAAGGGTGAAAGAAAACCGGTAATACCTATTGCTTTAGGGGGATTTGCGGTTTTTGGGCTTGCGATTTTTGGAGGAATCATTTTTTTAACAAAAAAAAGAAAGTAAAATGAGAGACATTAAATAATAATATTTTAAAGAAAATAATTAACTAATCCAACCGGTTATGCTATAATCACGAATAACTCATTGTGATTTAGTATGACCGGTTTTTTTAGGAGGATATTAAAGTGGCATATTGGGAAGAAAATGTTAGAAAAGTTGAACCATATGTACCTGGAGAACAGCCAAAGGTAAAAAATATCATTAAATTAAATACTAATGAGAATCCTTATGGACCATCTCCGAAGGTAAGCAAAGCAGTTTTTGATTTCGATAGTTTAAGAAAATATCCTGATCCTGCAGTTACACTTTTAGTGGAGAAACTGGCTGAATATCATAATACAACAAAAGACAGAGTATTTGTGGGTGTTGGTTCAGATGATGTTATAGCAATGGCTTTTATGACATTCTTTAATTCAGATAAACCAGTACTTTTTCCAGATATCACCTATTCATTTTACCCTGTATGGGCTAATATGCTGGGAATAAAATATGAGACTATTCCAGTAGATAAAGATTTTAATATAATTAAAGAAGATTATTATAGAGAAAATGGCGGGATAATATTCCCAAATCCTAATGCTCCAACCAGTAAGTTGGTTTCAAGGGATTTTATCATTGATATACTTAAAGCAAATAAGGATTCTGTGGTTATAATCGATGAAGCGTACATTGATTTTGCAAAGGAAGGTTCTTCTATAATTGACCTTACAGAAGAATATGAAAACTTACTTTGTGTCAGAACATTTTCAAAGTCAAGATCTCTTGCGGGTATGAGGATAGGATACGCAGTAGGTAATGCGAAACTTATAAAATATATGAATGATGTAAAATATTCATATAATTCTTATACTATGAATACACCTTCAATCCTTTATGGTGTTGCTTCTGTTGAGGATGATGCATATTTTAAGGAAACAGTTAAAAAGATTGTTGATACAAGAGAAAAATTTGTAAAAGAGATTGAAAGTATGGGATTTATTGTGCTTCCTTCAGCAGCTAATTTTGTATTTGCAAAATATCCAGGAAGAGATGCAGTAGATATCTTTGATGAAGCTAAGAAAAATGGTATCTATTTCAGATACTTTGATCAGGACAGAATTAGAGATTATTTAAGAATAACAATAGGAACCGATGAAGAAATGGATAAGGTTATAGATTTCTTTAAATCATATCTTTAAGATTGACAAAATACTATACCCAAATTAATATAAGGATATGGAAGTAAATGTTTCGCACACATTGCTTTCATATCCTTTATTATTTTCTTTTGATTTTTTTCTGAAATTATTTATGGAAAAGGAAAAAATCGTAAATGACATTTTAGCAGGTGTTTCAGAGAAACTGCGTGATCTTGATGTAGAGAAAATCAGCGTTGTAAACAGTATTAAGAATAATGGCATAAGTCTTACTGGGCTTTCGGTCAAAATAAAAAATAAGGTCATAGCCCCTTGCATTTATCTGGATAATTATATCAATGATTTGTATCGTGCCCCGGATCATGACTTATATTCTGTAGTTGAGGATATCGATAGAGCCTTAAGAATGGCATTAAACAATATAGAAGATGAAGAACCTGATCTTACATTTGATCTGAATAAAGCAAAGAAGAGAGTGATAATAAGACTTATAAATTATGAGATGAATAAAGAATTACTTAAGGATGCTATATATATAAGATTCCTTGATCTTGCAATTACATTCAGATGGCTTGTAGAAATAAGCGGAAATAAAGGGGACATTCTTGTAACAAAAAAATTAGGAGCACCATGGGGGATATCCATAGAAGAACTCTATGAAATAGCCCTTAAAAACACTTTCAGATATTCTACTACTGTGATCACTAAACTGGATTCATTTATAAGCAGTCTTTGTCTGAATGGTTCAAATCAAACCTCTGGAAATGAGTGCTCAAATGACCTTAATCCTGCCTTGCTTTTGACCAATTGTGACGGATTTTATGGGGCTGTTACTTTGCTTAATGATAAGGTATTAGAAGATGCATATAACAGGATAGGGGAGGATTACTATATCATACCATCTTCGGTAAATGAGCTGATCGCTGTTCCAGGGACTTTTGTTGAAGATGAAGAAGAAGTTAAACAACTTATAAAAAGAGTCAATGAAGAGGTGGTCCCAAACGGTCAAATTCTGTCAAATTCGCTCTACTACTATTGCCATAATGAAAAACAAGTATCCTTAAAAATGTAGAAAGAAAGCAATTTTGCGGATTATCGAGGGAACTTGTGAACAAAAATAGTTTCCGTGTCAAAAAAAGGCATTTTCCTTGACTGAGATGTTGAAGTGTGATAGATTAACATAGTGCGTTAAATTGCACGAAAATTGCGTGATGTTTTTGGAGGAAACTAAAATGGCAAACGGAACAGTAAAATGGTTCAATAATCAGAAGGGTTACGGATTTATCACAGATGAAGCTGGAAAAGATGTATTCGTACATTATTCAGGACTTAACATGGAAGGCTTTAAGACTCTCGAAGAGGGACAGAAAGTAGAATTCGATGTTACTGATGGTGAAAAAGGACCACAGGCTATCAACGTAACAACCGTTAAATAATAGATATTATATCCATTTTTAATACATGTTTTACGTAAAAAGAATTACAGATTGTCTGTAATTCTTTTTTATGTTTAAATATGAATAAAATTCACTTGTTTTTTTGTTTCTTTTTACTGATATACATTGACATTTTATAGGTGAAGACATAAAATTATTATGTATGGTTTTGTGCATATAGTACAGATTTTTATTAGAAGGGGGTATACCTGACTTGACTGAAAGTTTCATATCAACAAAAGACAGAATTATTTCTACAGCTATTGAAATAATCAGTGATTCCGGAATTTCCCAATTAACTACTAAAACAGTTTCGTTAAAGGCCAATATCTCTGAACCGCTTTTGTATAAGTTTTATGGAGATATGAATGAGCTTCTGGTTGATGTAGTGGACTATTACTTTAAATTCGATAATACAGTTGAAAAAACTGTGCGTGCCAAAAAGGGTAGATATATAGATAAGATCATGACATATGTGGAAACATATGCTACATATTACGATAGTTATTCAGAACTTTGCACTTTGATGCTTCAGTTTGAAGAATTGCTTCATAATGCCTACACTAGAGAAAAAATCGTTGAAGGTATGAATAACAGAAGAGATTTTCTTATCACTCTTTTTGATGGAGCTATCGATAAAGGAGAAATTAGTATTCCACTTACTTCAAGACAGCTGGCAGATAGTGTTATGGGCTATTTTCTTATGGATTCCTTCAATAGAAGAATTATATATAATTCATGGACTTATAAGAAGTGTATTTGCGAATTTACTAAAAATCTTTTGGGTTTATCAATAAACAAAGAGAAGAATGAAGGGGAGGACTAAAATGAGAGTTTTGATTGCTGAAGATGATGCAGCTAGTGGAAAGTTCCTTTATAAATTTATGTCAAAATATGGGGAAGTTGTTCTTACGCATGATGGTATTGAGGCGGTAGATGAATTTGTTAAAGCATCAAACCAGAATAATAAGTTTGATCTTATCTGTCTTGACATTATGATGCCAAAGATTGACGGTTATAAAGCTCTTGAAGCTATTCGTGATGCAGAAAGAAAACTCGGTGTTCCACGAATAAAAAGAACAAAAGTTATCATGATAAGTGCATTGGATGAAGATTTTGATGCTTCCTATGCCAGCGAAGATTATGATGATTATGTATGTAAACCTATTGACATAAAGCAGCTGGATGGAATAATTAAAAAACTTGATCTTTGTAACTAATGCTTAAACTTGGAAAGGTAAATACATGGATCTTTTTGATTACATGCGAAAAGAAGAACAAAAGAAAGAGTCTCCTCTTGCAAGAAGAATGCGACCGGAGACTCTGGATGATATAGTTGGTCAGGAGCATATTCTTGGTGAAGATAAGCTACTAACCAGAATTATCAAAGCAGATAAATTATCGTCCATTATTCTATATGGACCTCCTGGAACAGGAAAAACATCTCTTGCTATGGTTATAGCTAATACCAGTAGTGCATATTTTAAAGAGATAAATGCTACCACCTCGGGAAAGAAAGATATGGAACTTGCGGTGGATGAGGCAAAGAACAATCTTGGAATGTATCAGAAAAAGACAATTCTTTTTATTGATGAGATACATAGATTTAATAAGTCTCAGCAGGATTTTTTACTTCCTTATGTGGAAGATGGAACTATAATCCTGATCGGTGCTACAACTGAAAACCCATATTTCGAAGTTAATAGTGCTCTTATATCCAGGTCTACTGTATTTGAATTACGTCCGCTTTGTAAGGAAAATATTGAGACTTTGATTCGTCGTGCTGTATATGATGAGAAAAAAGGGATGGGAGCGTATAATGTCCAGATAACAGATGAAGCAGTATCTTTTATTGCGGATATGTGCGAGGGAGACGCAAGACATGCCTTAAATGCTATTGAATTAGGCATCCTCTCTACAGAGAGAAATAAAGATGATGGGAAAATATATATAGATCTTTCGGTTGCTGAGGAATGTATTCAGAGAAGAGCTATAAGATATGATAAAAATGGTGATAATCATTACGATATCATATCGGCCTTTATTAAATCTATGAGAGGTTCGGATCCGGATGCAGCGCTTTATTATCTGGCCAAGATGTTATATGGTGGAGAATCGGTAACATTTATAGCCAGAAGAATTATGATATGTGCTTCAGAGGATGTGGGAAATGCCGATCCTATGGCAATCACAGTAGCTACCTCAGCGGCTCTTGCGGTAGAGAGAGTTGGAATGCCTGAAGCTCAGATCATACTTGCTCAGGCTGCTACTTATGTGGCTACAGCACCAAAATCGAATTCTGTAGTTAATGGTATCTTTGCTGCAAATGATGCAGTTAAGAAATACTCCGGATGTGAAGTGCCTTTGTATCTGAGGGATGCACATTATAGTGGTGCAAAAGATCTTGGAAGAAAAGGTTATAAATATGCTCATGATTATCCTAATCACTATGTAGATCAGCAATATCTTCCAGATGCAATTAAGGATCTTAAATTCTATGAGCCGTCGGATAATGGGCATGAAAAAGAAGTACAGGAATGGTTTAGATTTATTAAAGGGGAAGACAATTAAATTATTCTTTATATTTTTCTATGACTTAAAAAAGTTTTTTCTAAATCTTAATAAATTCTTAATTTGCATTTTGTGCAAAAGAATTTTATAGTTTATGATGTAATAAAAATAGGGCTGGAGAGTTTCCGGTCCTAAAATTTTGCATATAAAAAGGGAGGAAAAAATGAAAAAAAGTAAGGGGACTCTAATTGGAATAATCATTGCCTCAATTTTTCTTATAGGGGCAGTAATCACATGGATAATCATTAATAACAAAAATTCTGATAGTAAGAGTGATAAGCTGGTCTTCGTTAATAAACTATCAAAGATAACAGGTGTGTCAAGTCAGTTGGATACGAAATTCATGGGCGTTGTAGAACCTCAGGAAACTAAATCAGTTGAAAAAGATCAGGATAAAACAGTAAAGGAAATCCTTGTTAAAGAAGGAGATATCGTTGAGGTCGGTACACCACTGTTTTCTTATGATACTGAACAGATACAGCTTGATCTTGAGTCAAAACAGCTTGATCTCGATAATCTTAAGAATCAGATAGATGCAGGTTATGAAACTTTAGAAGATCTTAAGAAATTAAGAGATAATGCTTCAGGTAATGAAAAGCTTTCATATACCAGTCAGATCAATTCAGAAACAGTTGATATTAAGAGAAATGAATATGATTATTCAGTAAAAAAACTTGAGTATGAAAGACTTGAAGCTTCTTCAAAAAATGCCGCAGTTCTTTCTCCAATGGCCGGTGTAGTAAAGAAGATCAATAACACTGATTCAGGAAGTATGGATGATTATTATGGTGGTCGCTATGGATCAAGTGAAGATAATGGCTTTATTACTATTATGGCAACAGGCGCTTATAGAATAAAAGGAACAGCAACAGAAGAAGATATTGTAAGACTTTCTGAAGAGACTCCGGTGATCGTTAGATCAAGAGTTGATGAGACAAAATTCTGGAGAGGAAAGATATCAAAGATCAACAGAGAACCAGAAACTGACAATAATAATAATAATGAATATTATGGTTATGAGTCTGCAGGAGAATCATCTTCAAAATACAGTTTCTATGTAGAATTAGAAGATACAACAGATTTAATGCTTGGTCAGCATCTTTACATCGAATATGATATGGGACAGACAGACATTAACGAAAATGATGTATTTATTCCAGAATATTATCTTATAAGAGATGAAAACGGTGAGATTGAAAAGGATGCAAAGGACCGTGCTTTAGTTTGGAAGAGAGATGATAAGGGTAAGATAAGAAAGACCCCTGTCACACTGGGTGATTATAAGGAGAATTCTGGATTATATGTTGTTAAAGACGGACTTACCAAGGATGACTATATCGCATTCCCAGAAAATTTCATTGAAGAGGGTATGAATACAACTACTAATTTCGATGAGAGTTATGTAGATGAGAGTTCAATGAACGATAGTGAGGGACAAGGCGGCATGGAAGGTAATACATTCACTGATGAAAACGGAAATACTTTTACTTTTGATGAAGAAGGAAATATATTTGATTCGGATGGAAATAAAGTAGAGTATAACGAAAAAGGTGAATTAGTTCCTGCTTCTAACTCTGATGCAGAAAAAAATGAAAGTGAAGGTGAGTAATATGCTGCTTTCACTTAAGAATATATATAAGAATTACCTTCAGGGGAATATGGAGATACCTGTTCTTAAAGATATCAATCTTGATATTGAAGAAGGTGAATATGTGGCTATCATGGGTCCTTCAGGATCTGGTAAGTCAACAATGATGAATATTATAGGCTGTCTTGACAGGCCATCACAGGGAAGCTTCTTATTAGATGGTGAAGATATCAGCTTTATGAGCGATAGAAAGCTTTCTATGGTAAGAAATAAGTATATCGGATTTGTATTCCAGAACTTTAATCTTCTTTCAAGACAATCAGCTTTATCTAATGTGGAACTTCCGCTTCAATATGCAGGTGTTCCTAGAAGTAAAAGAAAACCTCTTTGTGAAGAGGCTTTAAGAAGAGTTGGACTTGAAGAACGTATGGACTTTAAGCCAAACCAGTTATCTGGTGGACAGAAGCAGAGGGTTGCTATAGCAAGAGCTATGGTGAATTCTCCTAAGATTCTTCTTGCAGATGAACCTACAGGAGCTTTGGATTCAAAGTCTGGACTTCAGGTTATGGAACTTTTCAGAGAGCTGCACGATGAGGGGAAAACTGTCGTAATGATCACTCATTCAGAAGAAATTGCAAAGCATGCTGACAGGATTATCAGGATTTTTGATGGCATGATAACAAGCGATGAGAAAAATGAGGAGGTGATCAAATGAAAAAGAAGTTGATAATTACAATCCTTGTTGCAGCACTTGTGATAGGACTTCTTTCAGGAGGAACTTTCCTTTATAGAAGACATCAGAAAAATGCTAATCCTATCAAGGTTTATTCTGTTTCAATGATAAATTCAGGCGGTATGGGTTATGATTCTCATTCGATGAATGGAAATATAACAGTTAGTTCCAGCCAAAATGTATATCTTGAAAAAAATCAGATAGTTAAAGAGGTATATGCATCAGAAGGGGATGCTGTAAAGGCTGGAGATAAGTTAATGCTTCTTGATATGACAAAGCAGGAATTAGATCTTGAGTCAGATAAGGCAACTCTTGAAGAGTATAATACAGATCTTATCGTACTTAAGGGTGAGTTAGATGAATTATATAATGTAACTCCTGTACCGGATAATGCAGAGAATTATAAATCTCCAGCTGAGGAAAGACTTGAAAAAGCAGAGGCAGCATTTAATGAGGCTGAGGAAAAACTTGCAGAGGTTGAAGCAAATAATCCGGAGGAAAGTGAAGATTATATCAAAGCTGATACATTAAAGAATTTTTGCGATACTTATCTTGGTGATGAAAATGCTCCTAAGCAGGAAGATTATCAGGATGAGGCAACTTATCAGGCGGTTCTTACCTATAGAGCTGCTTTAAAAGGAAATATAGATGCTGATATAAAGACTGCTGAAGATAATTATAAAACATTAAAAGATAAGTATGACGCGGATCATAAAACAGCTGAAGATATATTTAATGCAGCTAAGGATGAAAAAGAGGAAGCATCAAAAGCAGTAGAAGAAGAATATAAGAACAATCAGGGCAAGAAGACATATACAAAAACAGAACTTGCCGAGGCTATAAAAGAAAAGGAAAAAGCCGTCGAGTCTAAGAAACTTGCCATAAGAAAGCAGGAAATATTAGTTAAACAGTCAGAGACTAAGGTCGATAAAGGCACAATTGTTGCAACCATGGATGGAACTATAACAAAGGTGGACTTATCCGATGAAAATATAGCTGATGGAAAACCAGTGATCACCATAAGTGGAACAACAGGTTATCAGGCAATCTTAAATGTAGATGAATGGAATCTGGTAAACATCAAGATCGGTGATAGAGTTAATATCATGAATTATGATAATGGTATGAACTATGAAGGAAAGGTAATAGATATAGGTCTTTCACCTGTTGACAATTATTATTCAAGTGGAGATGTTTCTTATTATCCGGTAACAGTATCGATTAATGCAGCAGCTGAAGATAATATATATCCAGGTCAGTGGATAGAGGCGACATTTGATACTTCTTCAAGTGATAATGGTGCTGAAGGAATATGTCTTTTATTACCATTTGTAAAGAAAGAAAATGGTAATTCATATGTAATGGTAAATGAAAATGGCTATTTAAAGAAGAAGTATGTTAAGACTGGAAAAACATACTGGGGCTATTGCATAGAGATAAAATCAGGCCTTTCAATGGAGGATGAGATAGCATTCCCGTATCTTAAGGATGCAGTAGAGGGTAAGAAATGTGTCTTATCTGAAAATTTAGATGAGATTTATAAGTAGGGAGGAAGTAGGATGATCGAGAATATTAGACTTTCATTTCAAGGAATTATCGGACATAAGATGCGTTCTTTCCTTACGATGCTTGGTATTATCATTGGTATTGCATCAATTATCGCTATTGTTTCTACCATTAAAGGAACAAATGACCAGATTAAGAATAGTCTTGTTGGATCAGGAACAAATGTTGTAAATATCAATACTCAGATGGGAGGAATGAATGTACTTCCAGATGATGGGCAGGATATGTCAAAGGTTCCAATCATCTCAGAGAAGATGCTGGCTGATATTAAAGATCTTCCAGGTATTGAGGATGCTGTAAGATATTATAAAGCAAATGAATATAATGGAATTGTGTTTAAGAATAAGAGTGATATCCAGCTGGGTATCATAGGATCAAATGCAGACTATTTGAACATTAACGGCTATCAGATAAAAGCTGGAAGAAGTTTTGTAAAAGAAGATTTTACCAAGATAAGAAATGTAGCTATTATAGATGATATAGCAGTTGATAATATATTTGATGGAGAAGATCCGATTGGAAAGGTTATTGAATTAAAAGGTATTCCTTTTACTGTAGTTGGTGTTACAAGTAAAATGGAAGAAGAGTTCAAGATAAATCTTACTTCATTAAGTGAGTGGGAGACATATTTTGGTGATGAATCTTCAGGTATGATGCTTATACCATATACCTCATGGCAGGAAGTGTATGCTTTTGATCAGCCATTTCAACTGGTGGTAAAAGCTAAGTCTACAGAGGATATGACAAAGGCAGGGAAGAATGCTGCAGATTATCTTAATGCACTTATACCTCAGACAGAACAGGATGATAAGAATTCAAGGGTAACATTTAAGAGTGAGGATACTCTTGAGAAAGCTAAAGAACTTCAGAATCTTTCAAGTGCAACAAGCCGCCAGCTTATCTGGATCGCAGGTATCTCTCTTTTGGTTGGTGGTATAGGCGTTATGAATATCATGCTTGTATCGGTAACTGAGAGAACAAGAGAGATTGGTCTTAAGAAGGCTCTTGGAGCCAGGAGAAAAGTTATCTTAAGTCAGTTCCTTACAGAAGCAGCGGTTCTTACAAGCCTTGGTGGATTATTAGGTGTCCTTTGTGGAATCGGACTTTCATATTTCATATCTCACCTTGCGTCTGTACCTGTTGCCATCTCTGTTCCAGCAATAATAGTATCAGTTGCATTTTCAATGGTGATCGGAATCATATTTGGTCTTATACCTTCTATCAAGGCATCAAAACTTGATCCGATCGAAGCATTAAGATATGAATAAGATCATAAGAAAATGATATTGAAAGTGAACTTTTTATTTGATATAATTCACGAGGAAAATAAATTACTTAATTTAGGAGAAATTCGATGGGACTTTTAAAAGATTGGCGTGAACACGCTTATAATTTAGATGATAGAACTAAAGAAGGTCAGATGTTCTGGCAGAAGTATTTCCTTGTTGAAAAAGGAATTTATGAGAAGCTTCTTTCAGATGTTACAGTTGTAGAAAAAGGTACAGTTAAGGAACTTGCTGAGAAGTACAAAACAGATATCGAAACTATGACAGGTTTCCTTGATGGTATTGATGACAGCTTAAAAACTTCAAATGATCTTGATAACATTACAGAAGATTCAGAAGTAAGTCTTGATATTGATCCAGAGAAGCTTTACATGAACATGGTACAGTGCAAAGCTGACTGGTTATACGAGCTTCCACAGTGGGATAACATTTTCTCTGCTGAAAAGAGAAAAGCGCTTTATCTTACAGAGAAGAAGTCACATACTGTTGTTAAGGAAAAGAAGATTGGAAGAAATGATCCATGTCCTTGCGGTTCTGGTAAGAAGTATAAGCAGTGCTGCGGTAAGAACGCTTAAATAATATTATTATGAGTTATAAAGGGAGTATAGTTTAAAGACTATACTCCTTTTAGGTTTAGAGGGATAAATGAATAAGGCAGTATTTAACGAGGAACAAATAGAAGCAATAAGATGGGGCAAGGGGCCGCTTCTTGTACTGGGAACTCCGGGGTCAGGTAAGACTACGGTGATCACCTACAGAATATTAAACTTAATAGAAGAAAAAAAGGTAAGACCTGAAAATATACTGGTCATTACTTTTACAAAGGCTGCTGCTGAATCCATGAAGGAAAGGTTCCTTAATATCTCAGGCAGAAAATATGAGAATGTAAGATTTTCTACATTTCATTCTTTCTTTTATTGGATAATACGTACTGCTTATAAATTCAGTGATGAAGCTGTTATCACTGAAGAAGAAAAAATGGGGATCATAAGAAAGCTTTTAAAACAGATCAACCCAGAATATGCTGACAATAATGAGGTATTAAATAGTGTACTGCTTCAGATGGATATCATAAATTTTGATATGATCGATATTTCTGACTATTATAGTAAGGATATGCCTTCAAATGATTTTAAAAGGCTTTTCTTAGAGTATCAGGATGAGAAAAAGAAATTAAGAAGACTTGATTTTAATGATATGTCATCCATGTGCTATACACTTCTTAAAGAAAGAAAGGATATCTTAAAACAGATCCAGAGATTATATCCTTATATCATGGTGGATGAGTTTCAGGATACGAATCTTATTCAGTATGAGATCTTAAAACTTTTAGTTCATCCAGGGGATAATATATTTGCTGTAGGGGATGATGATCAGTCAATATATGGATTCAGAGGTGCGAGACCTGACATTATGCTTTCCTTTGGACAGGAATTTAATAAGGCTAGGATCCTTACTCTTTCCCTTAATTACAGATGCCCTAAAGTAATATGCGATAAATCAAGAAATCTTATTACAAATAATAAGAAAAGATATAAAAAGAGACTCAGATCAGGCGCAGGTGATAAGGGACGGGTTACTCTTATAAGACCAAAGGATAATGGTACTCAGTGTGAAATGATAGTTGACAGGATCAGACTTTCCATTAAAGAAGGGATTCTTCCAAGTGAGATTGCTGTCTTATATAGAACTAATCAGGATCCAAGAAAGCTGATATTTAAGCTAAGGGAATTCAATATCCCATTTGTACTTAAAGATCTTCTTCCGGATATATTTAATCATTTTGCGGTAGTGCCTATTATTTCCTATATGCTCTTTGCAATAGGAGATGACAGAAGAAAAATCTTTCTTAATTTTATGAATAAGCCTGTAAGATATATCAGCAGAAATATGCTAAAATATGAAAATGTCGATTTAAGAGATCTTATTTTAGAAGCAGAGGATAAAGATTATCTTGTAACTAATATCAGAATCTTAAATAATCAGCTGCGTCGTATAAGCAGATTAGATCCTTATGCAGCTATCAATTATATAAGAAAAGCTGTAGGATATGATGATTATATAGCTGAATTCTGTGATAAGAGAAATATGGATAAAGAAGAGATATTTGATATCCTTAATGATTTTCAAGGAATGGCAGAAGGCACTAAGGATTTCAATGAGTTCTTTACTTATATGGAGGATTATAGAAAGATCCTTATAGAAGAAAGCAAAAAGAAAAAGATGTATCAGGAGTCTTTAGATGGAGTCAGATTAATGACGATGCATAGTGCTAAAGGACTTGAATTTAAAGAGGTACATATAATAAACTGTGTTGAGGGGGATATCCCTCATAAAAAGGCGAATACTGACTCGGAAATAGAAGAAGAAAGAAGAATGTTTTATGTGGCCTTAACCAGAAGCAGTGAATTATTATATATTTATAGTCCAAAAACTATGGGAAGTAAAAGCTGTAATGAATCCAGGTTCCTTAAAGAACTTGAAAGTGAATAAAAAATATTAGTGAAAAAAATATTTAAGTAGGGAAGTTTTTAGATGCTGTTTTCAAGTATTACATTTTTATATGGATTTCTGCCGGTGGTAGTTGCCGGATATTATCTTATCCCTAAAAAGCTCAGGAATATCTGGCTTCTTATAAT
Source organism: uncultured Lachnospiraceae bacterium (assembly GCA_902789175.1). GTDB lineage: Bacteria > Bacillota > Clostridia > Lachnospirales > Lachnospiraceae > Eubacterium_Q. Next base: position 75,791 of record CADANF010000001.1, read on the forward strand.
GAGCCTTGTATTTTATGGCTGGGGAGAACATAGATTTCTTTTAGTTATCATACTTACTATTCTGGTTGGATATATATCTGGCATAATGACTGAAAAGTACAGTGGAAGAAAAAGTACCATCTGGTTTTTGTCGGGGGTATTTATTGAACTGGGAAGTCTTGTTTTCTTTAAATACAGTAATTTCTTTATTGAAAATTATAATGCCTTAGCGGGACGGGGGGTTAAAATGATAAAGATAGCGCTCCCTTTAGGAATATCATTTTATACTTTTCAGATACTTTCTTATAATATTGATGTCTATCGTAAAAGAGTCAAGGCTCAGCATAATCTGATAGATTTAAGCTGCTATGTATGCCTATTTCCTCAGCTTATTGCGGGACCTATAGTAAGATATCAGACTGTAGAAAAGGAATTAAGATCAAGAAATGAATCTGTAGATAAATTTAGTTCTGGTGTGATAAGATTTGTTACTGGACTGGGAAAAAAAGTACTCCTCGCAAATGTAGCAGGTGAAATCTATAATGAGATAAATGCTCTTTCTGATGAAAAAAGCTCGATAGTTCTTATGTGGATAGCGACAATTGCTTTTTCATTTCAGATCTATTTTGATTTTTCCGGATATTCAGATATGGCAATAGGTCTGGGAAGAATGTTTGGATTTAAGTTCTTAGAGAACTTTGATCATCCTTATATGTCAAAGTCTATAACTGAATTCTGGCGTAGATGGCATATCTCTCTTTCCGGCTGGTTCAGAGATTATCTTTATATACCTCTTGGAGGAAACAGAAAAGGGAAGATAAGACAGGGTGTAAATCTTATGATAGTCTGGCTGGTCACAGGATTGTGGCATGGAGCTGCCTGGAATTTTATAATATGGGGAGGATATTATTTTATACTCCTTATGATAGAAAAGTTAGGATTTGAAAAGGTATTAAAGAAATTACCTGGATTTATAGCCCGACTTTATACATTATTCTTTGTAAACTTAGGCTGGGTAATATTTGCATATGATGATTTTAAGTTATTGAAGGAAAAATTAAGAAAACTATTCCTTGGAAAAGGACTTTCTTTTGCGGGAAATAGTACAATGTTTTATATTTCGGAATTCTTTTTATTTTTTATTCTTGCAGGAATCTTTTCAACAGATTTTATTAAAAAGATAAAGATAAAAAATGAGAATATAAAAACTGTACTGATGGTTTTATTTGTCCTTATAGTTATGACATTATCCACAGCATTCCTTGCTGCAGGAGCATATAATCCTTTTATTTATTTTAGATTTTAGGAGTAGCGTATGAGAAAGAGGAATATTATCATTACAATTTCATTTTGTTTATATATTCTTATCTTTTCTTTTGGATTCTTCCTTAAAAAGGATAGAAAGTTTTCCGAGCTTGAGAATAGAAATCTGGCAGAAAAACCATCTATCACTTTTGAAAAGGTAAAAAATGGTGAATATACAAAAGAGTTAGAGGATTATCTTTCAGATCAGATCATCTTTAAGGATGGTCTGGTAAAATTATCTACTTCAGTTAAGTATTTCGCAGGATATCAATTGATAAATGGAGTTTATATAGGACGAGATGGAAGTTATATTACGGATTTTAGATATGATGAAGATAAGCTGTCTAAGAATGTAGATTATATCAATGAATTCGTGGAAAAAAGTGATGATATTTCCTATTATTTCCTTATGATACCTAATGCTTCATTTTATTATCAGTATGATCAGGACAGACTTCCATCTGATTCTGAAAGTCTTGCTATAGGTTATATAAAGGATAATCTGAATAGCAAGATCAAATTGATCGATATGAGCATTGTTTTGGGAGAACATAAAGATGAATATATCTTTAATAAGACAGATCATCACTGGACACAGGATGGAGCATATCTTGGATATGAAGAACTTATCAAAGCTTTAGGTAAGGAGCCTATAAGTAAAACGGAATATGACAGGAATGAGTTGAAAGGGGATTTCCTTGGTTCTTCTTATTCGAAAGCACCTGTATTTACAGCGGCTAAAGATGATTTTATCTTATATGACAATAAAGAAAATACATATAATGTAGATATAACTGAAGAGGACATAAGTTTCAGTGATGTATATAATTATAAGAATCTATATAAGAAAGATATGTATACTACATATCTGGATGGAAATCATGCCATGGAGCATATTACATCACGAGGTTCAGATGATGATAAGATACTTATCGTAAAGGACTCCTATGCCCATGCTTTAGTACCATTTTTAGCAGATAATTATAGTGATATATATATGGTGGATTTAAGATATTTTCATACTGAGAGCTTAAGCACATTTATTAAAAAAAATGATATAAAAAAGATTATATTTATATATAATATAGACTTTATTGATACTGATGATAACTTTGTATGGCTTTATTAAGAAAAGAGGAGTATATGGATCTTTCAGAAGTAAGGGTAAATATTGACCGGGTAGATAATGAGATTAAGAAGCTGTTTGAAGAGAGGATGCATTTATCAGACGCTGTTGCCCGCTGCAAAGCAGAAACTGAGGATGCTATCTATAAACCTGACAGAGAAGTAGCAATAATAGAAAGGCTTACAACAGGGGTAGATCCTTCCATTAAGAGAGAATACATTGCTCTTATAAAGCGTATTATGGAAGTAAGCCGTAAGTACCAATATGGAAGAACTCTTGAATTAAAGGATTGTCTTAATATTCCATATATAGATTCACTGACAGAAATTGATGATTATGTCGTTGAAAAAAGAGATGAGGATATAATTAGGCTGATCGATCTTAAAAATGTAAAAACAGTAACTGGTATGGATCAGCTTGCAAAAATCGTATTGGAAAACGATAATACTGCAGGTCTTGGTATTATGGAAGATGTAGGATATAGTGTTTCCGATGAGATGCATAAGATAATATGTGACAAGCCATTATATATAAATGAATGCAGGATCATTTCTTCTGTTGAAAATGGTATCGAACATAAGAAAAAACTTATAAAATTTACTAAGAATCTTGTGGTAAGACCTGAAGATAACAGATTAAAGATAATGTTTGTCTGTGAGAATAAGAGTGGAAGCCTTGCAAGTGTACTTTCCATGATAGCTGATTATGGAATTAATCTTGCAGAGATCCATTCAAAGGCAGATGAAAAAGAAATCTGGAATTATGTATTTATTGCTGAGTTAAAATGTTCTTTTGTTGAAAAAGAGACAAAAGCACTTATATTCCAGCTTATGAATGAAACAGATGTATTTAAGATAATGGGAAGTTACTATATTCCAGAAGAGTAGATACGGGTTAGTTTGATGCTCAAAAAACTAACGTAAGTTAGCGATTGCAAACTGACGCGGTTTGATGTATCATACAAGGGCAAGGTTAAAAGAGGGGATAGACCTTTAAAATATTTTTCAGAGGTGACAGATTTTGCATAATATTAAATCAAATGAATCAACAGAGAATTATCTTGAAGCAATACTGATGTTATCAGAGAAGCTTCCTGTAGTAAGAGCTGTAGATATTGCAAATGAACTTGAATTTAAAAAATCCAGTGTCAGTATAGCTATGAAGAATTTAAGGGAAAAGAAGTATATTACAGTTACAGATGCAGGATATATCTATCTTACAGAAGAAGGTAAAGAAATCGCAGAAAGAATATATGAGAGGCATACAGTCCTTAAAGATTTCTTTATTTCTCTTGGAGTAGACGAAAAAATAGCACAGGAAGATGCCTGCAGGATTGAGCACTTTATCAGTCGTGAAAGCTTTAAAGCTTTAAGAGATAAAGTAATCAATAAAAAATAAAAGTTTCCTGAAAAATTGATAAAATAAAATTATCAAAATTGACAGAAACTTGTACACAAATAGCCTTTAAATAGACACAAGTGCATTATATAATAAGCTTAGTAGTTGTGTTTATTTATTATGCAATTACAATTTAGTATCAAGGAGAAAATTAAATATGCTGCTTAACAGAGAAGACAGTATTAGTATGCCTGAAGCTGGTTCTGACATAAAGACAACAGCTAAATTTAATGCCGCAACAGGACAGTTTACTACAAAGGTTTCTGTAGACGCGGAAGGTTACAATCTTATTAAGAAAAGAGCAGATGATATCTCTGAATTCCAGAATATCAAAAAAGAAGAGGATCCCAATGCATCATTCCATAGAGGAAAAGGTGCTGTAGGACGTAGTAGAAAAGGCAAAGCTGCAGAAGATGACAAGATTGAAAAACCTCTTGATGAGCTTATTGAAGAATTAAACAATCTCATCGGTCTTAATTCAGTTAAGAAGGATCTGATGCATATCATTAACCTGATCAAGGTTCGTAAGCTTAGAGAGATTCAGGGTCTTAAGAAAGTAGATATGTCTTTTCACCTTGTATTTACTGGTAATCCTGGTACAGGTAAGACAACAGTTGCAAGACTTCTCGCAAAGATTTATAAACAGCTTGGAGTTGTTAGCCGTGGACAGTTGATAGAAGTTGACAGATCTGGTCTTGTTGACCATTTCCCAGGCGGTACAGCTATCAAGACATCAGCAGTAGTTGATAGAGCAGTTGGTGGAATTTTATTCATAGATGAAGCATATACACTTACTAACTATGGTGACGCAGGCGACTATGGCCAGGAAGCTGTAGATACTCTCCTTAAGAGAATGGAAGATGACCGTGATGATCTTATCGTTATCGTTGCAGGTTATCCAAATGAAATGGATGCCTTCATTGAATCTAACCCAGGTCTTAAGTCACGTTTTAATAAATATATCAGTTTCGGAGATTATACAAGTGATGAGCTTATGGATATCTTCGTTGTTATGTGCAGTGAGAATGATTATGATCTTGATCCAGGCGCATATATGATGGCTGAGAATTATTTACGTGGTATTGCTGAAGGAAAGAAAGAAAACTTTGCAAATGCTCGTCTTGTTCGTAACTATTTTGAAAGATGCGTTGACAGACAGGCTACTAGAATTGTAAAAAATCCTGATATTACAGAAGATGATCTGATAATGCTGGCAAGAGAAGATATGATCGAAACAGAGCCAGATAAGATCTTTGAAGTTTAATAACATATTTTTCTTTAAAAAAGGCCTTTGCTATCATCACCGCAGAGGCCTTTTTTAAGGGTTTTTAATTTCAGTTTTTTAATATTCAGTCTGAATTATAGTGTTTATCTTTGATGTATCAGCTTCTTCATTAATTGGGATCAGTACATCCATATATCTTTCAGTATGACCGCGGTAGTAGGATCTGCCATTTTTTTTGGTGATCTCTTCAACTAATACATTGATAGTATCGCCTTTAAAAAGATCATTATAGTTTTTCATGTTTTCATCTCTCATTTTAAGAAGAATGTCGCTTCGTCTGGTCTTTTCTGTTTCAGGTATCTGATCCTTCATACCATCAGCAACTGTACCCTTCCTTCGAGAGAATTTAAAAACATGCATTTCATAAAGATTAAGTTCTTCAAGGTTTGCCCTTGTTACTTCAAAATCCTCATCTGTTTCTCCAGGGAAACCAACGATGATATCTGCTGTAAGAGCAGGGAATTTATAAGTATCTCTAAGAGCTTTGCATATCCTTTTTATATCATCTACAGTATATTTACGGTTCATATTCTTAAGAGTCTTATCACATACACTTTGAAGAGAAAGGTGGAAGTGAGGACATACCTTAGGAATATCCTTTATCCTGTTTAAAAATTCATCAGTTATTACTCTTGGTTCCAAAGAGCCAAGTCTGATACGTTCGATTCCTTCGACAGTTGCAATACGGCATATTACATCAGCTAGATCATATTCTCCGATATCACCATAAGAAGATATGTTTATACCTGTAAGAACTACTTCTTTAACGCCGTTTTTAGCATAATTAACCACTTCATCATAGATCTCATCTATAGGTTTATTTCTTATCCTGCCACGTAAAAATGGGATTATACAATAAGAACAGAAACTGTTGCAGCCATCCTGTATCTTTATATAGGCTCTTGTATGGGTTTCAGGCATATTAACCTTTAAATCCTCAAATTCAGAGTCTTTATTAATATCGATGATATTATCGCTTGTATTTCTTTCTAAGAGAAATTCAGAAATGATACGTACTACATCTTTCTTTCTGTTATTACCCATTATCACATCGCAAAGCTGGTTTTCCAACAGTTCACTAGAACATGCTTGAACATAGCATCCGGTAGCGATAACGATGGCATCAGGGCATTGCTTTTTCATACGGCTTAATATCTGACGTGATTTTCTATCTGCCATATTTGTAACTGAACAGGTATTTACAATGCATATATCTGCATCATTTTCGGTTCCTTTAATTGCTCCTGCATCCAGCAGTTTTTCTAACATTGCATCAGATTCATATTGATTAACTTTGCAGCCTAGTGTATAGATGAAGATTTTTTTTCCTTCTAGTATTTTCATATAATTATTACACCATTTCATTTAAGAATTGTTGACTTTTATGTGTGCAACTTTTATTATTGTATCATATAGAAAATAAATATGTAAACTTAGGGAGGTACAAAAAGTATGACTACTGTTAAAGTATCATTAAATTCTATAGATAAGGTAAAAGCTTTTGTTAATGACATCAGCGGCTTTGAAGCAGAATTTGACCTTGTTGCCGGTAGATATGTTATAGATGCGAAGTCAATTATGGGAATCTTCAGTCTTGATATCTCAAAGCCAATCGACTTAAATATCTACGGAGATAAGAATATCGTTGAGATCTTAAATGTTCTTAAGCCTTATCTTGTAGAGGAATAAAATGAATCAGCCATGGGATCACTTTTGGGTGGTCCCATTTTTTGGCTGAAAATTTTTTTCAGGAAATGATTTATGAAAGATATAGACATTAGAGAAGTATTATTTGATTATCTCGATGAAACATATGGCAGGATCAGGATCCTTGAGGAAAAGGTGATCTATGGTTCCAGAGCTGATGCTATAGGGATAATAGAAGATCTGATAATAGGATTTGAGATAAAGTCTGACAGCGATTCTTATCAAAGACTTAGAAGTCAGATAAAGGATTATGAAAAATACTGTGATAAGTGTTATCTGGTAGTTGGAAAAAAGCACGAGATTCATGCAAAAGAACATGTTCCTTCTTACTGGGGGATAATAGTAGCAGATGAAAATGGAGTTACTCTTCAAAGAGAAGCTTTAGAATGTCCTAAAGTAAAGATTAAATATCAGCTGGATATGTTATGGAGAAGAGAGATAGATGATATGGTACTTTCTTTATCCTATCCTGCATATAAGTCTTATTCGAAAGCTAAAGTTATGGAGCGTATCCTGGAAAAAACAGATCAGGCAGTTTTGAAACATCTGATCACAAAGATACTGTTTGATAGGGATTATACTATATTTGATGAAGATAAAACTGATAAGAAATATAGAAAAACCAAGACGGGGATAACTGTTAAAAGTATAAAGAAAAGGAGGAAAGAGCCTGATTTAAAAGTAAGCAAAGTAGTAAGAAAGAAAAAAAGAAAAGTGTCAAGAAAAAATACTTGACACTAAGTTCTTTGTATAGTATATTAAACAAGGCTGTAAAGGAAGAATACTTTACAAAGATTTGTTGAGGCGGTTTTATGGAAAAGATAGTACGCCAGTCTCTTTTGTATGATTTTTACGGAGAACTGCTTACAGAACATCAAAAGCAGGCATATGAAGACATAGTATTTAATGATATGTCTTATGCGGAAATAGCAAGAACAAGCAACATTTCAAGACAGGGCGCATATGATATGATAAAGAGATGCGACAAGCTTTTGGAAGGTTATGAAGAAAAACTTCATCTTGTTCATAAATTTCTATCAGCAAAAGAAAAGATTACAGAAATTAATAAGACTGCAGAACTTATCAAGAAAAAGAATAAGGATGCAGATCTTGATACTCTTATAGATGAGATCCTTACAAAATCTGAAGAGATTTTTGAGGAACTTTAAATAGTATAATGCACATTGTGCTTGAACGGAGGATTATATGGCATTTGACAGTTTGAGTGATAAACTTCAGAATGTGTTTAAGAAGCTCCGCAGCAAAGGTTCCCTGAAAGAGGATGATGTTCAGGAAGCCATGAAGGAAGTTAAGCGTGCTTTGCTTGAAGCCGATGTTAACTTTAAGGTCGTTAAACAATTTATCAATTCTGTCAGCGAGAAGGCTGTAGGTGAGGAAGTGCTGAAAGGTCTTAATCCTGGACAGATGGTAATCAAGATAGTAAAAGAAGAACTTGTATCACTTATGGGTTCTGAAGTTACAGAATTAAAACTTCTTCCATCCAATGAGATTACTATCATTATGATGTGTGGTCTTCAGGGTGCCGGTAAGACAACATCTGTTGCTAAACTTGCTGGACAGCTTAAGAATAAAGGTAAGAAGTGCATGCTGGTAGCATGTGATATATATAGACCTGCTGCGATTGAACAGCTGAAGATCAATGGTGAAAAAGTTGGCGTTCCTGTATTTGAAATGGGAACAGATTATAAGCCTGTAGAGATTGTTAAGGCAGCTTTAAAGCATGCCGATAAAAATGGAATAAATGTTGTATTTATAGATACAGCAGGTCGTCTTCATGTTGACCAGGACATGATGGATGAATTAAAAGACATTAAGCGGGATATAGCGGTTACTTATACACTCCTTACTGTTGACTCAATGACTGGTCAGGATGCTGTAAATGTTGCCAAGACTTTCAATGATGAGATTGGTGTTGACGGCGTCGTTCTTACAAAGCTTGATGGTGACACCAGAGGTGGTGCTGCACTTTCAATAAAGGCTGTAACAGGCAAACCAATTATGTATGCAGGTATGGGCGAGAAATTAACTGACCTCGAACCATTTTATCCAGACAGAATGGCAAGCCGTATTCTTGGTATGGGTGATGTTGAAAGCCTTATTGAGAAAGCCGAAGCTGCAATCGATAAAGAAAAAGCTGCTGAGATGGAAAAGAAGATCCGAAAGGCATCATTTGACTATAATGACTTCCTTGATCAGCTGGCACAGATGGAAAAGATGGGCAGCTTATCCGATATTATGAATATGCTTCCTGGTATGGGAAATAAGATGAAAGATGTTGAGATTGATGATAATGCAACACTTCATCCAAAGGCTATAATCCTTTCTATGACACCGGAAGAAAGAGCTAATCCAGATCTTATCAATGTAAGCAGAAAACAGCGTATTGCTAAAGGCTGTGGGCTTGATATGGCTGAGGTAAACAGATTCATCAAACAGTTTGAACAGACTAAGAAGATGATGAAACAGTTCTCAGGAATGATGGGTAAAGGAAAAAAGAAGAGATTTAAAATGCCGTTTGGCTTTTAGATAATACATTAATTTTTAGGAGGAAAAAAACATGGCAGTAAAGATCAGATTAAGAAGACTGGGATATAAGAAGCATCCTTTATATAGAGTGGTTGTTGCTGATTCTAAGTCACCAAGAGATGGAGCTGTTATTGCTCAGCTTGGAACATATGATCCTAACCAGGAGCCAGCTTTAGTTAAGGTTGACGCTGATGAGACAAAGAAATGGCTCTCAAACGGAGCTCAGCCAACTGAGACAGTTGCAAGACTTTTAAAGCAGGCAGGTATCGAGAAATAAGCTCCCAGGAGGTGACACGTAATGAAAGAATTAGTTGAAATCATTGCAAAATCTCTTGTGGACGAACCTGATCAGGTTGTAGTAACTGAAACAACCGATGAGAACACAATTACAATTGGACTTAACGTTGCAGCAGATGACATGGGTAAAGTTATCGGAAAGAGCGGTAGGATAGCTAAGGCTATACGTACTGTTGTAAAGGCAGCTGCTTCGAAGGGTGACAAGAAGGTTATTGTGGATATCAAGTAATTATAAAAATATGGCCGTGTCATTTGGCACGGCTTTATTTTTTACCAGTATATTATATATTTGGAGAATGATATGATTCAGTATTTTCAGGTGGGTGTTATCACCCAGCCTCACGGGATCCATGGTGAGGTAAAAGTATTTCCAATCTCAGATGATATTAAAAGATTTGATGATCTCAAGGAATGTTATTTAAAGATAAAGAAAGATATGGTTCCTGTAACTTGTACAGGGGTAAAATATTTTAAAAATCTTGTTATACTTCAGTTTAAAGAATTTGAAAGTATCGACGATGTAGAAAGACTTCGTCAGTGTCCGATATATGTTGACAGGGAACATGCTGTCCCTCTTAAAGAAGGGGAATATTACCTGGCAGATGTATTAGGTATAGACGTTGTAACAGAAGAGGGTAAAAAAGTAGGAATACTTAAGGACTATTTTGAAACTGCTGCACAGACTGTATATCAGGTTATCACTGATGATGGAAAAGAAGTGCTTATACCGGCCATTGATGAATTTGTTAAAAAAGTTGATATAGAAAATAATACTATGACAGTTCATCTTATAAAAGGAATGATATAGATAGGATAATGCTATGAATTTTCATGTACTTACTCTTTTTCCGGAAATGATCGAGAATGCTTTAAATGAAAGTATTACCGGAAGAGCCATAAATAAAGGACTTATTAGTCTTAATACAGTAAATATAAGAGATTATGCCACAAATAAGTATAAGCATGTTGATGACTATTGTTATGGCGGAGGAAGTGGAATGCTTATGCAGGCAGAACCTGTATGGTTATGCTATAAGGATGTGGAAGAAAAAATAGGAAAAAAACCTAGAGTTTTATATATGTCACCTCAGGGAAGAACTTTTGATCAGAAGTTTGCAGAAGAGCTTTCTTTGGAAGAGGATATAGTATTCCTTTGCGGACATTATGAAGGAATAGACGAAAGAGCCTTGGAACTTATACAGCCTGAAGAGGTTTCCCTGGGAGATTTTGTACTTACAGGCGGAGAACTTCCGGCTATCACAATGATAGATTGTATTTCAAGACTTGTGCCGGGAGTACTTGGTAAAGATGACAGTGCGGTCTATGAGACCTTTTATGATGGCCTTGTTGAATATCCGCAATATACAAGGCCAGAAACCTTTATGGGGCTTAGTGTGCCTAAGATCCTTCTTTCTGGAGATCATAAAAAGGTTGAGGAATGGAGAAAAAATACTGCAATAGAACGTACCAGGATCAAAAGGCCTGACATGTACAAAAAGTATATGGAAGAGCATAAAAATGATTTTGTTAAAAAGAAACAAAAAAAGGTTAACAAGTCTTCTGAAATTTGATATAATTTACAAGTCATTATATAAGTGAGGGAGATATGAAAAATGAGAAAAAAAGTATTAACTCTTATTGTCGTTGGCGTATGTTCATTGGGACTTATTGGTTGTGGAAAGAGAAAAGATCTAAACGTTGAACCTTCTACTGCCACAACAGGTGTAAGTCAATCGGGACTGCAGGTTGAGTTGGTAAAGTTTGTAGGGGAAGATCTTTCCCGTCTTAACGTAAAAAGACAGCAGGCTGTAGAAATCTATAATGAGTATTTTAAATCAAATACCAAGGATGCAGATTCTACTGACTGGGTGACTAAACTCACAGATGAAGCACTTCCAAAATATGATGAATATATTAAAGAACTTAAGGCATTAAATTATGATAATAAAGAAGTTAATGATCTTAAGGATAAATATGTGCGCAGCGCTGAATTACAGCGTGATGCTATAAACCAGATAGTGATGTCGATAACAAAGAATGATGATTCATATGTAGAAAAAGCAAAGAAGGATATTGAAGATTCTAAAGCTGCTTTAAAAGAATATGAAGATGAGCTTAAAGCTTTATGTCAGCAGAACCAGATCACTATTAATGGTAATTTTCAGATGGATGATTTCACAGCTTCTCCATCAGATGCAAAATAGTATTTTTAGGACTGCTAATTATTTAGCGGTCCTTTTCTTATATTTCACAGATTTGTCAAACATACTTGTTATCATATAGTGGATTGTGGGGCTTTTATGCTTAGAGAATTATTCTGGAGGTTATAATTATGGCAGATACAAAAATCTTGGTGGTTGATGATGAACCTAGAATGAGAAAACTCGTAAAAGATTTCCTTGTAAAAAAAGATTATATTGTAATCGAGGCAGGAGATGGGGAAGAGGCTTACGATAAATTCGTTGAGACAAAAGACATTTCCCTTGTCATTATGGATGTAATGATGCCGAAGATGGATGGTTATGAGACCAGTGAAGAGATAAGAAAGATCTCTAAAGTGCCTATAATAATGTTAACTGCTAAATCTGAAGAAAAAGATGAACTTCGTGGTTTTGAAATCGGAGTTGATGAATATATTACTAAACCATTTTCTCCAAAGATTTTAGTAGCCAGAGTTGAGGCTGTTCTTCGCCGTTACCAGACCAGTGATGAGAATTCGATAATTGTTGCTGGAAATATCAAGCTTGATGCTACAGCACATAAGGTTACAGTAGATGGAAATTTAATAGATCTTTCATTTAAGGAATTTGAACTTCTGAATTACTTCATGGTAAATCAGGGAGTTGCATTATCAAGAGAAAAAATCCTCAATAATGTCTGGAATTATGATTATTTTGGAGATGCCAGAACTATTGATACACATGTAAAGAAACTTCGTGCAAAGCTTGGAGAAAGTGGCAAATTTATAAAGACTATCTGGGCTCTGGGTTACAAGTTTGAGGTATAAATAAGGATTGATAAATGAATACCGTAACAAGAAATGAAATCAGCTTAAAAATGAAATACGGGTATAAGAATTCAGTTAGATTCAGGATCATTGGAATTACAGTATCGATTACCATTGCAATTGTTTGTGTTGCGTGGATCATAAGCAGGTTTATGATAGAAGATTTTTATCTTATCAATGCAAAGAAAACTTTGGTAGATACATTTTATTCCTGTAATGATTTTGTTAAGTCCATTGAAAATGATGATAGTCTTGAAGTTAATGGCGTAGGAGATTTCTATGGGAACGTAAAAAACTCGGGAAATTCCCTTATTGTCATAATTAATAAAGAGAATATGCAGATATATTCATCGGCATATATCAACAGGAAGATGTCTCTTTCAATTCAGAGTATCGTAGAAAACAATGATTTTGGAATGATCAGCAGGACGCCGGAGAGATATATCATTAAATTATCTTCTATCTCAGATAACCTTTTTGATTATAACGGAGATGGAATTGATGATACGAGTCTTGGTTCTACCCTTGATCTATACGGAGTTCTTGATAATGGAAACATTGTCATATTGAGAAGAAATTTTGAAACCTTAAATACAAGTATGCAGTTTGCGGCTAAGTTTTTTACTATAGCTACGTTTGCACTTATCCTTCTTGAAACATTTGCACTCCTTATCCTGACTCACAGATTTACAGCTCCAATAATTGAAATGAGCCAGATCGCTGACAGGATGACAAAACTTGATTTTGATGCAAAGGTTCAGGTTAAAACTGATGATGAGATAGGACGTCTTGGTAAAAGTATGAATAAGCTTTCTACCACACTTGAAGAAAATATCTCCAAGTTAAAATCTGCCAATCTTCAATTGCAAAATGATCTCGAAGAAAAAGATAAACTTGAGTCTATGCGTTCAGAATTTTTATCTCATGTATCTCATGAATTAAAGACACCTATTGCGTTGATACAGGGATATGCTGAAGGCTTAAGTGATGGTGTTACGGATGATCCGGAATCCATGAAGTATTATATTGATGTAATTAAAGATGAAGCTGAAAAAATGAATACTCTTGTTATGAAGCTTTTAGATCTTAATGAATTGGAATATGGTAAGACACTGAGCATTGAAAGATTTAATATAACTGATCTTGTAAATGATGTTGTTGCGGCAAATAAACTTCCAATGCAGCAAAAAAATATCAAATTCCGTTTTGATGAACCGGAGATGATCTCAGTATGGGCTGATGAATTTATGATAGAAGAGGTATTTACCAATTATTTAAGCAATGCCATCCATTATGCAAAAGAAGGCGGTACAATACGTGTTTGGTATGAAAAGCAGGATGAATCCGTCAGAGTCAACGTCTTTAATGAAGGAGATCGGATCGCTGAAAAAGATATCAATAAGGTATTTATCAAATTCTATAAAGCTGATGAGGCAAGAACAAGAAGCTATGGAGGTTCTGGTATTGGTCTTTCAATAGTTGAAGCTATAATGAGATCACATCAGCAGGATTATGGCGTATATAACGTGGATAATGGTGTTGTATTCTATTTTGAATTAAATACCAGAGGCGATAAAGTTGACAAATAACTCTAGAGTTTATTAAAATTATAGAGGAAATTAATTATAAAGGTGAGTATTTAGGAGGGTTTAAAATGAAAAAAGATGTATTCGTGGAATTCTATGGCGAACAGGTAAGAGAAGCAGATCTTATTGCTGAAGCAAAAAGAATCTGGGAAGCTGCCGGAAACAAAATAGAAAAGCTTACTTCAATAAAGCTTTTCCTTAAGCCGGAAGATGACAGAGTATATTATGTATTTAATGATAGTGAATCTGGTTCATTTCCTATCATAAATACACAGAATGATTTCTAATTCTAATTGATCTTTATGGGGAAGAGTAAATCTCTTCCCCCTTTCTTTTTTATATAAAAAAATTTTTTTGGTTTTACTTGATAACCTTAATATTTTATGTAAAAATAAGAAACGTTATTATTGATATGGATAACTTAGAGAGGATGACCGTATGATAGCAATACTTGATTATGATGCTGGTAATATTAAAAGCGTTGAAAAAGCAATCGAATATCTTGGAGAAGAATGCATTGTTACTCGTGACAGGCATGAGATTATGAAGGCTGATAAAGCTATCCTTCCAGGTGTTGGCAGCTTTGGAGATGCTATGGATAAAATAAGAAGATATGGTTTAGAAGAAGTTATCCATGAATTTATTGACACTAAGAAACCTTTTCTTGGAATCTGTCTTGGACTTCAGGTTCTATTTGAAGAAAGTGAAGAAACTCCGGGAGTTAAAGGACTTGGTATATTAAAGGGAAAGATTCATCGTATTCCTGATTCAAAGGACACTCCGGTTCCACAGATAGGATGGAATGATCTTTGCATAAAAGAAGGTGCGACTCTTTTCAAAGGATTAGAAAATAAGCCATATGTTTATTTCGTTCATTCTTATTATTTAAAGGCTGAGAACAGAGAAGATGTTGCAGCTTCTACAAATTATTCTGTAGATATAGATGCATCAGTTGAAAGAGAAAATGTATATGCATGTCAGTTCCATCCGGAAAAGAGTTCGGATGTGGGACTGAAGATACTTAAGAACTTTATTGAATTATAATTCGGGAGAGAAATAATGCATACAAAGAGAATAATCCCATGCCTGGATGTTAAGGATGGAAGAGTTGTTAAAGGTGTAAATTTTGTTGATCTAATTGATGCAGGAGACCCGGTTTTATGCGGAAAAGCTTATGATCTTGCTGGAGCAGATGAGCTGGTTTTCCTTGATATCACAGCTTCTTCTGATAGAAGAAATATAGTTACTGATATGGTAAGACGTGTTGCCGAAACAGTATTTATACCATTTACAGTTGGTGGTGGAATAAGGACTGTTGATGATTTTAAGGCAATCCTAAGAGAAGGAGCTGATAAGGTTTCTATAAATTCTTCAGCTATTGATAATCCTGATCTTATATCTGAGGCTGCTGATAAGTTTGGAAGTCAGTGCGTTGTTGTTGCCATAGATGCAAGAAGATGTAAGGATAGAGATGGCTGGACTATTTATAAAAACGGTGGAAGGCTTGATATGGGCATTGATGCAATAGAATGGGCAGCTGAATGTGAGAAACGCGGAGCCGGTGAGATACTTCTTACCAGTATGGACTGCGATGGTACTAAGGCTGGATATGATATCGAACTTACTAATACTATTGCAGAGATGGTAAATATACCGGTTATTGCATCCGGTGGAGCTGGAAATAAAGAACATTTTTATGATGCTCTTACAAAAGGTCATGCAGATGCAGCTCTTGCAGCTTCTTTATTTCATTTTAATGAGCTAAAGATAAAGGATTTAAAAGAATATCTTAAGAATAAAGGCGTATCAGTTAGATTATGATTAAATATATTGAAAAAAAATTAAGTGTTGAGGAATATCTTTCTCTTAGAGAGGCTGTAGGTTGGAAAAGGCTTACTGATAGACAGGCAAGTCTTGCCATAAATAACAGCCTTTATATGGTAGGAGTTTATGATGATGATAAACTCATCGGAATGGGACGTATTGTAGGAGATGGAGGAGTTATCTGCTATATTCAGGATCTTATCATTCTTACAGAATACCGTAAAAGAGGAATAGGTTCTGTTCTAATCAAATATTTAAAGGATTATGTATCATCCCTTACAATGGAGGGGGAAGAAATGATGCTGGATCTGATGTGTGCAAAAGGAAGAGAGAATTTCTATATTGAAAATGGATTTATAGAAAGACCAAATGAAAAATTAGGGCCGGGTATGATTTCATACATCAAAAAATAGATATAACGGACGCCATAATTAAATAGACGCGAATGAATCCCATCAGCGGGCTAAAACATGCCCTTTGATGGGATTCATTCGCGTCTTTATTTAAATTTTGGCTGGTTATGTATGCTCTGTAAAAATGAATTATGAAATCGAAATATAGGGACTTTATAAAACCGCAGTTATTTAATCTTCGATTGCAACAAGTTCTATCTTGAAGTTGAGGGCTTTGCCTGCAAGTTCATGGTTTGCATCGAAAGTGATCATAGTATCATCTTTTTCTGATACAACTACTGGGAAACGCTGTCCATAGCTGTTAGAAAGTACGATATGATCTCCAATACTCAGTTTTTCAGAACCGGGAATTTCTGATTGTTCTACCTTAAGGATAGCCTTAGGATCTCTTTCGCCATATGCTTCTTCAGGAAGAAGATGGATCTCTTTTGTTTCGCCAATAGCCATTTCAACTACAGCTTTATCAAAACCTGCGATCATCATGCCTGTTCCGCATACAAACTGAAGTGGTTCATTTCTATCATAAGATGAGTCGAATTTAGTTCCATCATCAAGAGTGCCTGTATAATGAACGCTGACAATCTTTCCGGCATTAGGTCCTTCGAAGATTATAGGACGTGACTTTGGATCCATACAACCGCCGCAGCCGTTGCCACAGCCACCGCAGCCTTCATCGCTGCCACAGCCACCGCAGCCTTCATCGCTACTACAGCCACCGCAGCCTTCATCACTGCCACAACCGCAGCCTTCATTGCTGCTACAGCTGCACCCCTCAGCACTGCCACAGCCACCATCTTCATGGTGATTACAGTTAACTCCTTCGGATGTAAGGTTTCCTGCAAGAAAATCCTTTACAGCCTGATTTGCATCGCCACTGGCACCTGAGATTACATGAATTCCTTCTTCTGCAAGAGCATTTTTTGCGCCTTCGCCAAGACCGCCGCAGATAACTACATCAATATCATAATCTGAAAGAAGAGGGGCGAGAGCCTCATGTCCTTCACCATCTGTAGTTATAAGTTCACAATTATCTATTTCATTTCCATCAACTTCATATATTTTAAATTCTTTAGTCTTTCCAAAGTGCTGAAAAACAAGTCCGTCTTCATATGTTACTGCTATTCTCATTATTAAATCCTTTCAAAATCTGCATTTATTAAGATGCTGCATATTTAAGCAGACACCCTAATATTATATAAAAGAATCAAAAGAAATAAAAGAAAAATTTTCTAGGATTAATGTCATTTGAGATGATATAATAACATGAAAATTATTAAATGAATTAAAATTAATGATCAGCTAAAAGATGAAATAGTAAAAAGTAAAAAATGAAAATAGTAAAAAGTTTCGAGAGAAACGGGGAATAATATGCAGATTATAGAAATAAATGATTTTTCAGATAGAGAATTGGATATTTATGTAAGGCTTTCGGAAAAACAGCTGCTTAATGGTATTGGAGGAAAGGATACATCAAGACCTTTGGAGAATATATTTATAGCTGAAAGTCCGAAAGTGATTGATAGAGCCCTTAGTGCAGGATATGAAGCGTTATCATTTCTAGTAGAAGATGGTATGATTTATGGTGAGACAAAAGAAGTTATCGAAAAAGCTGAAAATAAAGCAGGCGTTAAAGATATAAAGGTTTTTACTGCGCCTGCTGAGATCATGGCTAAAATGGCAGGCTTTAAGCTTACCAGAGGAGCACTTTGTGCCATGAAGAGAAAAAGTCTGATAAATTATAAGGAACTTATTAAAGATAAGAGAAGGATAGCGGTTTTAGAGGGCGTTGTGAATCCGACTAATGTGGGTGCTATTATTAGAAGTGCTGCTGCTCTTGGAATCGAAGCTGTTCTTCTTACGCCGGATTCTTCGGATCCATTTTATAGAAGGGCATTAAGAGTTGGGATGGGAACTGCCTTTCAGATTTCCTGGACTTATCTTGATAAATGTGATGACTATATTAAGGATCTTCATGACATAGGATTTAAGACAGTAGCCATGGCCTTAAGAGATAATACTATAGATTTTGATGATGATAGATTAAAAGAAATAGATAAAATGGCAATTCTTCTGGGAACAGAAGGAGATGGACTAAAACAAAGAACAATAGATGATTCAGACTATACAGTAAAGATACCTATGGCAAACGGAGTAGATTCTTTAAATGTTGCGGCCTGCAGTGCCCTTTGTTTCTATGAACTTACAAAATAGGAAGGATTAATAAAATGTTAGCAAATTATCATGCTCATACATGGCGTTGCCGTCATGCTTTTGGAACGGAAAGAGAATATATAGAAGAAGCGATAAAGGGCGGAATGAAATGTTTTGGTTTTTCGGATCATATACCTCAGGTATGGCCGGATGGCTATGACTCAGGCATGAGGATGACGCTGGATCAGCTTTCGGATTATGTTGAGACTATTACAGATCTGAAAAAAGAATATGCAAATGATATTAAGATATTTCTTGGGTTTGAGGCAGAGTATTATCCTGATTATTTCGATAAGATCATGGAAGAATTAAAGAAATATCCTGAAGTTGATTATATTATATTAGGGCAGCATTTTCTTTATAATGAGATCAACGCTCCGGCATCAGGTACTCCCACAAAAAGCGTAGATATTTTAGAGCAATATGTTGATCAGACTATGGAAGCTTTAGAGACAGGGAAGTTCTCTTGTTTTGCACATCCTGATATCATTAATTTTACTGGAAATGATGAAGATTATTATTATCAGATGAAACGCATATGCCTTAAAGCTAAAGCAATGGATGTTCCATTAGAGATAAATTTTCTCGGATTTTTAGATGGAAGGATATATCCAAATCCAAAATTCTGGAAGATTGCGGGAGAAGTAGGAAATGAAGTGATATTCGGAGCAGACTGTCATTCAAAAGATATGGTGATAAATAAAAAATCTGAGGAACTTGCTTCTTTAATGGTTTCAAAATATAATCTTAAGCATATAGATTATTTAAAACTAAAGAAGGTTAATTGATACTATTAAAAGTAAGCAGGGGGGTTTTATGATAAAAGAAAGAAAAGTCAAATGTCCTAGTTGTGGCAAAGTCTTTGATTATGATAAATGTCTAAGCCTTTGTCCTAAATGTGGAGAGTATTATGAGGGACCGGTGGAAGAACCGGAAGAGATAATTCCAGCAAAAGAATATAAAGTTGAAGAGAAAGACAAGATCACTGAGGATAAGAGGTTTTTAGATAGTCCTTATTACGATCTTTATAACCGTAAAAACAATATTCAAAGTCCGGCTTATCATGAAGAAAAGGATAGAAAAGCAAGAAAGGATATATTAAATATAGTATTAACAACCCTTGCTGTTTTTCTTATATTAACTGCGATCCTTTCTCTTATCGCAAGGGGACTTGTTACATATTTTTTCTTATGGTTGATCCAGTTGTTTAGAGGATAGAATGGATAAAGAATATTATACATCAGGACAGTTTGCCAGTAAGGCTCATGTTACTTTAAGAACAATACGTTTTTATGATCAAAAAGATATATTAAAACCATCTTTTCACACTGAGTCAGGAAACAGGTTATATACAGATAAGGATTTTGCAAAATTACAGCAGATCCTCCTTTTAAAATATCTCGGATTTTCTCTTGAAGAGATAAAAGAAATGACTTTGTCTTCATTTGATACTTATTCATTAAAAGAATCTCTTAAGCTTCAGAAAAGACTGGTTAAGGAAAAGATAGAAGAAATGGAAGAAATGACTAAGGCCATTGATTCTACCTATGAGATGTTAGATAAAAATCAGCAGATCAATTGGAATGATATGATGAATCTTATACATCTAACTGCTATGGAAAGAAGTTTGGCAGAACAGTATAAGAATTCTGCTAATATTTCAGCAAGGATCAGGCTTCATACTGATTTTTCTACTAATAAAGAAGGCTGGTTTCCATGGATCGTAAAAAATTCAGGCATTAAGTCCGGTATGAAAATCTTAGAAGTAGGATGTGGAAGTGGAGCCATTTGGAAAGAAACAATAGATTCCCTGCCTAAAAAATTAAAGATCGTTCTTTCTGATATTTCAGATGGAATGGTAAGAGAAGTTAAGAAAGAATTTGATGATGATCCGAGATTTTCATTTGATATATGTGACTGTCAGAAGACAAGGTATAAGGATGAAACATTTGATATTGTCTATGCTAATCATGTATTCTTTTATTGCGAAGATATAAAAAAGACATTAAAAGAAATAAGAAGGATATTAAAACCGGGTGGGAAGCTTATATGTTCAACCTATGGCAGAAATCATATGAAAGAAATAACGGAGCTTGTACAGAAGTTTAATAAAGAGATCGTTCTTTCAGCAGAAAAATTATATGATGTATTTGGACTTGAAAATGGATCAAAGATGCTTAAGCCTTATTTTAAGAATATAAGAAAAGAGATATATGAGGATTCTATTGAGATAAATGAGTCAGAACCAATACTTTCCTATATACTTTCCTGTCATGGAAATCAGAATCGTTATATCCTGAATAAATATAAGGAATTTAAGGATTATGTGGAAGAAAAGACAGAATGCGGCTTTCACATAACAAAAGAAGCAGGAATATTTATCTGCGAAAAATAATGAAGAAATAATAAGAAAAATAAAGAAAATAAAAAATAATACTTGACAGTGACGTTACGTCACCCGTTATGATACCTCCAGATAGAAAAAAATAATCTATTTGGAGGTTTTATTTATGAATATTGTAGTAACAGGCGGAGCAGGATTTATAGGAAGTAATTTCGTATTCCATATGTTAAAGAAGTATCCTGATTATCGTATCGTTTGTATTGATGCCCTTACTTATGCAGGAAATTTATCAACACTTGCACCTGTAATGGACAATCCTAATTTCAGATTTGTAAAACTTGATATATGTGACAGAGTAGGAGTAGATAAATTATTTGAAGAGGAAAAGCCTGATATCATTGTTAACTTTGCAGCAGAGTCTCATGTTGACAGATCTATTGAGAATCCAGAGATCTTCCTTCAGACTAACATCATTGGTACAGCAGTACTTATGGATGCCTGCAGAAAGTATGGAATCAAGCGTTACCATCAGGTTTCAA
This sequence comes from uncultured Lachnospiraceae bacterium, assembly GCA_902789175.1. GTDB lineage: Bacteria > Bacillota > Clostridia > Lachnospirales > Lachnospiraceae > Eubacterium_Q. Next base: position 97,359 of record CADANF010000001.1, read on the forward strand.
CTGATGAGGTATATGGAGATCTTCCATTAGACAGACCTGATCTTTTCTTCCACGAAGATACACCAATCCATACATCAAGCCCATATTCAACATCAAAGGCTTCTGCAGACCTTCTTGTAATGGCATATTATAGAACTTATGGTCTTCCTGTAACTATCAGTCGTTGCTCGAATAACTACGGACCTTATCAGTTTCCAGAGAAGCTTATTCCACTTATGATCGCTAATGCCCTTGCCGATAAGCCGCTTCCTGTATATGGAGAAGGACTTAATGTTCGTGACTGGCTCTATGTTGAAGATCACTGCAAGGCAATCGATCTTATCATTCATAATGGTACAGTTGGTGAGGTTTATAACATCGGCGGACATAATGAAATGAAAAATATTGATATTGTTAAGCTTATCTGCGAATATCTTGAGAAGCCAGAATCACTTATCACATATGTAACTGATAGAAAAGGACATGATCAGAGATATGCTATCGACCCAACAAAGATCCATAGCGAATTAGGATGGCTTCCTGAGACAATGTTTAAAGATGGTATCAAGATGACAATCCAGTGGTATCTTGATAACAAAGACTGGTGGGAAAATATCATCAGCGGAGAATATCAGAATTATTATAAGGAAATGTACGGAAAGAAAGAAGTACTTGATAAATAAGAATTAATATCCGGAGGCAGTCGATGAAAGTTTTAGTTACAGGCGTTTGTGGTCAGTTAGGCCATGACGTAATGAATGAACTTAATAGTAGAGGATATGATGGCATAGGCTCAGATTTAAGTCGTTTCTATAATGGCATACAGGATGATACAGCAGTAACAAAAATGCCATATATTTCAATGGATATCACTGATAAGAAAATGGTAGATAAGACTATTTCTGAAGTTGGTCCCGATGTGATCATCCATTGCGCAGCCTGGACACAGGTTGATGCAGCTGAAGATGAAGATAAAAAGGATTTAGTCAGAGCGATAAATGTTGACGGAACTAAAAATATAGCCGAAGCTGCAAAGAAGATTGATGCAAAGATGGTTTATATAAGCACTGATTATGTATTTAACGGTGAAGGAGAAACACCATGGAAGCCAGATGACAAGGATTATGCTCCTCTTAATGTGTATGGAGAGACTAAACTTGGTGGTGAAAAGGCAGTTTCAGAAACATTAGATAAATATTTCATAGTTAGAATTGCCTGGGTATTTGGACTTAATGGCAAGAATTTTATTAAGACAATGCTTAATGTAGCAAAAAATCATGATACTGTAAGAGTTGTATCAGATCAGGTGGGAACACCTACGTATACTCTGGATCTTTCAAGACTTCTTGTAGATATGATAGAGACTGACAGATATGGTTATTATCATGCTACAAATGAGGGCGGCTATATATCATGGTATGATTTTACAAAGGAGATTTATAAACAGGCTGGTCTTAGTACTACGGTCCTTCCGGTAACAACAGAAGAATATGGAGTATCAAAGGCAAAACGTCCATTTAATTCACGACTTGACAAGAAAAAACTTGTAGAAGCTGGATTTAAGCCTCTTCCAGATTGGAAAGATGCTTTAGGACGTTATTTAACAGCTATGGGGGAAATGGAGGATTAATTATGAAAGGTATAGTACTTGCTGGTGGGTCTGGTACAAGACTTTATCCGCTTACAATGGTTACAAGTAAACAGTTACTTCCGATATTTGATAAACCGATGATCTATTATCCTTTGTCAACACTTATGCTGGCAGGAATAAAGGATATACTTATCATCTCAACACCTGAAGACACTCCAAGATTTGAAGCGTTATTAGGGGATGGACATCAGTTCGGTATAAATTTAAGCTACAAGGTACAGCCTTCTCCGGACGGACTTGCTCAGGCATTTACTTTAGGAGAAGAGTTTATTATTGGTGAGCCTTGTGCTATGGTACTTGGAGATAACATTTTCTATGGAAATGGATTTGGTTCTACTTTAAGAAAAGCTGCCAGTGATGCTGAAAATGGCAAGGCAACAGTTTTTGGTTATTATGTAAATGATCCTCATAGATTTGGAATAGTTGAATTTGATGAAGAAGGAAGAGCTATCTCTATTGAAGAGAAGCCTGATAATCCAAAATCAAATTATGCTGTAACAGGACTTTATTTTTACCCGGCAGGAGTAAGTAAAAGAGCTTGGGAGGTTAAGCCTTCTAAGAGAGGCGAACTGGAGATAACAACTTTAAATGATATGTATCTTCAGGATAATTTGCTTAATGTACAGCTTCTTGGTCGTGGTTTTGCATGGCTTGATACAGGGACAATGGAAAGTCTTCTTGAAGCAGCGGAATTTGTTAAGACCATAGAAACTCTTCAGGGAATCATGATATCAGCACCTGAAGAGATCGCTTTTATCAATAAGTGGATCTCAAAAGATGAACTTATGGTTTCTGCTGAAAGATATGGAAAGAGCAGATATGGGCAGCATTTAAAACAGGTTGCTCTTGGAAAAGTAAAATATTAATTTTAATTACTACTGTATTTAACAGACTGTTAGATACAGTAGTTTGTTATGTGAGATAGGAGATATAAAAATGGGACAGATTAATGTTGAAAAGAATGTTGGCGGAATTGAAGGACTCTGTGTTATAACACCTCAGGTGCATGGCGATGAGAGAGGATATTTCATGGAAACTTATAATGAGAATGACATGAAGGAAGCTGGATTTGATATTAAATTCGTGCAGGATAATCAGTCAATGTCAACTAAGGGTGTACTTCGTGGACTTCATTTCCAGAAGCAGTTTCCACAGTGCAAATTAGTTCGGGCCGTACGTGGTGAAGTATTTGACGTTGCTGTAGATTTAAGAGCAGATTCAAAGACTTATGGAAAGTGGTATGGAGTTATCCTTTCAGCTGAGAATAAGACACAGTTCCTTATTCCTGAAGGATTTGCTCATGGATTCCTCGTGCTTTCAGATGAAGCAGAGTTTTGTTATAAGGTAAATGATTTCTATCACCCAAACGATGAGGGCGGCATGGCTTGGAATGACCCTGAGATCGGTATTGAGTGGCCAGGCCTTTGTGGAGAATATAATGGAAGTGCTTCTGCTGAAGGTTATACTTTAAGTGATGGTACAGCTCTTAATCTCTCAGATAAAGATCAGAAGTGGCTTGGGCTTAAAAGTACATTTAAGTTCTAAAGATTGAAATAATACAGGATTTTCAGTATAATTAAAAAATTAAAATATAAGGGGAATTCTATATGCAGCATGTGTTTATCATTGGCTCAAAAGGCCTTGGAAACTACGGCGGATATGAAACATTCGTCGATAAGCTTACAGAATATCATCAGAATAATAAGAACATTAAATATCATATAGCCTGCAAAGAGAATGGCAGTGGATATATGGATGAGGACAAGTTAACAGGTGTTAAAAAGATCAATCCTCATTGTTTCGTATATCATAATGCAGACTGTTTTAAGATACATATACCTGAAAAGATAGGAGCAGCACAGGCTATCTATTATGATATCGCTTCTCTTAAGGTATTTATTAAATATTGTAAGAAAAATGACATTAAGGATCCCATTTTCTATATCCTTGCGTGTCGTATTGGACCATTTATCAGTAAGTATAAGAAACAGATTGAAAAATTAGGAGGAAAACTCTTAGTTAATCCAGACGGTCATGAATGGATGAGAGCAAAATGGTCTAAGCCTGTAAGAAAATATTGGAAAGAATCAGAGAAGGGCATGGTTAAATCTGCTGACCTTCTTGTTTGTGATTCTGTAAATATTGAGAAATATATCCATGATGAATATGCAAAGTATGATCCTGCTACTACATTTATAGCTTATGGTGCAGATATAAAACCAAGTATTCTTAATGATGATGATAAAAAAATAACAGACTGGTATAAAGAAAAAGGTCTTACAAAGAATGATTATTATGTTGTAGTTGGAAGATTTGTTCCAGAGAATAACTTTGAGACCATGATAAGAGAATTCATGAAGTCCGGTTCTAAGAAGGATCTTGCGATAATTACAACAAATGATGATAAATTCCTTGCAGAACTTGATTCAAAACTTCATTTTAAAGAAGATAAGAGGATTAAATTTGTAGGAACAGTATATGATCAGGAATTACTTAAGAAGATCAGAGAAAATGCCTATGGTTATTTCCATGGTCATTCTGTAGGCGGTACAAATCCTTCTCTTCTTGAAGCTCTTGGCTCTACCAGATTAAATCTTCTTTTGGATGTAGGATTTAATAAAGAAGTAGGAGAGGATGCTGCTCTTTACTGGAGTAAGGAAGAAGGAAATCTTGCTTCTCTTATTGATAAAGCAGATCTTTTGTCAGATGAAGAATTAAATGATTTTGGCGAAAAGGCAAAGAAGAGAATAAGTGACGCATACAGCTGGCAGTTTATTGCTGAAAGATATGCTGAAATATTTGGAATAAACAAAAAATAAGGTGAAATATTTTGAATATATTACATTATGCATTAGGCTTTCCTCCATATAGAACTGGTGGATTAACTAAATATGTCATAGATCTTGCTAAGGAACAGGTGATGGAGGGACATAATGTCTCTCTTATCTGGCCTGGAGAGATAAAAATAATAGGCAGGAAAAACCGTATCAAAAAAAGACCTTCAGTTTATGGTATCAACAGTTTTGAAATTATAAATCCCCTTCCTGTTTCTTATGATGAAGGTATTGTTGATTTAATGGCATTTACACAAAATGGTGATAAGGAAGTTTATATAAAATTCCTTAAAGAAAATAATATAGAAGTGATCCATTTTCACACATTTATGGGGCTTCATGAAGAATTTGTAGATGCAGCAAAAGAGTTAGGTATAAGGACGGTTTATACAAGTCATGATTTCTTTGCTATATGTCCCAAAGTTACATTATGCAGAAATGGAAAGCTTTGTGAAGAGGTATTAGATTTTAGATCATGTCCTGAATGTAATTTGACAGCTTTGTCTATGAAAAAGATGATAATTCTTCAGTCACCTTTATACAGAACTCTTAAGGACAGTAGAATTGTTAAGAAACTTAGAAAACGTCATAGAGATACAGCATTAAATGAAGTGACAGATGATAAAGTGACAGGAAATAAATCTAAGAAAGCTAAACATGTTGGTTATTATATTCAGTTAAGGGCTTTCTATAAATTTATTTATGACAAGATAGATTTTATTCATTTTAACAGCTCTGTATCCAGGATGGTATATGATAAGTGTTTTGGAAAACATAGAGGAAAGGTAATTTCTATATCTCATGCCAATATCAGAGATAATAAAAAAGAAAAAAAATTCAGTGATGAATTAAGAATAACATATATTGCGGCGCCTAGTGCTGCAAAGGGGTATTATATGCTTATAGATACCCTTGATAAGTTATGGGAGGAAGGAAAACGATTCAGTTTAAATACACCTTTCATATCTCCTGTGGAAAGACCATATCTTAATTGCTTCGGACATTTTGATTCTGATGAATTAGGAAAGATATTTGATAATACAGATATTCTTGTTGCTCCAAGTGTATGGTACGAGACCTTTGGTTTTACTGTACTTGAAGCACTTAGTTTTGGTGTGCCTGTACTTATCAGTGATCATGTAGGAGCAAAAGATATAATTCCTGATGATTCTTTACTTATGTTTAAAGATCAGGACGAGCTTTATCAGATCTTAAAAGATGTAGATAAAGCTAAGTTAAAAGTGCTTAATAAGAATATAGTGAAGAATGTAAAGATAAAACTGCTTTCAGATCATGCGAAAGAATTAGAAAAGGAAGCATATAGGTAGCGGAGTATTTATGGTAAAAGTACTTTATATTTTAAATAATGCATTTAACAGAGGTGGCACAGAAGCGGTTGTGCTTAATTATTATTCTCATATAGATCATAATGAGGTAGATATAGAATTTGCTGTTCATGCCACAGAAAAAGAATATGATGAAAGTATCCTTACTCAGGAGTTACTTAAGCAAGGCGTTGTTATTCACAGGATAACTCCGCGTAAAGAAAGTATTGAAAAAAATAAGGAAGATTTAAGAAATTTATTTACTGAAATGAATTATGATATTGTCCATACTCATACAGATGCAGTAGGTTCCTATATCTTAAAGATTGCGAAAGAATGTAATATAAATATAAGAGTGGCACATAGTCACAATACTGCTTTTACTTTTAAGCCGGATTCATTAAAGTCATTTCTTAAATATATCTATTTAGAAAAGTGCAGATTGGATATAAGACAGGCTGCGACAGAATATATGGCCTGCAGCAATGTGGCAGCGCAGTGGCTTTTCGGAAAGAAGAAAGCGAAAGAAACCTATATATTAAATAATGCCATAGATATAGGTAAATATGCTTATTCAGATAAGATAAGACAGGAAATAAGAAAACAGTATGGATTTAAAGAAGATGATCTTATCATTGGAAATGTAGGAAGACTTGAACATCAGAAGAATCAGGCATTTCTCCTTGACGTATTAGCTGAGTTAAAGAAAACTAAAGATAATGTAAAGCTTCTTATCATCGGTGAAGGTTCTTTAAGAAAAGAATTAGAAGATAAGGCAAAAAAGATGTCTTTAGAAAATGATTTGTGCCTTCCTGGAAGCGTTGATAATGTTGAGAAAGTATTAAATGTTTTCGATATATTTGCATTTCCATCAATCTTTGAAGGATTTGCAGTGTCTATAATCGAGGCTCAGGCTAATGGACTTAAATGTATCGCAAATGACACTCCACGTGTGACTAAGGAGACAGATTTTACAAAGAATACGAGATGGATAGAGGCAAATGATCCTGTAATCTGGAAAAATGAAATTCTTGATATGGATTTTTCCAGAGATAAAAATGCAGGAGAAAAGATAAAGGCTGCAGGATTTGATATAGTTTCTGAAGCAAAGAAACTTGAAGAATATTATAAGGGATTAGTTGAGAATGATCAGTGACAATGAAAAAATAGATATAGTAATGCCATGGGTAGATGGCTCTGATCCGGAATGGCTTAAGGAAAAGAGAGTATATAAGCCGGATACATCTGAGGATGGAGTAAGATTCAGAGACTGGGAGGTACTTAAATACTGGTTCAGAGGTATAGAAAAATATGCTGACTGGGTAAATAAGGTACATTTTATAACCTGGGGACATATTCCAGCATGGCTTAATACTGACAATCCTAAACTGAATATTGTAAATCATAAGGATTATATTCCCGCTGAATATCTTCCGACATTCAGTTCACATACAATAGAACTAAATATGCACAGGATAGATGGACTTGCTGATAGATTTGTCTATTTTAATGATGATATCTTTCTTTGCAGCAAAACTTCTAAGGAAGATTTCTTTAAAAATGGCCTTCCTTGTGATATGGCGGTTTTGTTTCCGAATCATGTAAATGGTACAAATAATCAGTTTGATCATATACTTCTTAATAATGCAGAATACTTTGCCAGACATTTTAATATTAAAGAAGTTATAAAAAAAGACAGAAGTAAGTGGCTCAATCTTAAATATGGTAAAAGTCTTATAAAGACTATGGTGCTTATGCTTTTCCCGGATTTTCCCGGAATTATGATGCATCATCAGCCTGTAAGTTTTAATAAGTCCACATTAGAGAGAGTCTGGGAAAAAGATGGGGAGCTTTTAGATGCTACCTGCAGACATAGATTTAGAGAAGCTACAGATATCAATCAGTTTGTATTTAGATATGATCAATTAGGGCGTGGAGAGTTTTCACCTTATAATGTCTTTAAGAGAGGTGATTATCTTACCATAGGTAATGGAGTTGATTATTCTAAAGTACTTAATTCTGGATATAAGATAATATGCTTAAATGATACAGATACTACAGTAGATTTTGATACAGAAAAGAAAAGACTTATAGCTGCCTTTGAAGCTAAATTTAAAGAGAAGTCTTCATTTGAGATTTAAGAGGAGAGTTTTTATATGGATATATTTTTTAATGTATTACATTATAATTCTTTCAAGGCTACAAGCATGTGCGTGGATTCTCTTTTAGGATTAGATAATATAAAGAATTCGAAAATCCTTATATTTGATAATAATTCTAATAATGACAGCTTTAAACAGTTAGAAGAAAGATATAAAGAATGTGAAAATATAATCTTATTTCATAATTCAAATAATGATGGTTTTTCAAAAGGAATGAATAAGGCTTACAAAATGGCGAAAGCTTATGGGCCTCAGTTTATCATCTGCCTTAACAATGATATTGAGATAAAGCAAAAAGATTTTATAGATAGATTACATGATATTTATGATAAGACAGATGCTTATCTTATAGGGCCGGATATTTATAATCCTAGAGAAAAGAAACATCAGTCACCAATGTATAGCGAAGTTGTTCCTTCTTCTAAGATTGATAAATTAATTGAAGGAAGAAAAAAAGAGATGGAGAATATTGACGCTGCTATCAGTCTTTATCAGCATAGCGAGAAGATGCGTAAATATAGAAATCTTATTCCGTCCAAGTTATTAGAGATCAGAAATAAAAGAAAAGGTGAGGATATCATCACTTTATATAAAGAGAAGGAATTACAAGGAACTGTACTTCAGGGATCGTGCCTGATATTTACAAAAAAATATATAGAAAAAGAAGAAGTGTGCTTTGAACCTGATACAGGTTTTTATGCTGAGGAACTACTTCTTTCCTTAAAATGTAAAACTCTTAAGTATGATACAGTTTATTCAAGTGATATAAAGGTTATTCACTGGCATGGGATTTCCAGTGGATTTAAGTCAGTTCCATCAAGAGATGCTCTGATCACTAAGAATGAAAGACTTATTCATGCTTATGAAGTTTATAAAGACTGCTATGATAATAATCCTTGGGCTTAAGGGTAGATGATATGAAAGATTTAAAGAAGATAAATATCAATTCGCTGATAATACTTATTTTTCTGATATTTGATGTCAGATTTTTTTATATGATAAATCTTCCAAAATACTTTGGAGGAGATGGCACTAATAAGATGTTACTGTCTCTCTTTGGTATTTGTGTATTTATTTATTATGTTATAAGACATAAATTTGCTGCAGGAGAATTTGGAGTATATATCTTAGGGTTATATATCATACTTGCAGCGGTTTCTGTTCATTCACTTATAAAATTAGATTATAAGATAACTCAGGTGGTATGGCCGTTGTTTCCTTTTATAAATCTTCTCTATTATTTTATATTAAGAGAGATATTAAATAATAAGAGGAATTTCAGATTCTTTCTTAGAATGGCTGAAATTTTCTGGAGCATACTTGTTCTTTTATTTTTGGCTCAGAGATTCATGTATCTTAGAAGTCAAACGATTTTTATGAAACTCGGAGTTATGCTTCCGGAATATTATTTCAGACATCCAGAGCTGGGATTTAGAATATATAATGTGTTTGAAGGATTCAACAGGATTTTTGTGATCCTTACAGCATATATTGTTTTTAAGAATCATTTTAGAAAATGTAAATTTGAGATGGTTTATACATTGCTCGGACTTTTAGCAATCCTTCTTGTAGATGGTTCAAGATTTTATATAGCCACTGTTGTACTGGTGATAATAATAGAATTTCTTTTGGTAAATAAAGAGAGATTAAGATTCGGAGCTTTTTTACTTCTTATTTCAGGACTTTTGCTTGGGGCAGCAGTTGGATTTAAAATATATAAATCTGTAAATAATGATATTTCCGAAGATACAGGTTCTTCTTATGCAAGAACCGGAGCAATAGATTATTATCTGTCTGAAATGAAAGGAACAACTCTCTTCTTTGGATTTGGAATTGCAAATCCTGATGAAGGAGATCCTTTATATAAAGTAATACACGGTCCGGACGATATATATCATTTTGATGATATAGGCCTTGTGGGAACTTTTGCCAAATTTGGAATTTTCTCTGTAATATGGTATATATTATTTTTGCTGAAAATGATTCATTTAACTATTAATACTGATAAGAAAAGAAAAGCTCTTAGTATTGGGATCACAGTTATGGCAGCAGTTGCGCTTATAACTCAGTCATATCTTGATCCGCAAAGGATTCTTGCTATGCTTTTTAGTATGATACTCCTGGAAATTAATCTAAGGTCACCGGAAGTTATCAGTAATTAAAATATTTTGATCAAGGACAAGAATATGAAGACTAGATCCGTAAAACGTAATGCATTACTAAATATTATCAAACAGATATGTGCTATCATTTTTCCGATGATAACATTTCCTTATGCCTTCAGGGTATTAGGTGTAAATAATTATGGTAAATATACCTTCAGCTGGAATGTAGTAAATTATATATCCTATCTTGCAGCGGCAGGTATCCTTAGATATGCAGTAAGAGAGTGCGCGAGAGTAAGAGATGAAAAAGATAAATTATCAAAACTTATAAATGAATTATATTCTATCAATATAATTACAACAGCTATATCATTTCTTATACTTTTTGCTTTGCTTATATTTGTTGATCATTTTCATGACTATGCACCATTTATTCTGGTGCTTTCAGTTTCGGTGCTTTTTACAACGATTGGAACAGATTGGATCAATAGTGCTTTTGAAGATTATTTCTTTATAACTATCAGATATATAATAGCTCAGACTGTAGCTTTAGGACTTCTTTTTATACTTGTAAGAAACAGAGATGATGTACTTGGTTATTCTATCGTTAGTGTGACGGGTATTATTATAGCCAATTTTTTTAACTATTTTCATATTAGAAAAAACCTGGGTATAATTCCTAAATTTGTCATATCAAAGGATATGAAGAAGCATATTAAGCCGATAATGTATTTCTTTGCCTGCTCAATAGCAACATTTATTTACATTAATTCGGATATATCGATAATTAAACTGTTTTTTCCATATGATGATAGTCACAATGGTTTGTATGGAGCTGCAACCAGATTTTATCAGCTTATCAAAGAAATGATAAATGCGGCATTTGTAGTTATCATTCCCAGAATATCAAATGATCTTGTAAATGATAAAGAAAAGGCAAATTTAAAATTAAGTAAAGTACTTAATTTCACTATCCTTCTTACTGTGCCATGTTCTGTAGGACTTTTTATGGTAAGGGAGGATCTGATCATGATCTTCTCGGGAGCAGAATTTGCGGGCGCAACTACAGCCCTTGGAATACTGGCCTTTTCGCTGGCGCCGGCGTTGCTTGCTAATTTTTATATAAATATAGTAATGATACCTTTCAAAATGGAAAAGAAGGTTACCATCGCAACACTTATAAGTGCAGCAGTCAATATAGGACTTAATTTTGTGCTTATTCCATTATATGCAGAAAATGCAGCAGCCTTTACTACACTTCTTGCTGAAACATCTCTTGCATTAATGGGTTTATATTATGCAAGAAAGATTAAGATAGGTAATGTTTCAAAATCTCTTGTTACAGCTTTGACAGGTAGTGGTTTGATATTTGTTATATGTTTTAGTATTAATAATCTTATCAAAAACCGCGTATTCAATTTTGTACTGGATGTAGTATTAAGCGGCATAGCTTATGTTGTAGTTTTTGCTATATTTTATAATAAAGATATAAAAGAATTCTTAAAAAAGAGGAAGAGATAATGGAAAAGAAGGTTTACAACACAGGAGAGACAGAAGAGGAACTTAAAGCTGAGTATAATTATGAGGGCAGTAATCTTAGAAAAGCTCAGGATCGTATGCTTGAATTACTTATCTTCCTTGATAAGGTTTGTACTGAAAATGACATTGATTATTTTATAGGATATGGAACACTCTTAGGAGCAGTAAGACATGGCGGATTTATCCCATGGGATGATGATACAGATGTAGTAATGTCACCTGCCGGATTAAAAAAATTCAGAAAAATAGTCAATAGTGGTAAATATGATTACGTTGTACAGGATCATTCGATTGATAAAGGCTTCGTAAGACATTATAATGTATTAAGAGACCTTAATTCCTGTTACGTTAAGGATGAATTTATCCATAATCAGCGTAAGTATAAAGGGGTTCAGGTTGATATATTCCCTTGGGGATTTGGGGTTAAGAAGAAACCAAGAGCTTTTATAAAGAGACTTCAGGTTATCAACGAATGGCATGCATTAGGAAAACATCCGATCATTTCATCAATGATCTATGGCATATCTAAATACTTTTTTATTCCAGTATTTAAATTCTTTAGTTTATTTTCATCAAAGGAATACCTTTATCTTGGATATGAAAATGAATGGGATTTAAAATATAAGTATGATGACATTTTCCCTTTAGGCAGGATTGAATTTGAAGGACATCAGTTAAAATGTCCTCATAATCCAAAAGGAATGCTTTTAGTTGACTATGGTTCAAACTATAATGATCTTCCTCCTAAGGAGTCTAGAAATCATCATAGTGTTGATACGATAGAGTTTTATAATTAAATACGGAGGTGCTATGAGGGTTAGTAAAAAACTATTTTTATTGTGTGGGTTTATTACAGTATCTCTATTTTCTTTTAACAAGGTTGAAGCTGCTGATGGTGGAGCAGCTGATACGGTGGCTACCAGCAGCGATGCAGAACAAAAAGATGATAGCGGATTTCTGGATGATAATGGCAAAGATGAGCCAGGTAATGAAGATAAGAAAGAAGACATCATTACAGGCTGGATCAAATGTAGTGACAATACCTGGATCTATCATGATGATAAGGGCGAAAATGTAACTGGCTGGAAATATATCGATAACTACTGGTATTTCTTTAATGAAAAAGGGATCATGGCAGTAGGATGGAATAAGGTAAAAGATAACTGGTATTATCATTATCCATCTGGGAAAATGGCTGTTTCATGGATTGAGGTTAATGATAATTATTTTTATCTTGCCCCATCAGGAAAGATGCAGACCGGGTGGCATAAGATAAACAATAACTGGTATTATTTTAGAAACAGTGGAACAATGGTAACTGGCTGGCAGAAAATAAAAAAGGAATGGTACTATTTTGCTATGTCAGGAAGAATGCAGACAGATTGGCAGTATATAGGAAAAGACTGGTATCATTTCAGAACAAGCGGAAAAATGGATACGGGCTGGTTAAAGCTTAGTAATGACTGGTATTATTTTTATCCATCCGGAAAGATGGTAACCGGCTGGCTTCAGCTGGGAAGTGACTGGTATTTCTTATATGAGTCAGGAAGAATGATGCATGATGCATGGAACGGTGATTATTATCTTCAGAGTAATGGCAGAATGGCAAAAGATATGTGGATCGGAAATTACCATGTGGATAAAAATGGACGTAAGGACAATACCTGGGAAAAGTATAATGCAGATAATATGCATAACAAAGCTAAAGGTTACGATAGTGACACATCATATCTTATACTTGTAAACCGTTCAACCCACAGGGTTGGAATTTATAAGAAGTCTAATGGATCATGGACTAATATTAAATATCTTGAGTGTTCTGATGGCAGTGATAAGACACCAACTATTGAAGGAACCTTTACAACTAAGGCTAAAGGTATTTACTTTGACCATGATGATGCACGACTCTGGTATTATACCCAGTTTTGTGGTGATTATCTTTTCCATTCAGTATTATATGCACAGGAACCATCACCTGACACAGTTATTGATGGAAGACTTGGAAAAGCACTTTCTCTTGGATGTGTAAGACTGTCTCTTTCAGAAGCTAAATGGATCTATGATAATATTCCTTACGGAACTAAAGTAGTTGTATATCATTAAGTTAACATAAAAATGGACCACAGTCCCGGGGGCTGTGGTCCATTTTTATGTAAAGGTATTATGTAAAGAATAGATGAACAGTTTGTGAAGAGATAGATTAAATGTCTTAATTCACTGCGTTATCACATATAATTGTCGGACATGGGGTATAATTATAAATAGGTGCAAACCTATAGTGTATTGTTTTTTAGTATTTAGGAGGTGTTTTATGAGGAGAAAGAGAATACTCTTGTTAGGAATCGCTCTTTCTGGCTCGCTTGTTTTCAGCTGTGGCTTTAAAGGAGCGATAAAAGATGTTCGAGCGGAAGATTCGGGAATTGTAAACACAGATGATGATCAGCAGGAGGATGATCAGCAGGATGAGCTTCTGAATGAAGGTGAAGGGGACCTTGGTTCAGGTGGTGAAGGTGAAGTAAAACAGGACCAGGATATTGAAGGAGGGGGAAATCAAAACCAGGAAATTGATGGAGATATAGGTCAGGGGCAGGAAGTCCAGGGCAATGTAGAAAATAATCAGGAGATTCAGGAAGATTTAAATCAGGGAACAGATATAAAAAACGGTAATGTCCAGGAACTGAAATTATCTAGGGGTATCGATTATTCTGAAATATGGAAACATATTGAAAGAAAATATGATGAAGATACACAGAGAGATATCCTTTATCTTTTTGATGATAATGGAGATCCGGTTACTGAGATCGGGTTCCATGGCAAAGTTGAAAATAAGCCGGATGACTGTCTGGTTTATGTAATTGATGAAACAGGAAGACTTGCTACAGGATGGTTAGAAGTAGATGGTTCCACTTACTATTTTGATGAGTGGGAAGGGGAAATGCGTAGAGGTGTTTTCGATGGTTATAATTCTGTAACAAGAAGATATGATAAGTTCGTAGCAAACTATGAAGGAATTGTTGCTACAAAACCAGGCTGGAATAATGTTACTCTATTTAAAGGAACGGATATAAGATATATTGACGGAGAAGATCAGGAAGTTGAAGTCGAGGATAAGAGATGGTTTTATCTTTATAAAGATCATACTTTATATACAGGCTGGCATGTAATTGATGGAAAGAAATATTATTTTGTTCCGGAAATGTGTCAGAATGAATGGGTGATCGATAATGATGGTAATAAATACTATTTTGATGAAAAAGGTCAGATAACTAATGATCCGTTGGTTTTAGGAGAAGATAATCCTTGGGGTGTAATTTATCCTGATAGTGATGGCTTTAAGGATATTGAGGAAGCTCTTAAAGTTGTAAAACAGGATGGAAAAGATTATGTGTTTGATGATGGTATCCTTCTTGTTGATACATTTGTTGAAATTGATGATAAGGAAGTATATGTAAAGCCAGATGGTACTATCAATTATGGATGGTACAAAAACAGAAATGGAAAATGGATGTATTCTTATAAAGATGGTTCTCTTCCAGAGAATGGATGGGAGACTGTAGGAGCATTTAAGTATTATTTCATTCATGGTGAAGCCCTTTCAGGCGGAACATATCGCTTCTCAAAAGAAGATGATTCTTTAATTGACTATGGCGGCGATGATTTCTACATTTCAAGCTTATATGATTACTCTGATACGTATGAGCTTACTATTAGAAAAAATGCTATTATTGCCAATGGTTTTGTAAAAGAATCAGATATTTACAGTGATTCAGATTCAGATCGACTTCTTTATTATGATAAAGGTGAAAGATATTACGGATGGATTAACAAAGGTGATGACTGGTATTTTATCGAAGATTCAAGGGCTTTATGTAATAGATATGAATATTTATCTGATTATAATAAAGCGGATGAAGAAGATGAAGAAGAATTAACTAAAAATATAAAATATTCAATTGAAGAAGACAGATGGCATAATTACGGATTTGACAGTACCGGAAAGCTTATCGTCAATAAATGGTATAAATATACTAATTATGGAAGAACAGAATGGTTCTATGCTGATGAGACTGGAAAAGGAATGACTGGATGGCTTAAATGGAAAGATCAGTGGTATTATATTTCTAATGGAATAATGCTTACAGATTCCTATACTCCAGATAATTATTATGTTGATAAAGATGGTAAATGGGATTGGAACTGGGATAAATATACTGAATTTACAACCAATGAATATGGATTAACAGTTCTTAAGGATAGAGAAGAACAAAGAGGCTGGTTAACAGGTCCTGGTGGAAAATTCTATTATGTAGCTGAAGGATACTATTTCTTAGAAAAATATGGTTATGGATTTGAAGATAATCGCAATTTCGGAGTTTATAAGAATGGTTATTATGTAATTCCTGATGAAGATGGTGAAACATCACATGTTTACTGGTTCTCAAAGAAAGGCCTTTCTGTAAAGAAACCTGTAACTAAAGGATGGAAATCTATCGGTAATGGCAATTGGATATATGCTGGCGATGATGGTATAGCATATACAGGCTGGGTTGGTGACTACTATGTTGAAAACGGCTATATGATAAGAGATCGCTTCCTTGAAGTTACTTATGATGAAGAAAAGAAGGAAAATGAATACCACACTATATGGAATATTCCAAGAGAATTAGATGAAGAATCTAAGGTAAATTATATGTTTATCGATAATAAGGGTAAAGCTGTTAAGGGTAAATATACAGTGCCTATGTATAATTTTGGTTATTTAACTGCTAAGAGAGTTAGGTATGATTATGATAATACCGACTATGTGGTATTTACAGATGAAAAGACTGGCTATTTAATAAAAGATAAAGGTTTTTATACTGACGCAGCTGGTGATCTATATTATTTATTTAGTTCAGGAATAACCATAGGAGCTAGAAAAGGACAGATAATTGAGCAGAGTTATGATGAAAAAACTAAAACTGAAATGATCCTCGTTTTCCAAAATGCTGGAAAGCTTGCAACTGGCTGGGTACAAGCTGGGGAAATAAAAGGATACCTTAATAAAGACGCAACAGTTTATGATGGTATGCTTGAAGATGGAGGAAATAAGTATTTCTTTGATAGGGGACGACTTATCACAGACTCATTTATTGCTGGAACAAAAGCACTTTATGCAGGAGTAGATGGAAGAATTGCTGAAAAGAATCCATTTAAAAAATAAAATATAATAGATAAAATATAGTTTTGGGGAGCGTATCGATGTGTTTTGATACGCTCCCCTTTTTGTATTTAAAAATTAGGAAAAATGGTTGTTATCTTACTTGTTTTTTATAAAAAACATATTAAAATAATTGGAGTAAATATTAATTAACGGAGGTAAGGTTAATGAGGAAAAAAAATTTGCTTCGAGCAGCATTTCTTCTCACAGGTACAGTCGCTGTATCAGGTATGAACTTCGGGAAGATCAATTCTGTTAGAGCGGATGAGATCAGTGATTCAACTATTGTAGCAACAGGAACGGATGCTTCTTTACAGCTTTCAGAGGAAGAGACTGAAGAGGAAAAAGAGACTGTTGATACAGAAGAAGTAACTTCAGAAGAGGTTGCTTCAGGGGCGGTTGCTTCTGAAGAAGTAGTAACAGAAACTGTTGATAGGGAAGAAACAGAAACGGTTACTTATGATGCTGCACTTGCAACAACACATACAGCAAAGCTTCCATATAAGGAAAATAATATCTATTATATGGCTGATTCAAAAGGAAACAAAGTAACAAAGGTTGGATTTGTTGAAGATAAGTATGGATATTTATATTATGTAACAGATTCTACAGGAAAACTTGCTACAGGTTTTAGGACAATAAATGGAAAGAAATATTATTTCAGACCAGGTGATACTTATAAGGGAAGAGTTGCCACAGACGTTTTTTCTACTGGTTCTAATTCTTATGTAGCTGATTCTGATGGGAAAATTGTAACTACTGTTGGATGGTATAAGTATGAACATGAGATATCTTGGAGTTATACTTCAGAAGAATGGGTGTATGTTGCAGATAATACAGGTAAATTAAAAACAGGCTGGCATAAGCAGAATGGAGTTAATTATTACCTTGACCCTGTTATGCAAAAGGGAGTTTTTGAGGACAATTCAAAACTTTATGTTGCTGATCAGTATGGTCATGTTGTAACTGCCAAAGGATGGAAGAAGGTTCAGACTTCCAGTGAGGATGCAAAGTGGTTCTATTTTAATGATGATAAATGGTCTCTTGTTCAGGGATGGAAGAAGATAAATGGTAAATGGTATTATTTCTGTCCTGAAATGGCAACATCAACAATTATTTATGATAAAGATAAATATTATTGTTTTGATAAGGATGGTCATTTAACAAGTGGTCCTTATGTTACAGCAGATGGTGAAATCACTATTGTTGATAAGAAAGGTGTTGTTAAGGATAAAGGATGGTTCAAGTCAAATGGTAAATGGTATTATCTTGATGGTGGAAGACTTGTTACTGATTCTGTAAGAACAATCGATGGTAAGACATATTATTTCAGACCAGATGGTTCAATGAATAAGGGATGGTATCACTCTGTTGAGGATGATGGATCAAACGGATGGTATTTATCAGATGCTACTGGACAGATCCAGAAAGATGGCTGGTTAAAATCAGCTGGTGCTTCTTATTACTTTGAAAAAGGACATACTTTAACTAGTGGAACTTATTATTTTAAAGATAATAAGCGCACATATTCATCATCATCATATGACAAATCCTATTACTTTGATGATGAGGGAAAAGTTGCTAACGGATGGACAAAATATGGAGGCAGCTGGCGTTATTATAAAGAAGGTCAGAAATATACAGGATGGATCAAATCAGGAAGTGATTATTATTACTTTAAAGATTCAGAAATGGAAAGAAATACTATTATTACAATAGATGGTAATAAATATGCCTTTAAGTCTGATGGAAAGATGGCAAAAGGCTGGTATAAATATAGCGGATATGGTGAGGCTGTTTGGTATTACTTTGATAATAATGGTAAAGCCCATGAGGGATGGATGGGAGACTATTATTTTAAAGAAGGCAAAATGCTTACTAATTCTGTTTTATATCAGTTTAAGGATGAAAAAGGAAGAATAAATTATGAAAATGGCTCTTCTTCTTCAGATGATGCTGTTGGTGCTTATATTATAGGTGAAAATGGTAAATATATTAAAGGTAGATCAACTTTAACTGCATATGATGGTTTTACTGTAAAAATTTGGACTGATCCAAAAACCGGACTTGCTGTTAAAGACAAGTGGGTAAAAGAGAATGGAAAGTGGTACTATTACAAATTTGGTGTTTGTATTACTATGCCATCATATTATGTAGATGAAAACTATTATCATATGGAAATCAATGATAAAGATTATTTCTTTAATAGAGATGGTTCATTAGTAACAGGCTGGTTTAAATATAATAATACATGGGGATATGCTGATGAGAATGGAAATCTCTATAATGGCTGGCTCAAGTACAATGGATCATGGTATTATTTTGATGAGGGAATAATGCTTGTAAATGAGTATGTTCCTGATAGTGCAGGATGGTTTGCAGGAGCAGATGGTAAATGCACAATTATAAAGTTTTAAGTAATATAACTGAATAAGTATCAGGTATTGATGTCGATCTCTGGATGCTAGAAAAATTCTAATATTCAGAGGTCGGCTTTTTTTAGAAATTTTTTTGGGAGGTTTTTGTTTAGAAGGATAAAATTCACTTGAGTTCAGTACAAAAAAGTGCTATATTGTTCATGAACAAAAGGAGGTTTCAATGAATATACAGCAAGCAGATATACTTAAAGCATTATATGAAAAAGATTACTCAACTCAAAGAGAGATTGCATCCCATGTAGGTCATGCCTTAGGTCTGGTGAATAAATCTTTAAGATTATTAGAAGAAGATAAATATATTCACATGATGAAGATTACTGATAAGGGAAGGGAATATATAGATGGTTTTAAACCAAAGAATGCAATAATACTTGCGGCCGGCTTTGGTATGCGTATGGTTCCGATCAATCATGAATGTCCTAAAGCTTTTCTTAAGGTAAAGGGAGAAATTCTCATTGAACGACTTATAAATCAGCTTCATGAAGCAGGGATTAAAAAGATATATGTAGTGGTTGGATTTATGAAAGAACAGTTTGATTATCTTATTGATAAATACAATGTTGAACTGATAGTAAATTCAGATTACGTTTTAAAGAATAATCTTTATTCACTTAAGAAAGCTGAAAAATATATAGAAAATAGTTATATTGTTCCTTCAGATGTATGGTTTGAAGAAAATCCATTTGGAAAAAATGAAGCATATTCATGGTATATGATCACGGATAAAAAAGACAGTCAGAGTGATGTTAAACTTGCAAGAAGCTATGAACTTGTAAAAATTCCAAGAAATATTCAGGGTAATACCATGGTTGGACTTTCGTTTATTAGTAAAAAGGATGCGCCAACTCTTAAAAAGAGAATGAAAGATCTTTCAAAGTCAGTTTATCATGATAATGATTTCTGGGAAGAAGCCTTATATGATGAAAATGGAAAAATGTTCACGAAGGCAAAAGTTATCCAGCAGGATAAAGTAAATGAGATCAATACTTTTGAACAGCTGAGACAGTTAGATGATAAGTCTAAACAGCTTCAGTCAGAAGCAATACTTGTACTTGCGGATGCATTTAAGTGTGATGTTAATGATATTAAGAATATCGAAGTCCTTAAGAAGGGTATGACTAACAGGTCCTT
This sequence comes from uncultured Lachnospiraceae bacterium, assembly GCA_902789175.1. Classification (GTDB taxonomy): domain Bacteria; phylum Bacillota; class Clostridia; order Lachnospirales; family Lachnospiraceae; genus Eubacterium_Q. The sequence goes on from CADANF010000001.1 coordinate 117,723, forward strand.
CCTTTTTAACTATGAAGGTAGTAAATATATCATGAGGATTCCTGGAGAAGGAACAGATCAACTTATAAATAGAAAAGAAGAAGCAGAAGTATATAAAACTATTGCAGGTAAAGGATTCTGTGATGATCCTGTTTATATCAATCCTGAAAATGGATATAAGGTAACTAAATTTCTTATGGGTGTAAGAACCTGTAATGATAGAAAGGTTGAAGATTTACAGAAGTGCTTTAAATTACTTAAAAAGCTTCACAATATGAATCTTAAAGTTGATCATGAATTTAATCTTCTTAAAGAAATCAACTTTTATGAATCATTATGGAATGGGGAGCCTTCTTCTTATCCTGACTATAAGAAGACAAAGGAACATGTTCTAGAGCTGATAAATTATGTAGATGGTCTGGATAAAAAGAAATGTCTTACTCATATAGATGCAAACTGTGATAACTTCCTTTTCTATAAAGAAAATGGAGAAGAGAAGCTTCAGCTTACTGACTGGGAATATGCAGGTATGCAGGATCCGGATCTGGATATTGCGATGTTTGCTATCTACAGCATGTATGAAAAGAGCATGGTTGATTTTATCATAGATATTTATTATGAAGATAAATGCCCTGAAGAGATCAGAACAAAGATTTATTGCTATGTAGCCATTGCCGGACTTTTATGGTCCAACTGGTGTGAATATAAGGCTCATCTTGGAATAGAATTTGGAGAATACAGCCTAAGACAATATCGATATGCCAAAGACTATTATACATATGCGAAAGAGAGGATGTAGGGCATGAAAGTCGATAATGCGGTAATACTTGCGGCTGGAACAGCCAGCAGATTTGCACCCTTATCTTATGAAAAGCCTAAGGCTTTAGCTGAGGTAAAAGGAGAAGTCCTTATTGAAAGACAGATAAGACAGCTACATGAAGCTGGTATAAATGAAGTTTATGTAGTAACTGGTTATAAATCAGAGCTTTTCTTATACTTGGAAAAGAAGTGTAATGTAAAGTTGATACATAATCCTTATTACAAAACAAGAAATAATAATTCAAGTATTAAGGCTGTAGAAGATATTTTAAAGAATACTTATATCTGTTGTGCAGATAATTATTTTAATGACAATCCATTTAATAGTGAGGAAGAATGCGCATTTTATTCGGCTCTTTATTCAGATGGAAGAACTAATGAATGGTGTATAACTACAGATGAGGATGGATTCATATCAAAGGTAACTATTGGTGGCATTTCTTCCTGGTATATGTTAGGTCATGTATTCTGGGATGAGGAATTCAGCAATAAATTTACCAAGATCCTGGATAAAGTTTATGATTTGCCGGAAACAGCAGATAAGTATTGGGAAGATATATTTATTGAAAATATCGATAAATTAAAGATGAAGATGAAGAAATATCCTTCAGATATAATCTTTGAATTTGACACTATAGATGAATTAAGAGAATTCGATGATTCATATGTAAAGAATACCCGTTCTTCAATACTAAAGAGTATTGCGGCGCGACTCAATGTGTCAGAGTGTGATATGGATGGCTTTAAATCCTTCAATGATAAGAATAATGAGGCCTCCGGTTTTACTTTTAATTTAAAAGGTAATATTTATTCATATAAATATGCTGATAAAAAAATAGTTAAGATCACAGAAAAGGAGTAACTTAAAAATGATTGAAAGAATTAAAAAAAGCCAGGTGGATTGGATAATCACATTAGTCCCACTGGCCATCATCGTAGGTTTAGCATTATTATTCTTTATTTTCCCGGATAAATCTAACGCTGTAGTTAGTCAGGTCAGATTTTTCTTTGGAGATACTCTTGGATCTTATTATTTGATCATAGGACTTGGACTTTTCCTTGTTTCATTATTTATCTCATTTAGCAAGTATGGTGACATTGTACTCGGGGATCCTGATGAGAAGCCTAAATATGGTTTTTTCAAATGGGGTTCAATGATGTTTACTTGTGGACTTGCAGCGGACATACTCTTTTATTCATTTTCAGAATGGGTAATGTATGCAGCAGAACCACATATTGCAGAAATGGGTTCAATTCAGGAATGGGCTGGAGTTTTCCCTCTTTTCCACTGGAGTTTTATCCCATGGTCATTCTATCTTGTACTTGCTGTAGCATTTGGATTTATGCTTCATGTAAGAAAGAGAGATAGACAGAAGTTTTCAGAAGCTTGTCGTCCACTTCTTGGAAAGTATACAGATGGTATCATAGGCAGGATCATCGATCTTCTTGCGGTATTTGCTCTTATAGCTGGAACAGCTACAACTTTCTCAGTAGCAACACCACTTATGGCAGCTGCTATTGAAGCTCTTGTTGGAATAAAAGTTAATAGAACTATGATCACTATCGTGATCCTTTTTGTAACATGTATCATTTATACATATTCTCTTCTTCACGGTATCAAGGGTATTTCACATCTTGCAAATGCATGCATGTATTTATTCTTTGGATTATTATTATTTGTTCTTTTCTTTGGTGGAGAGACAAAATATATAATTGAAACTGGTGTTGAATCACTCGGTAAACTTCTTGGCAATTTCTTTGAATTGTCAACATATTCTGATCCTCTTAGAAAGAATGGCTTCCCACAGGCATGGACAATCTATTATTGGGCATACTGGATGGTTTGGTGTGTTGCCGCTCCTTTCTTTATCGGACAGATCTCGAAGGGAAGAACAGTAAGACAGACAGTACTTGGTGGTTATGTATTCGGTGTTGGTTCAACTCTTGTAAGTTTCATCATTCTTGGTAATTACTCAATGGGTAAACATATGCATGGCGCGGCTGATTTTGTTGCTATGTATAATAATGGTGATAACGTATATGATATCATCATTGCTATGATGAAGACACTTCCTATAGTTCCTGTAGTTCTTGTATGGCTTATATGTACAATGATCGCTTTCTATGCTACATCATTTGACTCAATAGCTTTCATCGCATCATGCTACAGCTATAGAAAACTTGATGAAGGAAAGAATCCTAATAAACTTGTTGAGCTTATGTGGTGCCTTCTTCTTATCCTTCTTCCAATAGCTCTTCTTTTCTCAGAGAGCTCAATGACAAATATCCAGGCTGTAAGTATAATAGCCGCCTTCCCACTAGCTTTTGTCCTTGTACTTATCGCTATCAGCTTTATAAAAGATGGAAAGAAGTATATGGGTGAGCTTTCTTCAGTAAACACTAAGAAAGAGAAATAATATAAAATTCAATCCTATTCCCCCTGGGCAGATATAAAAGATTAATCTGCCTTAGGGGTTTTTTTAATATAAATATAAATGTAGGTTATGATATGTGATTTTTTAAAGAAGGCAGAGTATATATATATCAAAAATGTTTGACAAAATCAAAACCTCCTATATAATGATATGTGAAATTTTCGTGAAATACTATAGGAGGGCACATAATGAACGGTACGAAAATGATTATTAAAAAAGTGATTTCTATGATATTAGTTATAGGACTCATTTTAGAACTGATTCCAGGATCAGTTTATGCAAGAGATAATGGGGGAGGAGACGGGGATACACATTCTGGATATTATTCAAAAGATGGATTTGATTTTATTTATGAAGAATCGGACTCTTGGAATAATTATGCTAATGCGAGTATTACAATCAGGAATAATACTGAGTATGATAAGAGCTTGTGGAAGGTAGTTCTTATATATAATGGAATTATTGATAATATCTGGAATGCAGATATCGAAGAGTGTACTAAAGGTTCTGACGGTACATATATCTATTTAATCTCACCACAAAATTACAATAGTACTATCATTAGTCAAAGTGATATAAGCTTTGGCTTTATTTCCTATGGAACAGAAGGTGTTCCTGTAAAACCTGAAGATATTTATTTTTGGGATGGAACTCCTCTTAATGAGATAGGAAGCTATGAAAATAATGATGATGATTTATCATCAGTTACCAATGCATCAAAAACAGATGCTGAACCTAAATCTGTTGAAGGTAGAGAATATCCAATAAAAGAAGAGTGGAAGGGACTCTATTATACCCTTTTTACATCATCAGAAAATGGGGAAGCACTTAATGTTAATACAGCTGATATTGGCGGATCTGTACATACAAACGGTAATTTCTCATTTCAGGGAAATGCTATCTCTATCAGTGGAGTACTTGAAGCAGCAGGGGGTATTACACTTAAGACAGCTGATATAAAAGATAGTCAGAATATTTCTTATGATTATGAAAAGGCTGAAAAGATTGAAATGCCTGATATAGACGTTGTTCTTCATCAGATGGCAATTAATGACAGAGAAGAAGAAAATAACTGGAAAATATATCCTTCATATCAGCAGTTTGGCACTGATACTATAGAGTTGGATAAAAATATATATGTTGAAGACGGGATTTCTTTTAACGGAACAACATTTAATTCAACAGGAATCATTCTGGCAAATAAGGATATTTCATTTAATGTAAATGAAACAAAGGTAGGCACAGATAATACTGTATTCATTGCTTCAGAAGAAGGAAATATCACACTTAACGGTAGTAATATAAATCTTAATGCTGTTTTATATGCTCCGAATGGTAACGTTACCGTTAATGCGAATGAATTTCATTTGTCAGGAAGAATTATCGCAAAAGAGATAAATATCAATGGAACTATCATTGATATTAATGCTGGAATTCATGATTTTGATATGCTTGATGATATAGGTGTTTTTTATCATGAAGTTATTAAAACATTTGATACAAAAGAAGATTTTAATAATGCTAATAATAAATCAGATCTGAATTTGAAGCCTGTATTTAACAATGTTTCAGTAAGCGATAAAAACATCTATTCTTTTCAGAATGATATTAATGACGCAGGACTTATTCTGGATAAAAAGGATAATGAAAATGTATATGTTAATAAGAATTATTCTGAAGGAAATATAAATATTGGAGAATCCTTTAGTGGTATCTTTGATAAGAATGATAAATTTAGTGGAAATTTAAAATTATCCTTAAATAAAAAAGCAGAGAATATTGATAAGATCTACAGCTATAATGGACATTATTATGCAATTTCGAAAGATCTTACATTAAAAGAAAATGCAAAAGAAATCTGTGAAGATATGGGTGGATATCTTTGCATTATGGATAATGAAGAAGAGTTAGATTTTATTAATGAGGTCATAAAAGAACAGTCCGGAAAAGAAATAACTTTTTTTTATGATGATCAGGATACAAAGGAAAGTTCTATAATTTTACCTGAAAATTATGTATGTGAGTGGAATAGTGAAAACGACATAAGGATAAATGATCTAAAGACTATAAGCATCAGATTTACTGTACCAAAAGATACGGTGGTTGATCTTAGCAAATTGCCATCATCTGTAACAGAAAATAAGATAATGAAAGATGAAAATGAAAATAGCATTATCATACTTAAAACAAATGTTGCTTCATCAGAGATAGATATACCTATAAGCATAACATCAAGCGAGGAAACTATAGATTTAATAAGTAATCTTTCTGTTTATTATGGTAATAAGGAACATATCAGTTCTGAAAAATTGGAAGATGTTAAGATTTCAAATAACAGATTCTATTATACAGGAAGCTGGAGCACGGTATGTGACAGCCTTCAAAATGATGCAACCTGGTCATACTTTGATATGAAAGCATTATATCCTAATGACGGCGCTATCAGGCTTTATGCCTATGCTTCAAATGATCCTGAAGAATTACTTAAAAAAAGAAATAATTCAGAACTGAAAAATATTACTGAAGAAGAAGTAAGTGATAAAGATTTTTATGGTTTAAAGGGAAGATATTTATATATCAAGGCTGAAATAATGGCTTCAGCAGATAATAGAACTCCTTATATAGATAAGATCATTGTTGGTGCAAATACTGATAAAAGGTCAAAAAATACAGGTAAAGAATATTTGCAGCAGGAAATCTGTGGTAAAGATTCTTTAAATATAAGTGAAGAAGGAAGCTATTCATATAAAGTCATTACAACAAAAGAAAACGATAATAAAGTAAAATGGGAATGTGAAGGTGAAAAGAAAACAGGAAAAGATATTAATGGATATAATAATTATTATTCTTTTGATACAGAAGGCAGTCATCTTATAAAAGCTTATTATGAGAATGAAATAAGTGAATATGCAACTAAAAATCTCTCTGTTAAAAACGAAATATCTGATATAAAGCCGGAAGATATAAATGTAGAAGTTAATACATATCCGTTTTTTAACTGTTCTTTAGATAAAGATTCTTATGTAACAGGTGAAAATGTAAGTGTAATAACAGATATAAAATCTGAATATAAAGTTGCTGTGCTTTATGATGGTTTAAAATATGAAGCTTCCATTGAAGAAGGAAGATTTGATATAAGTAATGTAAAAAAGGGCACACATCAGGTAGTTATAGAAACAAGAAATAAAGATAATTATAGTTTTGTTAGAAGGGTTTCATTTGATGTTACGGATCCTGAGATAGAGGAACCAAGCATCGAGGAATCAAGTACAGAGGAACCAAGCACAGAGGAATCAAGTACAGAGGAATCAAGTACAGAGGAACCAAGTACAGAGGAATCAAGTACAGAGGAATCAAGTACAGAGAAACCAAGTACCGAGGAACCAAGCACAGAGGAACCAAGTACCGAGGAGATAAGCACAGAAGAACCAAGTACTGAAGAAGATATTCCTGATTATGATATATTTAAGACTTACGATAGTAAGAAAGATTTTGAAATTTGTAGTCCTATAAAGGGAAGGGACGATATTAAAACTGAATTTGACAGTTTATCTGCAGATAGTTCAGATATATATGGTCTAAAAGATTTAGAATCCAGAGAAGGTCTTATCTTAGATAGAAAAGAAGTAGAAGATATAAGGGTTGATAAGAGTTTCAATTATTGGAATTTTAAAGCAAGAGAGACATTTACTGGAAGTTATAAGGACGATGGCACATTTTCTGGTAATCTTTCAATTTCATTACAATCCGGTTCTCATGAGATAGACAGCATATATATGTATAATGGACATGCATATGCAGTTTCTGATCATAGACTTTTATGGGCTGAGGCAAAAAAGCGTTGTGAAGATATAGGTGGTCATCTGGTTATAATAAACGATGCGGAAGAAAATGAATTTGTCAGAAAGATGGTCCAGGAAAAGACAAATTCTAATTATACCTGTATTGGATTTACAGATAATGGGCATGAACGTAAATGGGTAGGCGTTGATGGTCAAAAAGCGGAATATACCAACTGGAACTCAGGGGAACCTAATAATGGAGGCGGTTGGGGCTATAACAAGCAGGATTATGCCTTTATGTATGAAAATGGCACCTGGGATGATGGATATGATACTTCAAAAGGGTATTATGTATGTGAATGGGAAGACATAAAAAATGTAGGAATCTATGACTTTAAAACTGTTGTTATGAAAATGGTTTTACCAAAAAATGCGATGGTTGAAGAAGTAAAAGGTGATACATTTATAGAAGACTGCGTGAAATATACAGATGATGCTGATAATCAGGTGTTTGTATATACAGTTAATGTTGGAAAAGATGGAATTATTAATATACCTGTAAGTATAACTACTGATGGAGAGAATTTGGATCTGATAAAAGATCTGGCTTTTTATTTTAGCTATAAGGGACAGGTGAAAACTGGAAAGCTTAAAGATATTACTATTAAGAATGACAGATATTGTTATAACGGAAGATGGTCCACAGTTTATGATTCTGGAAAGGATGATGCAGAATGGTCTTATTTTGATCTTAAGGCACTTTATCCTTGTGATGGTAAGGTAAAATTATATGCTTATGCATCAAATGACTTAGAAGATATTTTAAAGGATAGAGAAACAATTGCTTTAAAGGAAATCAGAGAAGAAGAAGCTGTTTCAACTGAGGGAGTTACAGGAATAAGTGGAAGATATATTTATATGAGGCTGTTGGTATCAGCTTCTTATAATGATAAAACTCCATTTGTGGATAGTATAACCATAGGAGCTAATACAACAAAAAGACCTGAAAAAAGGGAAAAGCATTTCTTAATAAATGAAATAAGTGGTAAAGAAGTAATCTATACTGGAGAACAGGCTGAATATTCATATAATACTCTTGTAGATAAGGAGAATGAATGGCCTACAGGATGCTGGGAAATAGAGGATAAGTATGCGGAACTGGATGATCCTTATAGAAAGGATGAGGATTTTAAAGGAATTGATATTATAAGAGCATTTGATGTTCCAGGAAAGCACAAATTAAAAGTTTATTATCCTGAAGAGGAAAAGGATTTTGCCACAAAAGAAATAAAAGTAATAAAGAATATGGAATATATTAATGAAAAGGATATAATATCAGCCGTTTC
>CADANF010000002.1 GCA_902789175.1 uncultured Lachnospiraceae bacterium
CTTTCAGCTGAGGTGTACTAATAGGTCGAGGGCTTATCCTAATAGAGATTAAAGCGTAATGCTTCAAAAAAGTTTGTGATAAAGGATTAAACTTACTGTATGAGGTTTTCAAAGTATAATTAAAAAGGAATCCTTTTTGGATTCCTTTTTTTGTTATATAAATCTTTAGAAGTAGAAAGAGGAGAACTCTCTATTGAAGTTCTCCCCATTTATCATAAAGGTCATTTAATTTTTCATCCAGTTCATCTTTTTCTTTCTGAAGTTCCATTAATAGAGCTACATTAGTTGAATTCGCTGGTTTATTCATCTCTTCATCGATTTCTGAAATACGATTTTCTGTTTCTTCGATGTTTTTTTCTAATTTCTTAAGAGCATTTTCTTTCTTTCGCTGTTCGGCATAAGAAGCTTTTGACTTAAGATATTCTTCTTTTGAACTGGTATTTTCTTTAGCATATTCAGAAGTAGAAACAATAGAAAAGCCTTCTCTTGTGGTAGAGGCGTTATTGTCGGCATTTTCGTTATCTTTATTCTGAAGATCGTAAAGTTTATCACGGTTTGCCTCATAGAAATCATAATTACCTTTAAAGTTGGTAAGAACTTTATTCCTAAGTTCTATGATCCTTGTGGCAGTTTTATTGATAAAGAAACGATCGTGGCTTACATAGAACACAGTTCCGGTATAATTCTTAATCGCATCTTCAAGAATTTCCTTAGACTGGATATCCAGATGATTTGTAGGTTCGTCCAAAATAAGGAAGTTAGCAGGAGAGAGCATAAGCTTTGCAAGAGAGATACGGCCTCTTTCACCACCTGATAATTCTGAGATTGGCTTAAATACATCATCTCCAGTAAATAAGAAAGCAGCAAGAATATTTCTTATCCTTGTATTATTCATATCCGGAAATGAATCTGACATTTCTTCAAAGATTGTTTTTGTCATCGAAAGATTGTGATGTTCCTGATCAAAATATCCAACCTTAACTCTTGAACCTAACTGAATGTCCCCGGCATCCTTAGGAAGCATGCGGTTTATCATTTTAAGTATGGTAGTTTTACCTGTACCATTTCCGCCTATAAGGGCAACATGTTCTCCACGCTTTATATCGATGGAAAGATCCTTAAATAATGTATTAGTTCCAAAGGACTTAGAGAGTCCGGTTACTTTAAGCACGTCTTCTCCTGATTCGGTGATAGGAGTAAGTTTAAGTCGCATTTCTGCATTGACTTCAGTTGGCTTATCGATCCTTTCAATCTTATCAAGCATTTTTTCGCGGCTTTCGGCACGGCGGATGGATTTCTCGCGGTTAAACTGTTTTAGCTTTGAGATAACAGCTTCTTCATGTTTTATCTCAGCCTGCTGATTCAGATAGGCTTTCATTTTGTCAGCTCTGATCTTGGCGCGCTGTTCACTGTAAAATGAATAATTGCCATTATAAACTGTAGATTCACCCTGATCGATCTCTACTATCTTAGTGCTGACTTTATCAATGAAGTATCTGTCGTGGCTGACAACAATAACAGCACCACTGTAGGTTGAAAGAAATGATTCAAGCCAGGATATGGATGACATATCCAGATGGTTTGTTGGCTCGTCGAGGATTATTATCTCAGGTCTTGTGAGAAGAAGACGCCCCAGGGCAATACGCATTTTCTGACCTCCAGAAAGAGTATTTATATGGCGGTCGTAATCTGACTTAGAGAAGCCTAGTCCTTTAAGGACACCGGTTATCTCACTTTCGTAGGCATATCCATTTTCGTGGTCAAACTTAGTCTGAAGACGGTTATAAGTTTCCATTACAGATTCAAGCTCTTTACCTGAGACATGTTTCATTTTCTCACAGAGCTCATTTATCTTTTCACCCATTTCGATGATATACTTCTTTGCTTCAAGCATTTCATTATAAACTGTATTATCAAAGGAAATGTCCTGATGCTGGGAAAGGTAGCCGATATGAGTATCTTTAGCTATTACTACATTTCCTGAGTCCGGAGTATATTCTCCGAGAATACAGCGAAGAAGTGTAGTTTTGCCGGCACCATTGATACCAACGATAGCAATCTTTTCTTTTTCTTCTATATGAAAATTTATATTTTTAAGAATAGTCTTGTCACCAAAGGATTTGGAGACATTCTGACATGCAAGTATCATAGTAATTCTCCTGTTAAAAAATCCTAATAATCATAACAGATACAAGGCTTAGGTGCAAGGCGACCAGAAGAACAAATAATTAATATAAAACTTTGAATGATTACTTACATAATATTTTTTATGGGGTATTATAGGAGAGTATCAAAACACACCTTACTTAGGCAAAGGGCTGATAACTTGCCTTACTGAGGCAAGGGGATGTGGGAGAAATCCCAGCTTTACGTTATAATATTATAATTCTAAGGAGATAATTATGGCTTTTAATAAAGATTTTATGTGGGGAGCTGCGACAGCTGCATATCAGATTGAAGGAGCAGCAGATAAGGACGGGAGAAAACCAAGTATATGGGATATCACATCCAGAAGAAATGGAAGAGTAGCCCATAATGAAAATGGAGATGTGGCAGCAGACCATTATAACAGATATAAAGAAGATGTGAAGCTTTTTAAAGAATTGGGAATTAAATATTATCGCTTTTCAATCAGCTGGAGCAGGATCATTCCTGATGGAGCAGGAAAGATAAATCCAAAGGGAATAGAATTTTATAATAACCTTATAAATGAGCTTATTTCTGCGGGAATAGAGCCGGTCGTAACTCTTTTTCACTGGGATCTTCCTTATGAATTATATCTTAAGGGGGGATTTATGAATGATGATTATCCAAGATGGTTTGAAGAATATACAAAGGTTTGTATAGAGAATTTTTCAGACAGAGTAAGATACTGGATAACATATAATGAACCTCAGTGTATTTTTGGACTGGGATATTATAGCGGTATACATGCTCCGTTTTTAAAGTGTGATCTAAAAACTGTTCTTCGTGGAATCCACAATATGCTTATTTCCAATGGCAGAGCAATTGCTGTCATACGAAATGAAGCAAAACTAGTTCCACAGGTCGGGATGGCACCAACGGGACCTTCCTATATTCCAAAGGATGATTCAAAGGAAGAAATTGAGAAGGCAAGACTTGCTACATTTGCAATGGATAAGGCGGGACTTTTTGGAGCTTCTCTTTATATGGATCCGGTCATCCTTGGAAAATATCCTGAGGATGCATTTAAATTTTTTGGAGACGATATGCCTTTTATAAAAGAAGGGGATATGGAGTTGATCCATAAGAAGCTGGATTTTTATGCCATGAATATTTATTTTTGTATGGCAGATCCAGTGGACTCTAAAAATGAGATGAAACCATATGAAAAGAATATGTATGCAACAAATGAATATACTGGATCTCCAAGGACTGAAATGCATTGGTCCATAGATCCGAAGGTGCTTTACTGGGCTCCAAAATTCATGTATGAAAGATACAAACTTCCTATCATTATGTCTGAAAATGGATATTCCGGAACAGATGTAATTTCTCTGGATGGTAAAGTGCATGATCCTCAGAGGATAGATTATATTACCAGATATTTAAGAGAACTTTCCAATGCGGCTGATGAAGTGCCAGTGATAGGTTATTTCTATTGGTCTGCAATGGATAATTTTGAATGGGCTGAAGGGTATACACCAAGATTTGGCCTCATTTATGTGGATTATAGAGATCAAAGAAGAATATTAAAGGATTCAGCATCCTTCTATAGAAATGTGATAGAAACAAATGGAGAAAATCTATAGAAATAATGATCTAAATAATAGAAAATGAAATCCTGACGTACTTGAAACAAGCCACTACTTATGGTAATCTAACGTGTAGTGTAAAAATTGATTTAGAATATTAAGAAAAGAGATTTTCATATGACACCTAGAGATTTAAATGAAATTAAAGCAGCAATCAAATATATGGATTATAAGCCAACAATCCTTTCAAAGTTCTTTAATGTAAAGAGTCTTCTTTTTAAGGAGATAGCTGATGATCCTGAGTATTATAAGGCAGAATCAATCTTTCCTAATCCACTTAATGATAATAAGATCGTAAAATGTATCAACATTTTAAATGCTAAATACACAAAGGATCTTGTTAAGTCAGATCTTACATCAAGTGACAGTTTAGTTCCTTCACCAGTAGCAGAGCTTCTTAAGGGAGTTCAGCTTACTAATGATCATGGAGCAGTAGGAGTTAAATTCACTACTGAATTTAGTGGTGATGTTTATCTTAATGTCCCACGTGGAAATGAAGTTGAATTAAAAGATACTCAGGTTAAAGATGTAACATTTAACGTAATGAATGTATTTAATACATATCTTACAGAAGGATTTACTCTTGCTTTAAGAGATAAAGACAACAATATCTGGGTATCTATTGAGCCATCAGCATTAGATGGAATAAAGGGCTCAGGTGAGCTTTATGTATTTGTAAAGATAGGAAATTCATTCTATAGAGATCTGGCTATCAAATATTTTGATCCAGAAGAAATACTGAATATTTATAGAGGTTAGGTCATTGTCTAAAGATAGGATAAAGAGCCTGCTTGGAATTACTGCAATGGTGGCTGCTGCGGCATCTATCATTGCAGTTTCTTATATTACAGGACAAGAGAAAAGAGAATATAAAAGCTATGATTTTGCCATGGGCACAGCCCTTTCAGCAGATATTTATACTGAGGGATTGGACGAGGCTAAGGAAAAGACATTTAATCAAAGGTTATTTCAGGAGATAAAGAAACTTGATACAAAAGTAATCTCCTGGAGGACTTCTGATTCTGAAGTCTATAATATAAACAATAGAAAAAGGGGTTATAATAATGTGCCGGTTTCTAAGGATTTAAAGGAATTAATAGAACTTTCTTTGAATATTGGAAATACTACAGATGGGGCCTTGGATATTACTCTTCGTCCGGTAATTAATGTCTGGGGGATTGAAAATGAGACAGATTCCGAGAATTTCAGCATACCGGATAAATCTTTACTGGAAGAGGAAAGAAAAAGATGTGGCTTTGAAAAAATAAAAATAGAAAATGACAGGTTGCTTATCCCTGATGATATGCTCCTTGATTTTGGAGCTGTAGGAAAAGGATATGCATTAGATAAGGCAAGGCTTTTTCTAAAGCAGGAAAACAGGGTTAAGGGTGCTGTTATATCAGTAGGCGGAAGTATAATGACTTATGGTGTAAGACCTGATGGAGAAAAATTTTCCATAGGTATAAGAGATCCTGAAGGCACTGAAGGAGATGTAATGGGAGTACTTAATGTAGGAGAAGCATTCATTTCAACTTCAGGAAGTTATGAAAAATATAAGATCAAAGATGGAAAAATATATCATCATATAATTGATAGAAACACACTTTATCCATCCCAAACTGGACTTAAATCTGTTACAGTGATCGCTTCTAACGGAGCGCTTTCAGATGGGTTATCCACAGCACTTTTTAACTTAGGGGTAGAAAAGTCACTTCCGGTATTAGAAAAATATAATGCAGAAGCTATATTTATAACAGAAGATAATAAAGTAATAGTTACAGATGGGATAAAAAATGATTTTACCATATGTGCTGATGGATATAAGCTTTATAGTGATAAGTAGATCTGGGTTTAATAAGATAAAATGGCAGAACAAAAAGAAAATAAAAATAACAGAATAAAAAAAGCAGATATCATTTTACTTTTAGGAATAATAATCCTTGGGATAGTAATGATAATAATGATTCAGCTGTTTAAGAAACCAGGAAAAAAAGTTGTTATAGAAATAGATGGTAAAGAAGTAGATTCATTTTTATTAAATGAAGAAAATGAAGGCCTTAAGAAAACCTACAAGTCCTATGATGGTAAGGGAGAAAATACGATTCTTATAAAAGATAAAAAGGTAAGTGTGATAAGCGCTGATTGTCCTGATAAGATATGTGTTCATCATAAGCAGATAGATAAATCAGGAGAGTCGATAATCTGTCTTCCACATAGATTTATCGTGGAGGTAAAAGATGAGTAAGAATAAGCGTATCGCATATAGAGGAGTATTTATCGCCTTAGGACTGGTACTTTCTTATATTGAAACATTTGTACCTCTTACAGCTATTGCACCAGGAATAAAGATAGGGCTTGCAAATATCGTTACAGTATTTGCACTTTATAAAATGAAAACAAGAGATGCCATATTTATAAGCCTTGGAAGGATAATACTTTCTGCAGTTTTATTTGGCAGTTTTGTTACTGCAATATATAGTCTTGCGGGAGCTTTCTTTTCTATGACTGTAATGCTCATATTAAAGAAAATTTCTTTCTTTTCAGTACTTGGAGTAAGCATCGCAGCAGGAGTTATGCATAACATGGGACAGATAATGATAGCGGCTTTTGTTTTAAAGAATAAGAGTATCATCTATTATCTTGGAATCCTTATAATATCCGGATGTATAGCGGGAACAGTGGTCGGTATCATTTCAGCAAGGATGATAAACAGGATTGAACTTGAATAAAATATATGAAAAAAGTCTCCATTTGATATGATTTGGGGACTTTTTTTAATATTTAAATTGTAGTATCTCCATATTTAGAGTAAAATACAAGAGGATGTTTTTTATTTTTTTTTCATAGCATATATTGTGTTATGGAGGGTGATAAGAGACATATCAAGTTAACATAAAATAAAAGGGGAAGAAATCATGGCACGTTTTTCGTTCATGGGTGGAATCCATCCAAATGACGGTAAAAAACTTACTATGGATAAGGAAGTAACAGAATATTTCCCTAAGGGGGAAATGGTTTATCCTCTTAATCAGCACATAGGAGCACCAGCAAAGCCTGTAGTTAAAAAAGGCGATAGAGTAGTTGCAGGTCAGCTTATAGCTGAAGCAGGAGGATTTGTTTCTGCTAATATCCATTCAGCAGCATCAGGAACTGTTAAGGCTATAGAACAGCGTCTTACTCCAGCAGGAGGAAAATGCGAATCTATAGTGATTGAAAATGATGAGGAGTTTGAAGAAGTGGATTTTTCAAAGAAAATCAGAGATTTAGAGACTCTTTATCGTGAAGATGTTATAGATATTATCAAAGATGCTGGAATTGTAGGAATGGGTGGAGCAGGATTTCCTACTCATGTTAAGCTTTCACCTAAAAATGAAGCAGATATTGATACTATAATCGTAAATGGAGCTGAGTGTGAGCCATATCTTACATCAGATTATAGAAGAATGATAGAAGAGCCGGAGAAGGTAATCGTTGGCTTAAAGATAATAATTAATCTCTTTGATCATGCTACAGGTATAATTGCTATTGAAGACAACAAGCCTGAAGCATATAAGAAATTAAAAGAACTTACAAAAGATGAAGAAGAGATAGAAGTTATAAAACTTAAGACAAAATATCCACAGGGGGCAGAAAGGCAACTTATCTATGCCTCAACAGGAAGATATGTCAATTCTAAGATGCTTCCGGCAGATGCAGGATGCATCGTCCAGAATGTTGATACAGTGATCTCCATTTATGAAGCAATAATCGAGGGAAGACCACTTATTTCAAGAGTTGTGACAATAACCGGTGACTGTATCAAAGAACCTCAGAATTTTATCGTAAGACTTGGAACAAATATTAAGGAACTAATAGATGCTGCAGGAGGATTTTCAAAA
This sequence comes from uncultured Lachnospiraceae bacterium, assembly GCA_902789175.1. GTDB lineage: Bacteria > Bacillota > Clostridia > Lachnospirales > Lachnospiraceae > Eubacterium_Q. The sequence continues at coordinate 7,655 of CADANF010000002.1, forward strand.
GATCCTGCAAAGATCATATGCGGCGGTCCTATGATGGGAAGAGCCATGTATTCTCTAGACGCGCCGGTAACCAAAGGCACATCAGCTATACTTTGCTTAAGTCGTGATGCTGTTGCAGAATCAGAACCTTCTAACTGTATCAAATGTGGCAAATGCGTAAGCGTATGTCCGGGTAGAGTTAATCCCAGTCTTTTAGCAGATCTTGCTGAAGTAAGAGATATAGAGAATTTCCTTAAAAATGATGGAATGGAATGCTGCGAATGTGGCTGCTGCTCATTTGTATGCCCTGCCAAGAGACATTTAACACAGATTATTGCAGGAACAAGAAAGAATGTACTTGCAAAGAGAAAGAGAGGTTAAGTTAAATGGCAGAAGAAATTAAACAGGAAAAAACAGTTGTTTCAGCTTCCCCTCATATCAGAGCGAAGAATACAACGACAAGCATAATGGGGGATGTTATCATCGCCCTTATACCGGCAGGAATCGTTGGTATATATAATTCAGGCCTCAGCGCATTTTTACTTATCCTTACATGTGTAGTTTCATCAATGTTCTTTGAATATCTTTCAGAAAAGATCATGCATAGGAAACTTACAGTAAGAGATCTTAGTGCAGCCCTTACAGGACTTTTACTGGCATTAAACCTTCCAGCAGGATTTCCACTTTGGATGGCTGTGATTGGTTCAGCCTTTGCCATAATCGTTGTAAAGCAGATGTTCGGTGGAATCGGACAGAATTTTATGAACCCGGCTCTTGCAGCAAGATGCTTCCTTATGATGAGCTTTGCTAAGAGAATGACTCATTTCACATATGATGGAGTAACTACTGCAACACCACTGGCTGTAATAAAATCAGGCGGCAAGGTAAATGTACTTTCCATGTTCCTTGGAAATGAAGCAGGTACCATCGGTGAGACATCAGTAATAGCGCTTCTTATCGGTGCTCTTTATCTTGTTGCAAGAAAAGTTATTGATCTTAGGATCCCTGTATTTTACATAGGTTCATTTGTAATCTTTGTAATGTTATATAAGCTGACTCAGGGAGCGGCTTTTCTTGACGTAACTAAATATACGGTAAAGCAGGTATGCGGCGGCGGACTTATCCTTGGTGCATTTTTCATGGCAACGGATTATACCACATCACCTATCAATAAGAATGGAAGAATTATTTATGGAATCATTCTTGGATTTATGACATTTATATTCAGAATGTTTGGAAGTTCAGCGGAAGGTGTATCATATGCCATAATCATTTCAAACCTTCTGGTTCCACTTATTGAAATGGCTACTAAGTCAAAGGCCTTTGGTGCCGGATATGAAAACAAGTCATTAAAAGAAAACAGAGGCTTTAAAAATAGCGGTGACGAAGTAGAAGATAAGAAAGAAAAGTCAATCAGAGTTGTAATTGCAATCTGCCTTATAGGACTTTTCTCAGGACTTGCTCTTGGACTTATTCATGATATAACAAAGAAACCTATCGAGGAAACAGCAACAAAGAAAGAACAGGCTTCATATAAAGCTGTATTTGATTCAGCTTCAACTTATGAAGAAAATGCATCGGTTTTAGATAAGCTCAATAAGATAATAGATGAAAATGGATATACTGACGCAGATATTGATAAAGTTTTATCTGCTAAAGATGAAAATGGTAATGAGATAGGACTTATCCTTATCATCACAACTCATAAGGGATATGCAGGTGATATCCAGATGGCTGTGGGAATAGATAAAGATTGTCAGATTACCGGTATTTCAATGCTTTCCATCGGTGAGACTCCTAACCTTGGTATGGAAGCCAGAGATAATCCGGATTTCACAGCCCAGTATGTAGGAAAAGACGTTGATAAATTTACAGTTACCAAAAATGGAGCTGCTACTGATTCAGAGATAAATGCAATATCAGGTGCAACAATCACGTCAAATGCAGTAACCGGTGCAGTTAATACATCACTTTTTGCAGCATCAAAAATCTATGAAGGAGGTATTAACTAATGAATAAATGTACTGAAAGACTTTATAACGGAATAGTTAAAGAAAATCCTACCTTTGTACAGATGCTTGGAATGTGCCCGACCCTTGCAGTTACCTCAACAGCAATGAATGGGCTTGGTATGGGACTTGCAACAACAGCAGTTCTTACAATGAGTAATATCATGATATCAGCTTTAAGAAAGGTTATACCGGATAAGGTAAGAATTCCGGCATTTATCACTATCATTGCTTCATTTGTAACAATAATAAGCTTCTTAATGCAGGCTTATACCCCTGATCTTTATGAAAGCTTAGGGGTTTATATAGCACTTATAGTTGTTAACTGTATAATCCTTGGACGTGCAGAAAGCTATGCTTCAAAGAATCCGGTTATCCCATCACTTTTCGACGGACTTGGTATGGGACTTGGATTTACAGTAGGACTTACAGCAATCGGTGTAATAAGAGAATTCCTTGGAGCCGGTGCTATATTCGGTATCAGCATCACAAAGGAACTGTTTGACCCGATTGCTATATTCTCCTTTAACCCTGGAGCATTCTTTGTACTGGCATTTATCATTGCAGGTATCAATGCATACGAGATAAGAAAGTCAAAGAAAACAGGTGAAAAGCCAAAGCTAAGAAGAATTGATGGATGTTCTGACTGTACAAATGTAACCTGTCAGGGAAAGAATATTCCAGAAGAAGATATAGTTACTGAGAAAATGCTTGAAACCACAAAGAAGAATCTTCTTAAAAATGAGGTGGAAAATAAAGCTAAGCCAGAAGCTATGGAAGAAGTTAAGGCTGAAGTTAAATACGTTGTATCAGCTACTGATCAGACTGAAAAAAATCAGGAAACAGATGATCAGGAAACAGATGATCAGGAAACAGAAGTACTTGATTCTACAAAAAAAGAGATAGAAGAAAAAAATAAGGCAAAAAAGCCGGAGACTAAAAAAGATAATAAACCTAAGACCAGGAAAAAAAATAAAAGGAAGGGGGATAAATAAGCATGAATATTTTATTATTTGCCTTATCGGCAGCGCTTGTTAACAATGTTGTCCTCGTTCAGTTCCAGGGACTTTGTCCATTCCTTGGAGTATCCAAGAATGTAAAGACTGCAGCGGGAATGGGAGGAGCAGTAATATTTGTTATGACCCTTGCCCAGACAGCTACCAGCCTTCTTTATTATCACATTCTTGTACCACTTCATATTGAATATCTTAATACTATTGCATTTATCCTTGTTATCGCAGGACTTGTTCAGTTTGTTGAGATGTTCCTTAAGAAGAAGGTAAAATCTCTTTACAGCGCATTAGGTGTTTACCTTCCACTTATCACTACCAACTGTGCAGTACTTGGTATTGCTATAAGTTCAGTACAGGCAGGATACTCAGTTGGAAAATGTATCCTTAACGGATTCTTCTCAGCTGTAGGTTTTGCAGTGGCACTTATAATCTTTGCAAGTATAAGAGAAAAAACTGAGAGAAATGATATCCCTAAAGCATTACAGGGAGGACCTATAGTTCTTATAGCTGCAGGTCTTATGGCCCTTGCTTTCAGCGGATTTTCAGGCCTTATGTAATGTAAAGGAGAATAAGTATGGATACAAAAGCAATAATCTTTGCAACATTAGTTATTATGCTTATTGCAATCCTTGTGGGTATTCTTCTTAGCAAGGCTGCAATAATATTTAAAGTTGAAGTAGATGAAAAAGAAATAGCAATTCGTGAATGTCTTCCGGGCAACAACTGTGGTGCCTGCGGATATCCGGGATGTGATGGTATGGCTAAGGCTATCAGCGAAGGAAAGGCGCCTGTAAATGGCTGTCCTGTTGGTGGGGATGCTGTAGCAGCAAAGATTTCAGAAATCACAGGTGGAACCTCCAAGGCAACAGAGAAAATGGTTGCCATGGTAAAATGTAAAGGTGACTGTGAAAAGGCAGTAGATGTCTATAGCTATGTGGGACCAGAAAGCTGTATAATCGCTGCGAATACACCAAATGGCGGGCCTAAGGGTTGTACATTTGGATGTCTTGGATTTGGTGAATGTAAGGCAGTATGTGAGTTTGGTGCCATTTCAATAAAGGATGGAATCGCAGTGATCGATCCTGAAAAATGTAAGGGATGTAACAAATGCGTTGAAGTATGTCCAAGAAATATCATTTCTATGGTGCCATATTCTAAGAAGCATCATATAATGTGTAATTCAAAAGACAAGGGACTGGATGTTAAAAAGAACTGTTCAGCAGGTTGTCTTTCCTGTGGACTTTGCGTAAGAAGCTGTCCTAAGGAAGCTATTGAAATGAAGGGCAACCTTCCTGTGATTGATTATTCAAAATGTGTTAATTGCGGACTCTGTGCAAAGAAATGTCCAGCAAAGACCATATCATAGTAAAAATAAGTAGGAGAAGATATTTATGAAATGCCCATATTGTGGAGATGATAATACAAGAGTTATAGATTCAAGACCGTCAGATGATAATAGCTCTATCAGAAGAAGAAGACAGTGTGATGCCTGTGGCAAGAGATTTACAACCTATGAAAAGGTTGAATCAGCACCGCTCATGGTAATAAAGAAAGATAAGACAAGAGAGATCTATGACAGAGCAAAGATCGAACAGGGACTTATCCGTTCTTGTCATAAGAGACCAGTTTCAATGGAAAAGATTGAAAAATGTGTTGATGACATCGAAGCAGCAGTCTTTAACCTTGGAACCAGAGAGGTGGAAAGCTCAATAATCGGTGAGATCGTAATGGATAAGATCAAAGATCTTGATGCTGTAGCTTACGTAAGATTTGCATCTGTATATCGTGAATTTAAGGATGTAAATACATTTATGGATGAATTAAAGAAAATCTTAAAATAGCATTTGAAATTGGAGATAACCTTCTTGAGTGAAAAAATAGTAAAACTTCTTGAATCAGGTGAATCAGAAGTGATAGTAAAAAAATCCAGATTTATCGGTATTACTTATCCAGTAAATACACCTGAGGAAGCAGCTGATTTTGTAAATAGTATAAAGAAGAAATATTACGACGCAAGACATAACTGTTATGCCTATGTAATAGGAGACAAAAGGGAACAGATCAAGTTTTCTGATGATGGTGAGCCGGGAGGTACAGCAGGTAAACCAATGCTGGATGTACTTCTTGGCAGCGGCATCACAAATATAGTAGTTGTTGTAACAAGATATTTTGGTGGTACACTTCTTGGAACAGGCGGACTAGTTAGAGCATATAGTGATGCGGTAAAAGAAGCAGTTGAAAATAGTACTACTTATACTGTTGAAAGAAAAATAAGATTAAAAGTAGAAACTGATTATACTTCATTTCAGAGTCTTGAAAGATTATTTAAGTCAAAAGAAAATATTACATATAATACTGATTATTCAGATAAAATTATAATGGATGTAGCTATTCCAGTAGACTTTATAGATGAAATTGAAAAAGGTATTACAGAAATTACCAGTGGTAAGGCAAATGTAACTAACCTTGGAGAATTTGTTGGTTAAGATAATAGAGCTCACCTGTATTAGGGGGCTCTATATCTTTATAACAGTATTATATATGTGCCAGAAGCGATAATGGTTTTGTTGCGGCATATAGAGCCTATTTTTTTATAATAGGTAATAGAATAAAAAGATGCACGTTTTATATATGTATAGTATAATGTGGGGTGTATTTATACACAGAGGAGGAAATGTATGAAAAAATTCAAAACAATTGCAATGCTTTGTGTTCTTTCAATGGGGCTTACAGCTTGTGGGGGGAACAAACAGACAACAACAGAACAGACGGAGGCTATAACAGAAAAGGAGTTAACACCAGAGGAAAAGTATCCTGCCACTGTTGATCCTAGAAATATTCATCCAGGATCTCTTAATAGTGATGAAGATACTTCTGATCGTTGGTATCCAGATGGAGATACTTCAGCTGAAATATGTTTTACACTTACACAGACATCACCTCAGAACGATTGTGTAGGACTTGCATATTGTCAGTATAAGGTTCTTGATGGTAAAGATGATGATCTTATTGATATGCCTCTTCGTGATGGAGGAAATGGTCATGGTATTACAGGTGAGTTTACTTTTATGAAAGACAAAACTGTAACCTATGATCGTGATTTTACTTTCCAGGATAATTTTACATGTTATGATTTTAAGACTGGTACTGTATATAAGAGAAGTCATCCAGAACATGGTTGTAAGGATCAGGAATGGTATGATAATGCATTCTCTGGACTTGTAGCATATCGTGATCTTTCAAGCAAGAAGTATCAGCAGATCGTAATGAATGAGGATCATACTTTTGTAGAATCAGTAACCGGTATGGATGATATGACAGGACGTTGGGAAGTGCAGGCTTCAAATGTACTGATGCTTATTTATGATGATGCAAGTAATGGTGTTCAGTCTTTTGATGGAAGCGCTCTTTTAGAAGACGGTGGCGAGAGTGGTGCAGAAACAACTAATACTGGAACTTGGCAGCAGGAGTTTAATATTTCTGCAGACGGTAAGGTAACTGAGTTTGGTCTTTTCCCTCAGTATGATGATAATATGAATCTGACAGGTTATGGATCAGCTTTTGAGCTTACTACAAAGGATCAGCTTGCAGCTCTTAAAAAGGAAAAAGAAGACGCTATAGCAGCATCTCTTGCAGCAGGAAGCCCTTATAAAAATCCTGAAGTTGACGATATAATGGACATTACACTTGATGGTGTTAATCTTGATCAGGAACCTGACCATGTTATAGAATACATAGAGTGGGATAATAAAGAGGCAGATAATTATAGAGATAAAGTATCTAAAAATCTTAAAAGTGAGGAATGGAAAGGTACTGTTATAGAAGTACGTGGTCATTTTTCAAAAGGTGGTATGGTAGCCACTACAGCAGATGGTGAACACACAAAAATGATAATGACTTGGTTAGTAGGAAGCCAGGAGAAGCCAGAAAATGATAAAGATCTTATCTTAAAGGGTGTTCTTTGGCAGTACGGAACCAATTGGTATATCTTCTATGATATTGATCATGTTAAATATGTCAATTAATTAAATTAATAGTATTTCATCGAGTTAAAAGAATGAAACATTAGAAAACGGCAGTCGAAAGACTGCCTTTTTCCTTATCATAAAGATAAGAGAGAACTCCCAGAAGCCCCGCTGCATATATTATAAAACCTGCAATTATTTTAGTGTGTTTTTTGCAAGCCCTTTTTGTGTATATAAAAAACTGATTATAGAATGTGATGATGATGGAAATAAAAGGCTTAATGTTGCAGGCCTTGATTTCCTGATTGATCAAAGAATTAAAAGTGACCAGAATGAAATGGAATTATTTATAATCTTGGAATATATCTTAAATCATATGACAGAATTTATGGTGGAACAGGTAATGATAAGATATCTGGTGATGCGGGAGATGATTATCTTGCAGGCGGAGAAGGTGATGATATCTATTATGTAAATCTTAATGGATGTAATAACAGAATATATGATTTAGAAGGCAGTAATACAATAATCTTTGGAGATGGAATCAAATCTGATAAAATAAAGGCTGTAAGAGATAACTGGAATGACCTTACTATTGTTTTGGATGCCAGCGGTGAAAATGGGTTATATGATGACAACGTTGATAAAATAGTATTAGAAGGATTTTATGTAAATGATAGCAACAGACATTATACTATTTCTATGAATGGTACTATATTCTATGCAACATCTAAAACAAGTCCTTTGAGAAAAGTATATGGATTATCATATTCAGAATATATGACCGGTTTTGACAATGATTCGATAACATTGTTTGGAAATGCCGGTGATGATACTTACATAGTATCAGAAGGATGCGATACAATATCCCAAGTTTAGAACTGGCTGAGTAAACGAAGAAAGGAATATTTATGGCAAAGTCTTTTAAAAGCGAATTTGTAAAATTCTATAAAGAAAAGCTTGAACCTTATGGATTTAAAAAGGTTAAAGGACCGCAACCTTATTTTGCAAGACTTGTGAACGGGGAGATAGTTCATATAATAACATACATAACATCAAGAACTAACAATCCCGGACATATAAACTTTGAATTATGTTGTGGAATTGCATCGGTATATAGAAAAAGAATAAGATTTAATGTTACACCAGCAAGTAACTCGTATTGTATGGAAGCTATGACTGATCTAATGAAATTAAAAGATCATTATTATGTGATTTCTTTAAAAGATCGCATTTTTTATGATGCTGAGTATACTGAAGAGACAATGCAAATGGTTTTGGAAAAGTCTTTGATAGATGCAAAATTAATCATTGAACAGCTTGATAAGTATACTGATATGGAAAGTGCTTTAGAATTCTTTATGAAACATAATGGAGGATTTACGGTGACGTTTTCCGACCTTTTATCCGACAGTTTTTCAGATGAAGAAGGCCTTTATTACGCAAGAAAGGAATTTGATGCAGCATTAATTAAAAAATGTTTTTTAGATATGAAAAAAGATGTGGAACTGATAGAGGATGAATATGATAAAGAATTATATAAAAATAATCTTTATAATGAATATGAAGTTGAAGTAATTGCAGATAGAAAAAAATTCCAAGCTGATGAAGAACAGTATAACGAAGGTATGAAAATCCTTCAGCAAAGAAAAGAAGATAATCTGAAGATGTTAAAGGAATATAAGGTTATCTAGTATAACGTCACTTAAATAACTGGACCGAATGCTTGCCTGCTTACATCGATAGCACGCCTCAAAAATCCTCAGCGTAGCCCGCTACGCCTACGTCATTAGTTCAGTTATTTTGCGAACATTATACTAGTTAAACTAAATACTAAATAAAAACTCGTCACTGGTTATATTAACATGAACCTTACGGTAGTTAATAAACAGTGACGAGTTTTTTGGTTTAGTTGGATGTTTTGTTGGTATATTCACTTGGGACAGAAGCTCCTTTGTGCGATTATCTTCCGGTATAATCGACAATCGGCCATTACATTATCTCATATTCAAACTCACAAATCTTCAAAAAATGAGGATTAACTATCATTAGCTTATCCTTTCTTCCAAAGGAAACATCATGATGAGCTTGTCTTTTTCCGCCCGGAGATTCCAGCCATGTTCCGCCATCCGGGCTATAACAACAGTGGTTTATCCTTAACTCCCCGGATAATATTCTGATATGCATCCTGCATATTCCCTGTTTTGGTTCGATACATACACTGTGTTGTCCTTTTATTTTCATCAACCCTTTATTATCTGTTATCGTGATCAATTTGTACCTCCCGTACTTCCGGTATCTGCTTCTTTATCACGGCTGATAAATCTGTCAACAGTAGCATCCATTCCTATTGCTCCAAGCGGTGCTGTAATCACAATCGATACTACAGCCATTGTTAGTACAACATTTCCACAGGAAAGTCCCATGGCAAGCGGCACTCCTCCGATTGCAGCCTGGACAGTCGCTTTAGGCAGCTGTGATATCAAGCAAAACAGAATTTCTTTTTTATTCAATCCAACGCCAAGCACGGATATAAGTGTTCCAAATTCCCGAAACAAAAGCCCTACAAAGAGCATGATGACCATTCCAACACCTGCCTTTGTAACGTATCCAATATTAACCGTTGCACCTACCAGCACAAACAAGAAGATTTCGGCTGCTACCCAAAGCTTGCTGAATTTTGCGGACAGCCTCTTAGCTACAACCTGCAACCTCACATTCAGTACTATCCCCATTGTCATAACTGCAAGAAGCCCTGACACCGGCGCTATACCCTCAATCCAGTATAAGATCATACTAAAGGCCATAATGATCGTTACCTTAAGTGAATCTCTTATATGTACTTTCTTAAAATATACAGCAAGGATCACTCCCAATATTCCGCCTGTCACAGCTCCGAGTATAATCTCTTCCGGAATGCGAAGAAGGCTCAGGGCATTCATGTTCCCACCGGCCTCCAATCCTACCAGTGTAGTGAACAAAACGATAACATATATATCATCTGCACTTGCACCTGCGATAAGCATTTGTGGGATGCCCTTTTTTACTCCTATACCTTCATCTATCATCTTCGTCAATCTGGGCACGGTGACAGCCGGAGAAACTGCCCCCATCACTGCTCCGAGGATTGCCGCTTGTAACAAAGTCACTCCCATTATGAAAGGTGCAAAAAGAACAAAAGCAATGAGTTCAAGTGTTGCCGGTACAAAGCAAAGCATTATTGCCGGTCTGCCTATTCTTTTCAAATCCGTAATATCCAACGAAAGCCCCGCCTTCGCAATGATGATAATCAATGCAATCTTTCTGAGATCACCCGACATATCTATTATGGAACTATCCAGAACATTCAAAACATACGGTCCCAACAGCATGCCGGCCAAAAGCATTCCAATGATACGCGGTAGTTGGATTTTAGAAACTATCCACCCCAACAACAGTCCTGCAAGAATGATCATTCCGATGCTTAATAACATAGTTTTATCCTCCTTTAGATGCAAAAACGCCGACAACTTTCCTGCATTTAGTAATTGCAGAAGTCATCAGCTGTATCAGCGGTTTGGATTTGCATCCAGGGAGACATCATTCCCCTATTTGTTTTCATGATTATGCCATAAATAATGCGTTTTGTAAAGCCTGTGCTAGTAGATTATCCTGAAAGATAATCTGTTATTTTATTTTATAAATCCTGCCAACAAATACAGGATGGTCTTTCGAAGGAATTAAGAAACTCCTTAACACAAGAAAGCATATCTTTTATCTCAATAACAGCATTCGGTTCCGGTATCCACTCTTCACCACCGGCAACAAATGTTATCACTTCTTGATTATTCTCATTGTAAGAAAGCCACATAGCACCATCTTCGGACTGAAAATATGTAATTGTTGCATACTCCCCATTTAGGCATATAGCCATACTCGGATATACATTATTACCGCTTATCCATACTTCCTTTTCATTCGACATTGCATTTTTGATAATATCCAATGCCTGATCCACGCTACGAAACTCTATATTGTTTTTTTCTAAACTAATGTTTCCCATCATATTTCTAAATGCTCCCGTTGTTGAGTAAAACTACAGATAGCTTGTCAAAAAGAACTTTGATATCACCTGTAGCAATGCATTATATTTACTCATATCAAAGAACACATTTCCGAATATAAGTGTAGCCACAAGTATCAGTGGCAGTACTTTTTCAAAGACTCCGCTTTTTCTAAATATAAAGCTGAATAAAAAGGCTACAGCCCATGTGGCAATACAATATAAAACAACGGTTCCCAAAGTGCTTAATGCTTTTGTAGGATCTGAGACTAAAAGAGTGATATAAGCCACCAGTGTTACAGGAAGAATAGTTGATATGATATGAATCATTCTCAGTATCAGATTTTCTTTTGTAGTTAGTCTTAGATAAAGTCCATTTTCCTTATCGTAGAGATAGGAAAGAACTCCAAGTAAACCTGCGGCAAGAATGATAAAACCGGCAATCTTTCTGATAGGGAGAGCAGTTGGCTGGATGGAATTAAGAGTATTATATTTTCCGCCGGACATATCCTCTACAGTAAAGATGCTATCAGAATCTTTATATTCTTTAAAAAATCTATCAGTGAGAGCGTTAAGTTCTTCTTTATCGATATTATCAAATTCCTCGAAACCATCCATTTTATATTTAAGAATCTTTAAAGCTCCGTAATCAAAAAAAGTGCTAAAAACTTCCTCTTTTGCAAGACTTTGAAGCTCTGGGACTGCAGTCCTGTATAAAATGATAGGTTTAATAGTTTTCATATCACAGCAGCTGTCCATGAATCCCTCAGGAATGTAAAATCCCATTTCAGCTTTCTTTGAAGCTATGTCATCATAAATCTGATCCAAGGAGGAAGCTTTATAAAAAACAAATATGGAATTACGACTAAGAAGATCATCTACCATTTTTTCAGCTTCCTGTGACCTGTCATCTGAATAGACAACTACAGGAATGTATTCACTTTTTTCTTCTGCCGGAAGGTTTTTATATATAATAAGTACTGCTATTAAGATAAGCAGCATAATGATATTTAAAGGCTGTTTTATAGAGCGCTTTAACATCACTTTTAATCTGTTTAATGTAAGCATAATTCTCCTTTAGAACATTGAAGTAAGTACAAACTGAATAAGATGATAAAATGGATTATATGTCGCTATATTCTTCATAAATCCAGGGAGGAGAGTCATAGGGATAAGTCCTCCGGAAATATACATTATAAGTATCACACCTATAAATAAGGCAAGGCAGGCATAGGTCCTGTTTTTTATCAGTGTAAAGCTGAGGGCGATCAAAGTGCTTACTAAAAGTGAAACAGGAATCATAGTAAGGAGTGATATGGCTTTTGGTCTTATACCGCCAATAGAAAATGCAGCCATTATTATTAAAGAAGATATATAGATAGGTATAGTGGTTGCAAGTATCTCACTGATAACTACTGGACATTTCTTAAGTCCCATGGCATTCTGCCTTAACATATAGGAAGTATTTTTTGATTTATAAAAACTTCCCAGCGAAAAGCAGCTAAAGAATAATATGAGCAGAAGATACGCGGCAGCCATATTCTGCTGAAGCGAAAAGCGGGATAAGGATTCAAAGATCCTTTCTTCAAACGCATTTTCTCTTGAAAGAACATATTTAAAATTATTAGTATCTACTTCCACATAGTGTTCTGAAGCAATTTCAGGATCTACTCCATATAGGTTCTGGATATCTCCAAGAGTATATACAGAAGCCTGGGCTGTTCCAAGAACATTGGAAAGGCTGATTATAAGGTCATTTACAATATGCTCATCCAAAGTGTCATTATTCTTAAAGATGATCTTCACATCAAGATTTTCTCCCGTTAGGACGCTGTTTACAAAACCTTCAGGAATATCTATAAATACTAAGGCTTCGTTATTTTTAAGCAGTTCTTTACCTTCCTCTTCAGAGGAGACATTTATTATATTTACTGACTCCTGAAAACTTTCCATATTTTCCACAAATGAAAGACCAAGAGAGTTATATCTTGAGTCATCCGGAAGATATAAGGCCACATTTACGTTGTCGTAACCTGCGCCAGAAAAGAAAAGTTTGCTGCCATAGATTACAACTGTAGATGTAACAAGAAGAAAAAGCAGAGTATATAGACATATCTTTGGTGTGATCTTAATACTTCTCTTTATATTTAAAATAAGTGTTCTTAAAAACTGTGACATAATTAATTCCTTAAAAGATCTATCAATGATTCATAAGACTTAAGAGTACTTCTGATATCTGTCATAGTGCCGTTCTTTAATAGATAAATGGTGCTGCAGAGCTCAAATATTTTTTCTTCATGTGATGCGATTACTACCATTCCTCCGGACTTAGCAAAGTTTGAGAGGAAAAGTGCAATATCTTTTTTTGCAACAAGGTCAAGAGCAGCAAATGGTTCATCTAAAAGAAGAACTTCGGGATCATTTATAAGTACTGATAATATTGAAAGACGTTTCTTCATACCACCGGACATAGCCTTGATAGGTGTATCGATAAATGATGCAACTCCAAGACTTGAATATGGGAGACGATTTATTTTTTCTATGATTTCAGCCTTGGAAAGCTTTGTCCAAAGGCGGATATTATCAAAGGCAGATAATTCCTCAATAAGAGGATTCTCCTGAGTTACCAGTCCAAAATTTTTCCTGTAATCAGGGTGAGTACTTTTCATATCATTAAAAATGATATCTCCAGAATCTGACTTTTTTATACCGGCAATAGTATGAAGAAGAGTAGACTTACCGGAACCATTTAATCCAAGAAGACCAATGATATTTCCTTTATCAGCAGTGAGATTAACGTGGCTGAGTACTATTTTTCTCTTATATGAAAGAGTAAGATCGGTGCATTTAAGCATAGAAATGATCCTCCTCTATAACCTGAAAATCCAGGTAATCAAAATCGATATTTTCAACAAAAGAATCCTTAGTAAAGCGTGTTCTTGAATGCTTTATAAAATCTTTCTTATTGATATCAAGCCACTGAGGAACTGCCAGATCAAATTCACGGCAGCAGTCTTCAAGTGCTTTATAAACCTTATGGGTTCTGGTCATTGCTTTATCATCTATAATGATAACGGTATCCCGCAGTAAATGATTTTCTTTAATTATTTTGGCCCAAACTCTGAACATGTAAATCTCCCTAAAATAATATCTGTTTTTTTTAATTTGTGTTATTATATCAAATATGGGGTTAATGTAAAATTACAATCCCTCTAATATATCGAATGTTCAACAAATCAAAACAAGTATAACACAATTAAGTCACAATTGATTGCTAAATTTATTCGATGTATTCTAAGAAAGGAGCGATCATCATGGATAACAGATTTGAATACGGCAACAATAACAGTGTTTCAGAACAAAACTTTAGTAACAATGCATCAGTAAATGCTGGAGGGGTAAGTGGTGAAAGCCAGAATTTTGGATACAGCAGTCCAAAGAATAGTTCATTTATGAATCCAAATGGAGATAATTTCTCATCAGATTCTAATCTCGATTCAGCATCAAATTCCAACAAACAAAATTATGGTCAGAATCCTTATGGATCAAATTCTTATGGAGCAACTTCTAATGATCAGAAGCCTTATAATATGATCAATGATCCAAGAAATCCTGCTGAGCCTTCAAAGAAAAAGGTAGAAAAAAAGGAGAAAAAAGAGAAGAAGGAAGGAAATGGTTCTGGCAGTCATCTCTTAAGAAGTCTTGTGGGCGGAGCTATATTTGGAGTAGTAGCAGCCGGTGTATTTATCGGAGCTAATTATGCTTCAAGCCGCATCTGGAATAGTAAGAGAGATACAAAGACATCAGTTGTTGAACAGTCCAAGGGTAATGGAACGATCCAGCAGGGGAACTCCATTGATCCATCTGGAACAACAACAGTAAATTATGATGTAGCTGAGATCGTTAAGAATTCAGAAACTTCAATTGTTTCTATAACAATTACAATGAAATCCCAGTATGACTTCTTCTATGAGACATATGAGGAGGAAGCTGAAGGAGCAGGTTCGGGAATCATAATAAAGAAGGATGATAAAAAACTTTATATAGCAACAAACTATCATGTTATCAAGGGAGCAGAAACTATTAAGGTCGGTTTCTCAGATGGTGAGATAGTTGACGCAAAGGTACTTGGCGGAGACGAAAAGCAGGATATCGCTGTTATTGAGATTCCTCTTTCAGAGATTCCTGATTCTACAATGAACACTATAACAATAGCAGCAATAGGTGATTCAGATAAATTAAATGTTGGTGAGCCGGCTATCGCTATTGGTAATGCTTTAGGTTACGGTCAGTCAGTTACAGTTGGTTATATCAGTGCTCTTAACAGAACTATCAGCGGAAATGATAATGATATGACATATATCCAGACTGATGCAGCTATTAATCCTGGTAACTCAGGTGGTGCCCTTATCAATGCAAAGGGCGAAGTAATAGGCATCAATTCAGTTAAATATGTAGATAGCAAGGTAGAAGGTATGGGATTCTCAATTCCTATCAATACTGCTATGGAACTTATAAATGAAATAATTGATGGAACATTTGGAGATGTATATCTTGGTATCCAGACAGTAAATATCAGCAGACAGTATTCTGAAATTTATGGAATGCCAGAAGGTGTAATGATAAAAGCAGTTGAAGATGATTCTCCTGCTGATAAGGCACAGCTTCATAAAGGTGATATAATTGTTGAATTTGATGGTACCGAAGTTTATACTAATAAGGAACTTCAAAAATTATTAAAGGAAAAGGAAGCTGGAGATAGCGTTGAAGTTACACTATATAGAGTTGACTCTATGGGAAGCTATAAGAAGCAGACAATTAAAGTAACCCTCCAGAAAGATACTTCCAAGTAAATTGAAATGTACAAACTCATTACCACAGATGGTAGAGCAAAAAGAGGAAAATTTGTAACGCCACACGGCATAATCCAGACTCCTGTATTTATGAATGTAGGTACAGTAGCTGCGATAAAGGGCGCTGTGGCGGCAGATGATCTTGAAGATATAAAGACACAGGTTCTTTTGTGTAATACGTATCATCTTCATGTAAGAACAGGAGATGAGACAATTAAGAAATTAGGCGGTCTCCATGAGTTTACAACATGGAGACGGCCTATTCTTACTGATTCAGGTGGATTTCAGGTGTTCTCACTGGCAAAACTCCGCAACATTAAGGAAGACGGCGTAACATTTAATTCTCATATTGATGGACGCCGTATCTTTATGGGACCGGAAGAAAGTATGACGATACAATCAAATCTCGGTTCAACTATCGCCATGGCTTTTGATGAATGTCCACCGGCTAAAGCGGATAGAAATTATATCCAACCTTCAGTTGACAGAACCTATAGATGGCTTCTTCGCTGCAAGAATAAGATGGACGAATTAAAAAGAAAGGATGGAACAGTAAATCCTGAGCAGATGCTTTTTGGTATCAATCAGGGTGGTGTATTTGATGACATTAGAATTGAAAATGCCAAGAGGATAAGAGAGCTTGACCTTCCGGGTTATGCTTTAGGCGGTCTTGCAGTTGGTGAATCTCATGAGGAAATGTATCATGTAATAGATGTTACAGCTCCTTATCTTCCACAGGACAAGCCTTTATATTTAATGGGTGTTGGTACACCGGCTAATATTTTAGAGGCTGTTGACAGAGGAATTGATTTCTTTGATTGCGTATATCCTACAAGAAATGGAAGACATGGTCATGTATATACTAATCATGGCAAGATGAACCTTCTCAATGCAAAATATGAATTTGATGACAGACCTATAGATGATACTTGCGATTGCCCTGTTTGTAAGAGATATACAAGGGCTTATGTAAGACATCTTCTTAAAGCTAAGGAAATGCTGGGTCTTAGATTTTGCGTCTTGCATAATTTAGCTTTTTATAATAAGATGATGGAGGAAATCCGCGAGGCTATCGAAGAGCATAGATATGCTGAATATAAGAAAGATAAGCTCGCTAAGGTTACCGGAAAAGAATTAGATTAAGGAGACATTTATGATTTTACTTACAAATGGAACACAGGCTGCTTCTGGTGCAGGCTCAATAATACTCTTAGTTGGTTATATTGTTATAATGATTTTTGTCTTTTCTTTTATTTCAAAGCGTTCACAGAAGAAACAGGCAGCACAGCAGGATGAATTATTCAGATCATTAGAGCCAGGTGATAATATTATGACAACAAGTGGTTTCTATGGAACTATCCTTGATGTTGTTGATGATACAACAATTATCGTTGAATTTGGTAACAACAAGAACTGCCGTATCCCAATGCATAAGAAGGCAGTAGCTCAGGTTGAGAAGGCTGGTACAGCTGAAGTAACAGAAGAGGATTCTAAGAACTAATCCGAAGTTTCAGGAGGTACATTATGTTAAAGATGAGACGATCTATCGCTGCAATTCTTTGTGGTGTAATGCTCCTGTCAGTTTTTACAGCTTGCGGTAAGAAGGATGATAAGAAATATGTATCACCTAATCTTAATAATCCTACTACTGAAAATACAGCAACTGGAAGTGACGCAAGAAGTAATTACAGCGTTCCGGGAGATTATTCAATTTATAGTCCTGCATCACCACTTGATGCTACAAAGGATGATAAGAAGTCACAGAGTTTAACAGGTTATTTTACTGATAGCGTATATTATAATGAGTTTGCAGGTTTTGCTCTTCAGGTTGATAATAATACATGGAGATTTTATGACGCCGCAACAGTTGCATCATTAACAGATGCGACAGAAGATGAAATCAATAATTATTGGTACGGTGTTTCTTCACCATATGCAACAAAACTTACTTATTGTGCAGTTGCTTATAGTAAGGAAACAGGTTCTAATATAATCATTTCATATGTAAATCCAAAGGCATATTATATGTCGGATCTTACACCGGTTGAATATCTTAATATGACAGCCTCTAAATATACTGGACTTACAGTATCTGAGGGACCATATCTTGGCAAGACTTATGCAATGTTAGATATTCCGGCTGATCAGTCAAGTATTGGTGAGAGAGCTCAGTTCGTAACAGAAGTTGAAGGACTTTTAGTAGTCATCACTTATACTGTTCAAGAAGGAGATTCCCTTAAGAGCTTATCAAATCACATTGTTCAGTTAAATACAAAGAAATAATATGATCATAGTACCCCTCTATTTTTTGAGGGGTATTTTTTGATTGTTTTTGGTGCTTTTCTTGAGAAAAATACAATTTTATGGTAAATTTATAAGTGGGATTAAAGCGAAAATAAAGGACAGACTTTTATGAAGAATAAAGAAAGTGTTTTAAAATATCTTGGGCTGGGAGTATTTGGTGCAAGTCTTCTTGCAATAAGTGGCTGGCTCACAGGGGCATTGGGTAAAGGTAATACAAAGAATGGTCTTATAATGACCAACTGGGCCAAAATTCCGGCCTGGAGATTTGAAACCGCTATCATCATAGCAGCAATTGGAGTTATACTTCTTGGGCTTGGAATGAAATATATGTCACATGTTATAAAGCTTATCAGGAGAAGAAGAGTTCCACTGGATTCAAAAGCTGCTCTTATAACAAGTCTTGGAACCCTTTGTACCAGTGTATCAGCATTTTTTATCATTGCAATTAATAATATAATCCCTTTACTTTATAAGGAATTATATGAATCATCTCTTATGGAAGCAGATATGATGGACGCAGTAGAAGGAATATTCTACTATGTATCGATACCGTTTTTCTTCTTTTATGCGATATCTATCATTACTGTATCAATAGGTTTTATATATTTTATCCTTTGTGAAAGACTCAGGATAAGTAAGATATATTTAATACTCAATCCACTTGTTTTTTATGGGATTAAAAAGATCTTAGCTTATATTACCATTATCCAGGTTGCTGATTTTGCATCAGGTATGGTGGCACTTGGATATGCATTTATGCTTATGGGAATGATAAGCGGAACTGCAAAGATTCCAGCTAAAAAGAAACAGGTAAGGTAATTATGGTTTTTATAACAGGAGGTTTCAAATGGAAAAAATTCATGTTTCAGAACCAAAGACAGATGTTAACATCAGAAAAGTAGCGATAATCGGATGTGGATTTGTTGGATCATCTACAGCTTTTGCTCTTATGGAAAGCGGTCTTTTCAATGAACTTGTTCTTATTGACGTGGATCATGACAGAGCAGAAGGTGAAGCCATGGATATAAGTCATGGTGTTCCATTCGTAAAACCAATGAAGATTTATGCTGGTTCTTATGATGATATCATTGATGCAGCAGTTATAATCGTAACTGCAGGAGCAGCACAGAAACCTGGAGAGACAAGACTTCAGTTAGTTCAGAAGAATGTAGGTATCTTTAAGTCAATTATTCCTGAAATTTCTAAGAGAAAATGTTCAGGTGTTCTTCTTATTGTATCTAATCCTGTTGATATCCTTACATATGTAGCTCAGAAACTTTCAGGTTTCCCTACAAACAGAGTTATCGGATCTGGTACTGTTCTTGATACAGCAAGACTTAAATCTAAGTTAGGTGATCATCTTGATGTAGACAGCCGTACAGTTCATGCATTTATCATTGGCGAGCATGGGGACAGTGAACTTGCTGCCTGGAGTTCAGCTATGGTAAGTGGTGTACCTCTTTCAAAATTCTGTGAAATGAGGGGGCATTTTAACCATGAGCAGTCAGAAAGACATATTCAGGAAATGGTTAAGAATTCAGCATATGAGATAATAGAGAGAAAGAAAGCTACATATTATGGTGTAGCTATGGCAGTTAGAAGAATCTGCGAAGTAATCGTAAGAGATGAAAAATCAATTCTTTCAGTATCCAGTCTGATGAATGGAGAATATGGCCTTAGTGATATCTGCCTTTCAATGCCTGCCATTGTCGGTGCAAATGGTGTAGAAGAAAAGATTCCTATCTCTCTTGATGAAGATGAGATCACAGCACTTATGGCATCAGCAAGACAGCTTAAGTCAATTGCTGACGAGTTAGATCTTTCTATGCCTGAGGATAAAAAAGAAGAAAAGAAAACAGAATAAATAAAAAATTTTGGAGGAAATCGTTTTGAAATTCATATCATGGAATGTAAATGGGATCAGAGCTTGCGTGACTAAGGGATTCCTTGACAGTTTCAAAGAACTTGATGCTGATATATTTGCAATACAGGAAAGTAAAATGCAGGAAGGTCAGCTTGATCTTGATATTCCGGACTACTATCAGTATTGGAATTATGCTGATAAGAAAGGATATTCAGGAACTGCAGTCTTTACAAAGAAGGAACCGGTTGAAGTCACATATGGTATGGGAATAGATGAACACGACCATGAAGGAAGACTCATTACTCTTGATATGGGTGATTACTACTTTATCACAGTCTATGTACCTAATTCTCAAAATGAATTAAAGAGACTGGATTACAGAATGAAGTGGGAAGACGATTTCCTTTCTTATGTATGTGACCTGAAGAAGAAAAAGCCTGTGATAATCTGCGGAGATATGAATGTTGCCCATAAGGAGATCGATCTAAAGAATCCTTCAAGTAACAGACACAATGCCGGTTTTACAGATGAGGAAAGAAATAAGATGACAGATCTTCTTTCGGCCGGATTTATTGATTCATTCAGATTCAAATATCCGGATCAGGAAGGGATATATTCCTGGTGGTCATATAGATTTAAAGCAAGAGAAAAGAATGCCGGATGGCGCATTGACTACTTCCTTGTATCAGAAGATATAAAAGAAAAAATAGAAGATGCAAAGATCCATACTGAAGTTTTCGGTTCAGATCATTGTCCGGTAGAATTAACTATAAATTTATAAAATGAGGGTTTTATGGGGAATAAAATGATAAGAAGAAACTTATATAAAAAGGGGAGAGTATTTTTTTTAGCAGGAGTATTAATGGGAGCAGCTGCATTTTCAGGCTGTCAGAATACTAAAGAACCTGCAACGGAAAAACCCGCTGCAACTGAAGAAAAAACAACTGCAGAAAATAAAACAACAGAAGAAAAAACTACTGAAAAAACCACTGAAGATAAAGGTGAAATGACAGAAGTAGATTACAATGCAGTTTATCAGGAGATAATCGATGAAATCCAGGAAGTAGTTGATTTTGGATATGATTCTAATAGGGATTATAAATATATCACACCTGGAATAATGGAAAAAGTTACATATGGTATGAATGACAGTTTGGGATATATCATAGAGGATGTAAATGGGGATGATGTTCCGGAACTTTTGATCGGATATAACGAAAGTAACGGAGGAGAAAAAATCCATAGTTATATAATAAATTGTTATACTGCAAATGGAACAAAGACGAAACTCCTTTTGGATGGCTGGGTAAGAGCCGGCTACAGATGGCTGGGAGATGGACAGTTTTATTATCTTGGTTCTGAAGGAGTTAGTGTTCTCTGTCTTGGAGAATGTCATATAGATGGCTATGAAACCGGAGCTGTCTGGGATGATTTCTATTTCAGTTTTGTAGATAATGGAAATGAAGCATATTATCATAATACTACAGGAGATGTTATCGTAGAAGGTTCAGAGAAGTTAGATGTTTCTGGAGAGGATTATGATAAGATAATGTCTGGATATGAAAATAGATGCAAGACCTTAGTCTGGAAAAAAATAGGAGAACCACGTGGCTTTGGTGCAGGAGCTTATGAAGAAGAGATGCATGGCCAGTGGTTATTCTTAAATGGAGCAAGCCTTTATATATATGGCGATAGATCATGGGAATTAAAAGATGATATGGATCAGTGGATCTGTGAAGGACTTTGGGAAAGCACTTTGGAAGAGGATGGACCTCATATAACTTTAAAGAAAAGTGCTGACGGAGGAACTGATTATACTGAGGTCGCAGAAGGTTTGTTATATTATAATTCAGATAATTATTCAGTGCTTCAGATGAAATTCATTCCTGATTTTACAGATTTTACAAGCGGAATAGTTGAACTTTCAAAGAAGGCTGAATAAAAATAAAAAAAGCTCCAATAGTATAGATGCTCAAGTAATCGCGCCAGCGGCAAAGTAAGCCCTTTGGCACGATTCTTTCACATCTTAATACTATTGGAGCTTTTTTATAGTTGATTGTTTAATTTACTTGTATTTCTTCACAACCACACTTGCATTCTGGCCTCCAAATCCAAAGGCATTACACATGGCTACATTTACGGTAGCCTCTCTTGCCTTATTTGGAACGAAGTCAAGGTCACAATCAGGATCAGGAGTAAACTGATTGATTGTTGGAGGAAGAATATTTTCCTCAACTGCTTTAACGCAGGCGATGGTTTCAATAAGCCCGCCGGCACCCATAAGATGACCAGTAGAAGACTTGGTTGATGATACCGCAAGCTTTAAAGCATGATCTTTAAAGAGAGTCTTTATTGCTGATACTTCAATAGTATCGCCCTTCTTTGTAGATGTGCCGTGAGCATTGATATAGTCAACTGCTGTTACATCAAGACCTGCAACTTCAAGAGCTTTATTCATGCAGAATATTGCTGCGATTCCATCTGGATGAGGGCTTGTAACATGATAGCCGTCAGTTGAATTTGCATAACCTGCAAGTTCGCAGTGGATAGAAGCATTTCTTCTTAATGCTGATTCTTCTTTTTCAAGTACAATGGCACCTGCACCTTCACCCATTACAAAACCATCTCTGTCCAGATCAAATGGACGGCTGGCAGTTTCTGGAGAATCATTTCTTGTTGAAAGTGCGTGAAGTCCTGAAAGACCAAGGATTGTGATAGGAGAGTTGGCAGCTTCTGTACCGATACAAACAACTGCATCTGCCATATCCTGATTAAGAAGCATCATACCTGTTGTTATAGCATCAAGTCCTGATGAGCAGGCTGTTGATACTGTAAATGAAGGTCCCTGGAAGCCTTTAGCGATAGCTACCTGGGCTGCGGCTATGTTGCCGATTATCTTTGTTATAAATCTTGGATTGGTTTTTGTATGAGCACCAGATGTAAGACTGGCCTGAGTCTCTGCAACGTCTGCGATACCGGCAAAAACTGTACCAACGACGATTCCGATTCTTTCTTTAGCAATAGGGTAGTTGCCATTTTCGTCAAGGACGATACCGGATTCAGTTAAAGCCTGATCAGCAGCAGCAAAAGCGTACTGCATAAATGGATCCATTTCCTTAGCTTGTTTCTTTGTCATAAAATCTTCTGGATTAAAGTCTTTAACTTCGCCAGCAAATTTTACTGGAAGATCAGTAACATCGAACTTTTCAATAGTTGCGATACCAGATTTTCCACTGATCAAATTGTTCCAATATTTGTCTACACCAGTACCAAGTGGTGTGACAGCTCCCATACCTGTGATAACTGCTTTATTACTCATTGCTCTTTTCCATTTCTAAGTCGCGCTTTTTAATTTCGGCACGTCTTATCTTTCCTGAATTTGTCTTAGGAAGATCCTTTACGAATTCTATAAGTTTAGGTCTCTTATAGGAAGCCAGATTATTTCTTAGATAAAGCATGACTTCTTTCTTAAGATCATCAGTTCCTGTTTTTCCATCGCAAAGAACGATAGAAGCTTTGATGGCCTGTCCTCTGATCTTGTCAGGAACCGAAGTAACGGCACACTCAAGAACATAAGGAAGTTTCATGATCTCATTTTCAATTTCGAAAGGTCCAACCCTGTATCCTGCTGACTTGATGATATCGTCAACTCGTCCAACATACCATAAATATCCGTCTTTGTCCATATATGCAGTATCACCTGTGTGATAATATCCATCATGAATGACAGATTTAGTTTTCTCTTCATCATGGTAATAACCAAGGAAAAGTCCACATGGAACACCATTTTGAATGTTAATGCATACTTCTCCTGTTTCTTCCGGAGCGCAAATGTCACCATCAGGATTAAGGATTTCTATCTTATACATAGGGCTTGGTTTACCCATTGAACCTGGTCGAGGATCCATACCCTTAAGATTTCCAACAGTAAGAGTTGTTTCTGTCTGGCCAAAACCTTCCATTATCTTAAGCCCTGTAGCATCATAGAATTTCTTATAAATCTCAGGATTAAGTGCTTCGCCGGCAGTGGTAACATTTTTTAGGGAAGAAAGATCATATTCCTTAAGATTTGCATGAACCAATACACGGTAAACAGTTGGTGGTGCACAGAAAGTTGTTATCTTATATTTTTCTAATAATGCAAGAATTTCTTTTGCATAGAATTCATCATAATCATATGTAAAAACAGTAGCATTACTCATCCATTGGCCATAGAGTTTACCCCAGACAGCTTTACCCCAGCCGGTATCACTTATGGCAAGATGAAGTCCATCCTGTTCAACCTGATGCCAGTATTTGGCAGTGATATAATGACCTAATGGATATTTATAACTGTGAAGAGCCATCTTAGGATAAGAAGTTGTTCCTGATGTAAAGAACATAAGCATAGGATCATCGCCTGAAGGAGAGGATTCTGTACGCTTATAAACATCTGAGAAGAAACGCACATCCTTATTATATGAATGCCATCCTTCACGGGATGCTCCTACAAGAACTTTAGCCTTAAGACCATCGTAACCCTTTGCAGCTTTATTTATCTCATCAGAAATGTTGCCGTCTGCTGATGCGATTATACAGTCGATATGAGCTGCTTTAAATCTGTATTCAAAATCTTTCTTTGTAAGAAGGAAAGACGCTGGAACAGCGATAGCGCCAATCTTATGAAGGGCAATGATTGTGAACCAGAACTGGTAATTACGCTTTAATACAAGCATTACCTTGTCGCCTTTTTTAACACCAAGGAATTCAAGATAATTGGCAGTTTTATTTGAATAGGTCTTCATATCTTCAAAGGTGATATATCTTTCACGCTGATGTTTTGAAATATGAAGCATTGCAAGTTTTTTGGGATTTCTTTCTGCAATTGCATCCACTACGTCAAAAGCAAAATTAAATTTATCAGAATCATGAAAAACGATATCTTTAAGTAATCCGGTATTATCTACTTCAGTGGATATAAAATTGCCTGCTATACCAGGTTCCCTGCGAAGTTCAGGGTTGTTAACTGTTTCCATTCTGTTTCTCCTTTCGATAGAGAATAATGGTTTGTCAAAATGTGACATGTAGTTTTTAAAACTACATCGAATCTAAAAAAATTTTTACTCAAAATAATAATAGGAAGATATAGAAAAAGTGTCAAGGTATTTTTTGTTGACAAATGATTCCAAGTACTTATAATAAAAATAGTTAAAATTTTTTAGATAAAGTTTTTTAACTAAATTTTTCATTTAGAAGGAGACAAAAACATGTTCGAAGAGATTAAGAAAGTAATCGTAGACACACTTAGCTGTGATGAAGACAAGGTAACACTTGAAGCTTCACTTACAGATGATCTTGGTGCTGATTCACTTGATGCCGTTGAACTTGGCATGGCAGTTGAAGACGCTCTTGGTGTAACAATTGAAGATGATGATCTTCCAAACATCAAGACAGTTCAGGATCTTGTTAACTACGTAGAGTCACACAAATAAGAGTTACTTTATATAATCTTTTGCAAAAGAAATCTATGACCTGTCTGTTCTGATTTATAAATGATCAGGATAGACAGGTTAATGATTTAATGAAGTATTAACAGGGATGTTAAGTAAGAAAAGATGGTTAGGGTACAGGAGTAAAAAAATGGCAATTTTTGGAATATTTAAAAAGAATAAAAAAGGTTCCATTCAAGATATAAAACTTGCGCCTGATTTTGATGCTGAGGAACAGGAGATTCCTGCAGATATCCTTGCTAAAGTCAGCGAAGAGCCCGAGAAAGAAAAAAAGAAAACTGAAGATAAGAAGGATCAGGAAGAAGAACTCTTTACATGTACTGGATGTAATGAACAATTTCCAGTAAGCGAGATGAAGAGAAATCTTTATGTTTGTCCTAAATGTGGAAAGCATCACAGGATTTCAGCGAGAAGACGTATCAGAGGTTTAGTTGACCCAGGTACATTTCGTAGACTTCGTTGTGATGTTTCTTTTATTGACCCATTAGGTTATCCGGATTATGAGGATAAGATCAAGGCTCTTAAGGAAAAGACAGGACTTGACGAAGGCGTTCTTGCCGGAGTTGGTGAGATTGAAGGTCATAAGGCAGTAATTGCAGTTATGGGTTCAGAATTCCTTATGGGGAGTATGGGTATTGCTGTTGGTGAAAAGATCACTAATGCATTTGAAGTAGCTGATAAGCTTAATCTTCCTATAATAATATTTACAGCCAGTGGTGGTGCGAGAATGCAGGAAGGTATCCTCTCACTTATGCAGATGGCAAAGACATCAGCTGCAGCTAAGAAGTTCTCAGAAAATGGTGGACTTTATATTGCAGTTGAAACACATCCAACAACAGGTGGTGTAAGCGCCAGCTTTGCAACTCTTGCAGATATAACTCTTGCAGAGCCAGGAGCACTTATCGGGTTTGCCGGACCACGTGTTATTGAGCAGACAATTGGACAGAAACTTCCGGAAGGATTCCAGAGAGCTGAGTATTTACAGGATCATGGATTCATAGATGGAATTGTTAATAGAAATGACATGAGAGATGAGCTTAGCCATATCTTAAGTCTTCATATTAGAAAGAGGAGGCCAACATTATGATCAGAGATTTAGATGAAAGAATGATGGCCATCGAAGATGAATTAAGAAGTGATGCTGCATCTTCAATGCCAGAAGGAAAAAAAGAAGTTCTTGAGAAAGAATATACAGAGCTTGCTGAAAAATGTGTAAATCTTACAGCTCATGATAAGGTTTATCTTGCAAGACATAGAAGAAGACCAAAGGTAGACGATTATATCAATGCCTTATTTACAGATCTCTTTATTCAGAGAGGAGATCTTCTTGGCAAGGAAGATCAGTCTATTTTCGGTGGAATAGCAAAATTCCACGGAATACCTGTAACTGTCCTTGGCCATAGAAAAGGTAGAAATATTCAGGAAAGCATGAAGTATAACTTCGGTATGCCTGAACCTGAAGGATATAGAAAAGCTCTTCGTATGATGAAGCAGGCGGAGAAGTTTAACAGACCTATCATTACATTTATTGATACACCAGGTGCATATCCTGGACTTGAAGCAGAGGAGCATGGACAGAGTAATGCCATTGCTGCAAACCTGGCTGAAATGAGTGCTCTTAAGGTTCCCGTTATTGCAATAGTAACAGGTGAAGGATCTAGTGGTGGTGCTCTTGCTATCGGTGTAGCAAATAAAGTACTTATGCTTGAAAATGCAGTTTATTCAGTCCTTTCACCTGAAGGATTTGCATCTATTCTCTGGAAGGATGCTTCTAAGGCACCTGAAGCATGTGATCTTATGAAGCTTACAGCTGCGGATCTTTACAGATTTGGTGTTATCGATGAGATAATCGAAGAACCTCTTGGAGGAGCACATCATAATCCTGACAGAGTATATAAAGAAATTGAGCTTGCTATAATTAAAGAATTTAATAGAGTAAAGCATCTTTCAGGAAATGAGATCGCAAAGCAGCGTTATGAGAAGTTTAGAGACATTGACTCACTTGTAAGGGAAGGTAAATTAAGATGATGATGTTAAATGAAATGCTTGGCATTAAATATCCTGTAATTCAGGGTGGTATGGCCAATATTGCAACAGGTAAATTTGCAGCTGCTGTATCAAACGCAGGCGGACTTGGACTTATAGGTTCAGGCGGCTGGGATGCTGCAAGAGTTGAAGAAGAGATTCATGATGCTAAAAAGATAACAGATAAGCCATTTGGTGTAAACCTTATGCTTATGAATCCGGATAAGGAAAATATCGCCGATCTTCTTGTAAGAGAAGGAATTAAGGTTATAACAACCGGTGCAGGTACACCTGGTAAGTTAGTTGATAAGTGGAAGGCTGCAGGAGCTATCGTTATCCCTGTAGTTGCCAGCTGTGCTCTTGCAAGAAAAGTTGAGCAGCAGGGCGCTGATGCAGTTATTGCAGAAGGTGGAGAATCAGGCGGACATGTTGGAGATATGACAACTATGGCCCTTGTACCACAGGTAATTGATTCGGTAAATATCCCGGTTATCGCTGCAGGTGGTATCGCAGACGGAAGACAGATGGCAGCAGCTCTTATGCTTGGTGCAGCAGGTGTTCAGGTAGGAACATGCCTTCTTGTCAGTGAAGAATGTCCAATCCATGAGAATTATAAGGAAGCTCTTATCAAGGCAAGAGATAATTCTACAACAGTTACAGGACGTTCTCTTAATGCACCTGTACGTATCTTAAAGAATGTTATGGCTCGTGAGTATCTTAAACTTGAAGCTGAGGCTGCTTCCCGTGATGAGTTAGAGCAGATCACTCTTGGTGGCCTTCGCCGTGCCGTATTTGATGGAGATGTACAGCATGGTTCAGTTATGGCAGGTCAGGTTTGTGGTCAGTTAAAAGAAGTAAAGCCATTAGCTGCAATCCTTGAAGAACTTTGCGAAGGCGCTAAGGAAAGACTTAGACAGGCGGCAGACATTAAATTCTAGATAGAAAAATAAGCTGAGATTTTAGGGACATTATCATAGATATCTTTAAGATCTGTGGCAGAAAAAAGGAAATAAAAAGATGAAGATTGGATTTTTATATGCAGGTCAGGGTGCCCAGTACGTAGGTATGGGTAAAGACCTTTATGATACATATCCTACATTTAAGGCTGTTATGGATCAGGCTTCAGAAAATGTAGGCTTCGACGTTAAGTCAATCTGTTTTGACGGACCGGATGAGAAGTTAAATGAAACTCAGTATACACAGCCATGTATGGTAGCATTTGCAGTTGGAGCTACAAAGGTTCTGGCTGAAAATGGCATTAAGCCGGATATGGCAGCAGGTCTTTCTCTTGGAGAATATTCAGCTCTTAATGCAGCAGGTGTTTTCGGAGATGACCAGGTTATCAGCCTTGTAAGATTCAGAGGTGAGTCAATGCAGAATGCTGTTTCAGGAAGAGACTGCAAGATGATCGCAGTTCTTGGACTTGCAGCAGATAAGGTTAGAGAGGGCTGTGCTAAGGTTAAAGAAGAACTTGCTGGTGAAGAGTTTAATATTGCAGAGCCAGCTAACTTTAACTGCCCTGGACAGATTACAGTATCCGGGGATGCAAAGGCAGTTGATAGAGCTGCAGAAGTAATGAAGGAACTTGGTGCAAAGCGCGTACTTCCGGTTAAGGTAAGCGGACCTTTCCATACTTCACTTATGAAGCCGGCTGGAGATAAGCTTCGCGAAAGATTTGCATCAGAAAAATTTGGCGAGATGACTCTTCCAGTTATCTTTAATGCTATCGGAAGAGAGAAAAACAAAGAGGAAGATATCCCTGCTTTATTAGAAAGACAAGTTCAGAGCAGCGTTCTCTTTGAAGATACTATTAATTATATGGTAGAGGCAGGAGTAGAGGCATTTGTAGAGATCGGACCAGGAAAGACTCTTTCAAAGTTCGTTCAGAAGACAACAGATGTGCCTTGCTATAATTTTGAAAAGGCAGAAGATATCGCAGAGCTTGCTATGAAATTAAAATAATTCTTAGCAGCAAGATCAGATGTGATAAAGAAGGCTTTGACTTATTTAAAGCATTAAATATAGTGATAGGAGAAAATAATGGATTTAAAGGGAAAGACAGCAGTAGTAACTGGTGGAAGCCGTGGAATTGGCAGAGCAATCTGTATAAAGCTTGCAAGCCTTGGGGCAAATGTTGTTACCTGCTATGCAAATAGTTCAACAGCTGCTGATGAAACAGTAGCAAAATGTAAAGAATTTGGCGTTGAAGCAGTAGCTGTAAAGGCAGATATTGCTGATCCTGCTTCAGGGGCTCAGCTTATTGATGAAGCTGTGAAGATAAATGGCAGAGTTGATATCCTTGTTAACAATGCGGGAATTACAAGAGATAATATCATGCTCCGTATGAAGGACGAGGAGTTTGATGCTGTTATTGATACAAACCTCCGCGGTACATTTTACATGATGAAGGCTGTAACAAAACTAATGATGAAGCAGCGTTACGGACGTATCGTAAATATCAGCTCAGTAGTTGGTATTTATGGAAATGCGGGTCAGGTTAACTATTCAGCATCTAAGGCTGGTGTTATAGGAATGACAAAGTCATACGCAAAGGAACTTGGAAGCCGCGGTGTTACATGTAATGCAGTTGCTCCTGGTTTTATCGATACAGATATGACAGCAGTACTTCCTGAGGATGTAAAGGAAAAGTTAAAGAGCACTATCGCTCTTGGACGTCTTGGAACTCCGGAAGACATTGCAAACGCAGTAGCATTTCTTGCATCAGATGAAGCGTCTTATGTTACAGGTCAGGTGCTTGAAGTATCAGGTGGTATGAATTAAGAAAGGGATAACCATGAAAAGAAGAGTAGTTATTACAGGAATGGGTACTATCAATCCTCTTGGATATGATGTAGAAGAAACATGGAAGAACATTAAAGCAGGCGTTTGTGGTATTGATGAGATAAAGTCAGTTGATACAACAAATTTCAAATTAAAGATTGCCGGTGAAGTTAAGGATTATGAGCCAGAGAAATTCCTTGATAAGAAGGAAGCTCGTAAGATGGATAGATATACACAGTTCGCAACGATCGCAGCAAGACAGGCATTTAAAGATTCAGGTCTTGATATGACTAAGGAAGATCCTTATCGTTGTGGAACTATCATTTCAAGTGGTATCGGTGGACTTCAGACAATCGAGTCTGAGCACTCAAGAGGTTTAGAGAAGGGATTTGAGAAGATTTCTCCTTTCTTTATCCCAATGTCAATCTCAAATATGGCAGCTGGACAGATCGCTATTGAGACAGGTTTTAAGGGAGTATGCGAAAGTATAGTAACAGCTTGTGCCAGTGGTAACAATGCTATCGGTGAGTCATTCCGTAACATCAGAGACGGTTATTCAGATGTGATGATGGCTGGTGGTGCTGAGGCTTGTATCTGTGATATGGGTATCGGCGGATTTACAGTTATGAAGGCTCTTAACTTATCAAATGATAAAGAGAGAGCTTCAATCCCATTTGATGCTGATAGAGCTGGTTTTGTTATGGGTGAAGGAGCAGGTATCCTTATCCTTGAAGAGTTAGAGCATGCCAAGGCACGTGGTGCTAAGATCTACGGCGAGATCGTAGGTTATGGTGCTACATGTGATGCACATCATATCACAGCTCCGGATCCAACAGGTATGGGAGCTGCAAACTGCATGACTCAGGCAGTTAAGGATGCTGGTATCACACCTGATAAGGTTGATTATATCAATGCTCATGGAACATCAACTCATCTTAATGATGCTGGTGAAACAGCTGCAATTAAGATCGCATTTGGTGATCATGCAAAAGAAATGATGGTAAGTTCAACAAAGTCAATGACAGGACATCTTCTTGGTGCTTCTGGTGCAGTTGAAGCTATCATCACAACAAAAGCACTCCAGGATTCATTTGTTCCTGCAACAATTAACTATAAAAATCCTGATCCTGAGTGTGATCTTGATATCGTTCCAAATGAAGGAAGAAATGTAGACATTAAGTATGCAGCTTCTAACTCACTTGGATTTGGCGGACATAACGCTTGTACATTATATAAGAAGTGGGAGGGACAGTAAGATGGAACTTGATGCAAATGAGATTCAGAAGATCCTTCCTCACAGATATCCAATGCAGTTAGTGGATAAGATCACTGACTTTGAACCAGGTGTATGGGCAGAAGGAATCAAATGTGTAACTATAAATGAGCCTTTCTTCCAGGGGCATTTCCCAGGACTTGCTGTAATGCCGGGAGTACTTATTGTTGAAGCTCTTGCACAGACCGGTGCTGTAGCAATTCTTTCAGAGGAAGAGAACAAAGGCAAGGTTGCATTCTTTGGTGGTATCAAGAATGCACGTTTTAAGAAACAGGTTAAGCCAGGAGACGTTCTCCATTTAAGATGTGAGATCACAGCTCGTAAGGGACCTGTAGGATTCGGAACAGCAGTAGCAACTGTCGATGGCAAGGTAGCCTGCCAGGCAGAAATATCATTTGCTATAGGAGAATAGGAATGGAAAAAAATCTTCTTTCAGAAGTTTATTCCAAATTAAGAATACTTTATTATAGAGATGTCTTTAGAAGAATTCAGAACCGAGAACTTTCACTTACTACTACGGAAGCATACTGTATTGAGATAATCGGTGCTTTAGGAAAACCGACTATCAATGAATTCGCCAGCTTCATCGGAATCTCATCTCCAAATGCAACCTATAAGGTTAATTCCCTTATCAAAAAGGGATATCTTAAGAAACAGCAGTCTGGAACTGATAAGAGAGAATTTATCCTTGAAGTTACATCTAAGTATTATAAATACTGGAATATAAACGAAAAATATATGGATATAGTAGAGCAGAGACTTAAAGAAAAATTATCCCCTGAGGAATATGAAAGTTTCAATGGAGTTCTTCAGAAAGCATTAGATGAAATTCTTCCTGCATTAACTTTAAAAGAAGAAAAGAATACAAAAGACAAATAATGGAGTATAATAGAAGCTGGAGCATGATCAAATGCTCCGGCTTTTATTGTTTAAACCAAAGGGGAGTTAAAATGAGTGAAGACAATTTAACAAAGGACTCTATATATGGGGAATATAAAGAAGTCCTTGAGATTATAATGAACAGACTCTGCGCTAAATTTGAAGAAATGAATGAAGCAGTGTTTAATGAAACCGGAGATCATCTCTATGAACATCTTACCTCCAGATTAAAAGCTGATGACTCTATGAGAGAAAAATGTGAAAGAAGAGGTTATAAACCGGATGCCTATTCTGCGGTACATTTACTTAGAGATGCCATTGGAATAAGGATAATAACATCTTTTAGAGAAGATATATATGCCATAATTGAGGCTATAAGAAAATTTGATCACTGCAGGATATTAGAAGAAAAGGATTATATCAAGCACGCTAAGGATAATGGATATAGAAGTTATCATATGATCCTTGGCTATGAAGCGGAATTTAAAGATCCTGAAGGAAATAATCCGGGAGAATTCTTTGTTGAGATACAGCTTAGGACCATCGCTATGGATTCCTGGGCCAGCCTTGAACATAAGATGAGATATAAGAAAAATATTAAAAATCAGAACCTGATAGAACAGGAATTAAAGAGATGTGCAGATGAACTTGCATCCTGTGATGTCTCTATGCAGACAATCAGAAGACTTATAAGAGAATCGGACTAGAAAGAGGTAAATTAATTTTGAGAATATTACTTGCAGAAGATGAAAAAGATCTTTCAAGAGCTATAGCTACAGTTCTTAGGATAAAAGAAAAATATGACGTGGATCAGGCTTATGATGGAGTTGAAGCCGTAAGACTTGCCAGAGAGAATGCTTATGATGCCATGGTTTTTGATATAATGATGCCGCGTAAGGATGGAATTGAGGCTCTTAAGGATATTAGAAAGACAGGAGATAATACACCTGTCATCCTTCTTACAGCAAAATCTGAATTAGAGGACAGAGTGGTTGGACTTGATGCGGGAGCAGATGATTATCTTGCAAAGCCATTTGCCATGGAAGAATTACTTGCAAGACTTCGTGCTATGATGCGCCGTGCATCGAATTATACTCCAAAGAAACTAAGCCTTGGAAATATCAGCCTGGATGTAGAAGCTGAAGAAATGAAGGCTGTTAACTCAATAAGTGTAAATAAGAAGGAAGCAAGGATGATGGAACTCTTCATGACAAATCCTGAGAAGAGCATTACCACTGAAGAATTATTAAATCATATATGGAGTGATGAGGAAGATGTAGAAGATGGTGTTGTATGGATCTACATTTCCTATCTTAAGAACAAATTAGAAGCAATAAGTGCAGACTATACAATACGTGGTGAAATGGGAAGTGACTTTACACTTACCAAGATACTTAAAGTATAAGGACAATTTCTATGGAAAAAAAGATAAAGAAAAAATTCATAGCGGTTGCCACCATATCTATTTTTACGGTTCTTCTTATTGTTCTGGGAATAATAGATGTTATCAGTGTTGCAAATGTAAGAAAAGAGGTTTTTTCAGTTCTTAAATATATTGCAGATAATAGTGGTACGATTCCCTATGATACAATAGAAGATGATGAAGATGATAGAAAGCCCTTCCTTACAGACATCTCACTTTTTGAAAAGGAATTCAGCATAACTCAGGAAGGAAAATATGAGGTAAGATTTTTTACTGCGGTTGCTGATGAAAGCGGCATTGTACAAAGCCTTGATATGAATCATATCGCAGCTGTAAGTCAGAGCGATGCAGCTCTTTATACAGTTCAGGCGGTGCTTTCTCCTGTATCAAAGGATATCTTAAGAAAAGGTACTTCTCATTATGCCTATCTTAGAAGAAAACTAAAAGGTGGCGGATACATGGTTATCTTTATGGACTGTTCAAGACAGGTAAGTACCGTGTATGCCACAGTTAAATTCTCCCTTTATATAGGCCTTGCATGTATGGTGCTCTTTTTTATAATCGTAAGTATTTTTGCAGGATATGCCATGGCACCTATAATCAACAATATGGAAAGCCAGAAACAGTTTATAACAAATGCCAGCCATGAGTTAAAGACACCTCTTGCTGTAATAAGAGCAAATACAGAAGTTATGGAAATGGTAGAGGGGAAAAGTGAGTGGACTGAAAGTACAAAAAAGCAGATCGCACGTATGACAGAACTTATATCACAGCTTATTACTCTATCAAAACTTCAGGAGAAGGATGCTGTTAAATTAGTAGAAGTTGATTTTACTAAGGAAATGAAAGATATTGCTGGAGACTTTAAGACAGTAGTAGAAAATGATGGGAAATATTTTACAGCGAACATTGCAGAAGGTGTAAAATGTCACGCAGATGAGAAAGGTCTTCATGAACTTATCTCTATCCTTCTTGATAATGCAGCAAAGTATTGTGATGATGGAGGAGAGGTTTCGGTTAAACTTGTAAAACATGGAAAACTAGGGGGAATCCTCACAGTAGCTAATTCCTATAAAGAGGGTGAAGGAATAAAATATGAGAAATTCTTTGAAAGATTTTATAGAGAAGACAGCTCCCATAATCAGGAATCAAAGAAGGGGTATGGCATAGGGCTTTCTATGGCGCAAAATCTTACAGAGATGTTCAGAGGACGGATAGATGCAAAATATCATGACGGTATGATATATTTTATAGTAACATTATAGTGCTAAAGGAAAGGACATAAAATGAATACAACACTTGAAGCATTTGAATTTATAGACTCAAAAACAGTTAAGGATCATGTGATCCAGGAGTATAAAGCTGACAGATTTATTCCAACTATAGAAGATCTTATTACATTAGTCTGGAATTCCAATAATGATATTGATATGAAACAGGCTTATTTTATGGGGCTTAATAATGAAATCGCAGATGAAGTAGTAAAGCGCTTCGAAGCTGTGAGAAATTATATTCAAAATGAACATAAGGATGAAGTTTATTGTCTTATAGTAAATGATAAATTCTATGGAGTATATAAACTTTTTTCATCAGCTAAGATGCAGTATGAAGAGTTTGCAGAAGATATAAGTGAAGATGCAGATATTGCCCTTGAAATGTATAACTCAGTTGATAGTACCTTTCGTGGGATAATCCGCCTTGACCATTCATTTGCTATTACTGATTTTGATTTTACCCTTGATGTTATAAAGGAAGAAAAACTCTGGGATAATAGAAAAATTGATGAGATAAGAGGCAGATATGTTAAGATTCCACATCCATTTGCTGTAGGAGACATTGTTTCAAGACCAGGAGATTTTAATCTTTATATGGTAATGAATGAAGAACTGCCAGATCCATCTGATGAGGATGCAGAAGATATTGATCTTAATTATGGTGATGCAGAGCTTCTTTGCCGTGTTTATACAGATGAAGAAGAGGATAAGGGTGTTACATATGACGATCTTTCAGATGAGGAAAAGAAGGATCCAGAAGATAAATGCCTGATTCATGTAACAGAATTAGAATTTGATTAAAATAAATAATTTAGAAAAAATGTAGATATATATAGGTACCAGATATCTGACTTCGGCCCGGCTCTCGCCTTAGTTGCGGGGCCCCTTGCGGCCGCTTCGCTTGCTAAGTTCTCACTTCGCTTTTCAGCTCGTGAATCGCTAAGCACCGAGAACCGCAATGACCTGCGTCAGATATCTGGTACCTTTTTTATAAATCTACATTTTTTATTTATGATTTTTATTTATGATTTAGATTTATGATTTATATATTTAGATTTATGATTTATATATTTAGTTATGATTTACAATGTTAGGGTTTATTGATTATGAAAGATGGTATATAATGTTCTTTATATATCTCATAAAAGGATATAAGGCAGAGAACCAGAGTCTCTGCCTTATACATTAGTGAAGGTTAAAAGTATTTATATGATTAAAGAAGATTTAGGGAACCTTCTTTAACAGGGGGCTAATTAAGTTTTGGAAACGTTTTACGTTCCGTTTACAGTTAATATAATACGACACAACCGGTTGTAATTATACTACTATTCAGCAAAATATATCAAATTTTTGTGGCGTTTTTGTCGATTATGTCGTAAAATAGAAAAGTAATATATTGAATATGCTACTTAA
The DNA here is from genome assembly GCA_902789175.1 of uncultured Lachnospiraceae bacterium. Classification (GTDB taxonomy): domain Bacteria; phylum Bacillota; class Clostridia; order Lachnospirales; family Lachnospiraceae; genus Eubacterium_Q. The sequence continues at coordinate 44,241 of CADANF010000002.1, forward strand.
AGTATCGGGGGTATTAATATGTCAGATATCAGAGATGAACTAACAAGGACTCTTTTTTTTGAAAGAGAAAGTGAAGTTAAGCATCCTACATTTGAAAGAGAAATGGGGCTCTATAATTTGATAGGTGCTGGAAAGATTGATCAGATTGAGGAATATCAGAAAGATAAACCTGCATCTAATGCAAAAGAGAGAGGTGTTTTATCGGAAGATCCGATCAGAAACACAATGTATCATTTTGTTGCGATGATAACCATGATATCAAGGGTTTGCATAAACTATGGACTTGAGCAGGACATTGCATATAAAATGAGTGATATTTTTATCAATAAAGCTGACCGCATGAAGAATATTGATGATATAATGAGAGTGCAGGATGAGATGATCCATCAGTATGCAAAGACAATGGCTGAGATCAACAAGGTCAGAGTACATTCTAAACAGATTGTTCTTTGTATTGATTATATCAGTGCAAACCTTCATGATAATGTATCAGTTACAGAACTTGCAGATCATGTTAAACTAAATGAGACATATCTTTCTAAATTATTTAAGAAAGAGATGGGACTTTCCATCAGCGAATATATAAGAAATAAGAAAGTAGAAGAGGCAAAGAGCCTGCTTAGATATTCAGACAAGACTAGTATTGAAATTGCAACAGATCTGGGATTTTCGTCACATAGTTACTTTATCAGTGTGTTTAAGAAAGTAACCAATATGACGCCAAAGGAATATAGAAATAAACATTTTCGTACTATATAAATCTAATATTTGAGTAAGCTTAAAGAGTTATGAGTGAGATAATATTAGAAAATTCATTGATGTCATTAGACGAGATGGAAAACTATGGAAAAGAGTTTACCCGTAGTGAGGAATTTGCAAAATACATGGCAATGTATAGATGTGCCATTATGGAAATAGAGACAAAACTTAAGGTTCTTAATGAAGAATTTTCACTTCAGTATGACAGAAATCCATTTGAGTCCATTGAGACAAGACTTAAGAATCCTATAAGTATCGTTGATAAGATGGTTAAGAGAAATGTTCCTCTCACCGTTGAGAATATGGAGAGAGATATTACAGACATTGCCGGAATAAGAGTAGTATGTTCTTTTAAAGAAGATTTATATAAACTTGCAGATCTATTAGTTGAGCAGGATGATGTACTGCTTCTTTTGCGTAAGGACTATATCAAGAATCCAAAAGATAATGGATATAGGAGCTTACATCTTCTTCTTGATATTCCTATATTTTTGGCAGAAGGAAAAAAGCATATGAAGATCGAAGTGCAGTTCAGGACGATTGCTATGGATTTCTGGGCCAGCGTTGATCACAAATTAAAATATAAGAAAGAAGTTAAATGTCCGGAGGAAGTCCAGGACAGATTAAAGAGATGTGCAGATATATTATCTGATCTGGATGATGAGATGGAAGCTGTAAGAAAGAAGATAGATCGAGAGAACTAATATGAAATTTATAAAGCTATTTGCAAAAATTCTTATACTGATAATAGGATTTTTCGTAGTAGGAACATTTTTATTAAATGAATTTTTTTATTTTACAGAAAAAAGAAGCATTAAATCCGAAGAGGAAGTAAAAGATGAGGAAGTGGATGCTATCCTTGTTCTTGGATGCAGTGTCTACAGTAATATGAAACCAAGCCAAATGCTTGAAGAAAGGCTTAATAAAGTTATAGAAGTCTATAATAATAATCCAACGAAGATCATCGTTAGTGGAGATCATTCTGAATATTATAATGAAGTTGAGGTTATGAAGAATTATCTTGTAGAAGCTGGAATTCCTTCCTCTGATATTTTTATGGATCATGAGGGATATTCAACATATGCTTCTGTTTACAGAGCTGTAAAGAAATTTGGTGCAGAAAGACTTCTTATAATAACTCAGGAATATCATCTTTATAGAGCACTATATATTGCAGATGCTATGGGGATTGAAGCTATCGGTGTTGCAGCAGAAGGCTCAAAGTATAAAGGACAGATATGGAGAGATATAAGAGAGATATTTGCAAGGGATAAAGACTTTGTTCAGTGTATTTTCCTTCCTAAAGATAAAGGGGATCTCACAGAAGTATCTCTTGCCTCGAATGGAAATGCCACCAATGAAAAAGAAGAGAATTAAAGCGGATTAAAAAAATAAGTAAGGGTAAAAAACGGATCATGGAACTTAAAAGTATAGAAAAGAAAGAAGAAGGAAAATTTATCACAAGGTATGACCTTCATTATGAAACAGAAGATGGTTCTTCTAAAACATATGAGATAATCAGTAGAGATAAAAATATCGATTCAGAGGACAGACTTAAGACAAAAAAAATAGATGCTGTGGTACTTATCATGACAACTACTGATGAATCAAAGATACTTCTGAATAAGGAATTCAGAATGGCTTGCGGTGACTGGGTTTATAATTTCCCAGCAGGACTTATAGAAGAAGGAGAGACTCCTGATATTGCAGCTGCAAGAGAATTATATGAAGAGACTGGTCTTAGGATCACTGAGATTGATGATAAGCTGGGACTCAGCTTCAGTGCAGTTGGTTTTTCAAATGAAAAAAATGCCTGCATAATCGGGACTGCGGAAGGAACTATAAAACCTTCTAATAGTGAATTTGAAGAGATAGAAGCAAACTGGTATACAAAGGAAGAAGTAAGAGAATTGCTTCGCACTAAGCCATTTGCTGCTAGAACTCAGGCCTACTGCTATCTCTGGTCGAGAGATTATTAAGCGGACGCCAAAATATGGCGAACGAACGCCAAAATATAAAGACACTTAGGGAATCCCTCCAGCGGGCTAAAACATGCCCTTTGGAGGGATTTCCCTAAGTGTCTTTTATTATATTTTGGCTGGAAATGGCTACCTTATGCTATCTAAAATAGGGTCTGGTATAATATCAGATCCTTCATTTTAAATAACTCCTATATAAAATATAATGCTTCGCACTGAATTTTTGACGTTTCGCTAGGTAACAACACACAAATTTAAGTTGTTATTATATACTAGTATAACGTCACTTAAATAACTGAACCGAATTTTTTGAGACGCACTCTCGAGCAAGCATTCAGCGCATTAGTCCAGTTATTTTGCGAACGTTATACTAGGTTTATCGAATAAAAACAAATATTGATAGCAGGTGTTCCATGGCATTTTCGTTATCTTATTATGCATAGGGGGGGATTAGATGAAAAAGAAGATTTTAATAGCAAGTATTATTCTTATTATATTTGTTGTAGCTATAATAATTGTAAAAAAAATGAATCGAATTTTAAAGGATATAGATGCTAAAGAGGTTACAAGTATAAAGGTGCATGATGTTGGCAAATACTATACTATAGATAAACAAGAGGATATAGAGTATTTTATTCAGAATTTAGCCCAAATGAATATAAAAATCCAGCCTCTTCCTCATAATGTGGATGGGGGGAGAGGTTGTATTGAGATAATGAAGGATGATAAAATGTTGGTTGGAATAGGTTTAACGTCTGAGCGATTTAATGTTAATGGTTTTTGTTTTTCCATTGAAGATAAAGATTTTGATAGGATATGTGAGATTATTAATGAATTATCGTTAAATTATGAGGTCCATTATTATTAAAAATAGTGCGGCAATAATAATAGAAGAAGGCTAGAAGAGGAAATAGCACTTCAAAAAAGAAACAACAGGATTAAACAGTAAATAACTGATTAATCCTGTTTCTTTTTTGAAGGAGATGTTGACAATCATATCAGGCAGTGATATAACAGAATTATAGATTAGCACTCACTCAAAGAGAGTGCTAACAAAATATTAATAGAACGCTATAAAATATATGCGTCGTTTTGTTTAACGAAGAGAAAACCGTATTTTTGTAAAGAACATAAAAAGTGGAAAGGAGTTGAAAAATATGGATGCAGAAAGATTTACAATGAAATCCCGTGATGTTTTGCAGGGATGCCAGAAAATAGCTTACGATAATTCGAATCAGGAGATTAAACAGGAACATCTTTTATACAGCCTGCTTACTGTAGATGACAGTCTTATAGCCAGTCTTCTTAAGAAAATGGATGTAAATGTTGATATATTCGAGATCGCTGCTGAAAGAGCAGTAACGGATCTGCCAAAGGTTTCAGGTTCATCGGAAGATGTATATATGAGCCAGGAATTATCCAGAACCCTTATGAAAGCAGAAGATATTTCAAAGAAGATGAAGGATAGTTACATTTCTGTTGAGCACATTTTCCTCGCCCTTTTTGAAACAGGTAATTCTGTTATAAAGCAGTTATTCAGACAGTATAATATCGTAAAATCTTCATTCCTTAATGTCTTAAAAGAGGTAAGAGGAAATCAGTCAGTTCAGTCAGATAATCCGGAAGCAACTTACGATGCACTTTCTAAATTTGGAGAGAATTTGGTAGAACGTGCAAGAGCTCAGAAGTTAGACCCTGTTATAGGAAGAGATACAGAGATAAGAAATATCATAAGGATACTTTCCCGTAAGACAAAGAACAATCCTGTTCTTATAGGTGATCCTGGTGTTGGTAAAACAGCAGTAATTGAAGGTCTTGCCCAGAGAATCGTAAAGGGCGATGTGCCGGATGTACTTAAAGATAAGGAAATCTTTTCCCTTGATATGGGTTCTCTTATAGCAGGTGCAAAGTACAGAGGAGAATTTGAAGAAAGACTGAAAGGTGTTCTCGATGCAGTTAGAAAGTCTGAAGGAAAAGTAATACTTTTTATTGATGAGATCCATACGATAGTTGGTGCCGGAAAAACTGAAGGTTCCCTGGATGCAGGAAATATGTTAAAACCAATGCTGGCAAGAGGAGAACTTCACTGTATCGGTGCTACAACTGTAGATGAGTATAGAAAATATATCGAAAAGGATAAGGCTCTTGAAAGACGTTTCCAGCCAGTAACTATAAATGAGCCTACGGTTGAGGATACAATTTCAATCCTTCGTGGTATAAAGAACAGATATGAAGTATTCCATGGTGTTAAGATTCAGGATAATGCACTTGTAGCAGCAGCAACACTTTCAAACAGATATATCACAGACCGTTTCCTTCCTGATAAGGCAATTGACCTGGTAGATGAAGCCTGTGCCATGATAAAGACTGAGCTTAATTCTATGCCTGCAGAATTAGATGAGATATCAAGAAAGATGATGCAGCTTGAGATTGAGCATACAGCCCTTAAAAATGAAACTGACCACCTTTCACAGGAAAGATTAAAGAATCTTACTCAGGAATTAGCAGAACTAAGAGATAAGGCTAATGCCATGAAGGCTACGTGGGAAAACGAAAAGGCTGAGGTTGATAAGGTTCATAAGCTTAGAGAAGAAATAGAAGCTGTAAAAGATGAAATCCAGATTTCAGAAAGAAAGTATGATCTTAATAAGGCAGCAGAACTTAAATATGGAAAACTCCCACAGCTGACTAAAGAATTAGAAGACTTGGAAAAATCTATGTCTGATACAGATAGAAAACTTTTAAGAGAAACAGTAACAGAAGATGAGATTGCAGGTATCATTTCCAAGTGGACAGGAATTCCGGTTTCAAAGCTTAGTGAATCTGAGAGAAATAAGACTCTTCATCTGGCAGATGAATTACATAAGAGAGTCATAGGTCAGGATGATGCGGTTGCTTTAGTAAGTGACGCCATAATAAGATCCCGTGCAGGTATCAAGGATCCATCAAAGCCAATCGGTTCATTCTTATTCCTTGGACCTACTGGCGTTGGTAAGACAGAGCTGGCTAAAACTCTTGCTGCGGCACTTTTTGATAATGAAAATAATATGGTCCGTATCGACATGTCTGAATATATGGAGAAATACAGCGTGTCAAGACTTATAGGAGCGCCTCCCGGATATGTAGGATATGATGAGGGTGGCCAGCTGACAGATGCAGTAAGACGTATGCCATACAGCGTAGTCCTTTTCGATGAAGTAGAAAAGGCACATCCGGATGTATTTAATATCATGCTTCAGATTCTGGATGATGGAAGAATTACGGACTCTAAGGGTAATCTGGTAGACTTTAAGAATACTATAATCATAATGACATCTAACTTAGGTTCAGAATTCTTGCTGGATGGTATTGATGAAGAAAAAGATATGATAAAGCCTGAAGCAGAGGAAGCTGTTCAGGGACTTTTAAAGACTCATTTCAGACCGGAATTCCTCAACAGACTCGATGAGATAATAATGTTCAGACCATTATCAAAGGATAATATCGCAGGAATCATCAAACTTCTTATGGAAGATTTAAACAAGCGCCTTGCTTCTCGTGAGATAAAGATAGAACTTAACAAGGAAGCAGAGCAGTTTATAATCGATAATGGATATGATCCTAACTTTGGTGCACGACCATTAAAGAGATATCTTCAGAAGAGTGTAGAAACTTTGGCAGCAAGAAAGATCCTTAGTAATACATTAAGGACAGGAGATACAATGCTGGTTGAAGTAGAAGGCAAGAAACTTGTGATAAAGTAATCGATTTTTATACTTGAGATTAAGTGATAAAATGGTATAAAGATAATAATCAGATTAAATAATAAACCGCGAAGGACTAAAGCATTATGCCTTAAGAACCTTCGCGGTTTTTGCATGTGTTATTTGGAAATGGCTAATTAATCATGGAGCTTTCTCTTATCAACAACTCGAACAGCTTTACCTTCTGATCTGGTTATTGACTTAGGGGCGAGAAGATGAACCTTAGGTCTTATTCCGAGCATTGTCTTAAATGCTGCTGTAAGGTTCTTCTTTTCATCAGTATCATCGCCACCGTTGGAATGAATCTTTACGAACATTTCATCTGAAAGCTCAACATTTATATCGAAAGTATCTTCATTGTCGATACGATCAACCATAATCTGGTAATTTGGTGTATAACCTTCTTTAAGAAGAACAGTTTCAATCTGTGAAGGGAATACATTTACGCCACGGATGATAAGCATATCGTCTGAACGGCCCATAGGCTTCTTCATTTTGATATGAGTACGTCCGCAGGAACATTTCTCATGACGGATAACTGTAAGGTCACGAGTTCTATATCTAAGAAGTGGGAAAGCTTCCTTATCAAGGGAAGTAAAAACTAACTCACCAACACTTCCTTCTGGAAGAACTTCTCCTGTGTCAGGATCTATGATCTCAGCAAGGAAATGATCCTCATTTATATGCATACCTGTCTGGCTGCTGCATTCAAATGCAACACCAGGACCTGATATTTCTGTAAGACCGTAGATATCATAAGCTTTGATACCTAAGTTTCTTTCGATGTTCTGACGCATTTCTTCAGTCCAAGGTTCAGCGCCGAAGATTCCGGCTTTGAGTCTGATATCATCAGGTGTAAGGCCCATGTCATGAAGCTTTTCACCGATATATGCAGCATAAGAAGGTGTACATGCAAGTATAGTAGCATTAAGATCACGCATGAACTGAATCTGTCTTTCTGTACTTCCGGATGACATTGGAAGAGTGAGACAACCAACCTTATGAGAACCACCGTGGATACCTGCACCACCTGTGAAAAGACCATAACCGTAAGCTACCTGGACAACATCTTCATCTGTTCCTCCGGCAGCTACAATTGCTCTTGCACAGCATTCTTCCCAAAGATCGATATCATGCTGGGTGTAAAATGCTACAACACGGCGGCCTGTAGTACCACTGGTAGAGTGAATCCTTACACAATCCTTAAGAGGAGCTGAAAGAAGTCCGTATGGATATGCTTCACGAAGGTCTGATTTGGAAAGAAATGGAAGCTTTGATATATCTTCTAATTCTTTTATATCTCCTGGTTCTACGCCTTTTTCCTGCATTTTCTTTCTATAATATTCATTATTTTTATAGACATAAGCAACCTGCTTTATAAGTTTTTCTTTCTGCATTGATTTGATCTGGTCAACGGATGCAGTTTCTATATCTTCCTGAAAATATCTTTCCATTTTCTCCTCCGAACGAAAAAATTAAAGTGAAATAAAACAATAATGATATTTTATACACTTTCGCACTTTAGTGCAACAAATTTTTTGAAAAATTTTAAAGGGATTTTTTAAGCAAAAAAATTGTGGAAGATGATGTAAAAGATTGTATAATTATTTCGTAGGTTCCATTAATTATGGATTGTTAGAAGAGAGGTAGAAGGATGATCTTTTTTCCAACCGGAGAGGAAGCAGGTATTATCGATCGTTATACAATAGAAGAAATCGGTGTTCCACAGCTGGTACTAATGGAAAGAGCAGCTTTACATGTGGCTGAGGTCGTTGCTGCTCTTATAGATAATGATGATAGATATAATAATGATGATAGATATAATAATGATGATAGGTTTGAGGATTATAAACACAGGAAAGAGTCAATCAGGGAATCAAACAGGAAAAAAGTAAGGATCCTTGGGATTGCCGAGTCTGGAAATAATGGCGGAGATGCACTGGCTGCGTCCCGTATCTTAAAACTAAAAGGATATGACGTGGATGTTATCTCAATAGATGGTATAAGTAAAAAGTCAGAGGCATTTAGTCAACAGAGAATTCTATGTGAAAAAGCTGGGATAAAGATAATCTCTCTTAAAAATGAGAATTTTAGTTTAGAAAAAGAGATAAATAGATATGATTATTTAATAGATGGAATCTTTGGAGTTGGCCTTTCACGTGAAGTGAGTGGTGTACATAAAGAGGTAATTGAAGTAATAAATGATTCCGATATTAAAGTCATTTCAGTGGATATACCCAGCGGAGTATCAGCAGATACAGGAGAGATACTTGGAGCCGCAGTTAAAGCAGATATAACAGTTACATTTGGATATAAGAAAAAAGGGTTATTATTTAATCCGGGGCAGGATATGGCAGGTAGAGTCATCGTTGGAGATATCGGATTTTACCCGGATAAAGATAGTGAGATCCTGCATTATACTTATGATAGAAGTGACATAAAAAAACTTCTTCCGCAGAGAAAAAATGACTCAAATAAGGGCACTTATGGAAGAGTTCTTATTGTTGCAGGTTCAGAAAATATAAGCGGCGCGGCATTTCTTGCTGGAAATGCTGCATATCGCACAGGTGCTGGTTTAGTTAAGATCTTTACTCATGAAAATAATAGAAAAGCTATGGAAACATTGCTTCCGGAGGCACTTCTTTATTTTTATAAGGATTTTAATGATGAGGCAAAAAATGAATTAGAAAAAAGCCTTAACTCTTGTGACACAGCAGTGGTAGGACCGGGACTTTCTTTAGACAGCAATGCACATGCTATAATGGATACTATATTTGAAAGAGAAGTTAATCCAACTCTTATATTAGATGCAGATGCAATTAATATAATTGCTGAATCTAAAGAAAATAAAGAGAAATTAAAAAAGCTGTCAAATAATAATCCTTTGAAAAGGGATGTGATCCTTACTCCTCATATGCTGGAAATGGCAAGATTTTTAGCAGATGAAGATGAAAATCCCAAAGAAAAAGTATCCTATATAAAAAATAATCGCAGTAAAGTTGCAATAAATGCCGCAAAGGATTATCATATTATTTTGGTGCTTAAGGATGCGCGCACATTTGTGACTGATCCTTATAGTGAAAGAATATATATTAATATTACTGGAAACAGCGGTATGTCTACAGGTGGTTCCGGAGATACACTTACCGGTATCATAGCAGGCCTTATAGCAGGCGGAACATCCAGTGATATTGCTGCAAGACTTGGAGTTTATCTTCATGGTGCAGCGGGAGACATTGCCAGGAAAAAACTTGGAGAACATAGTGTAATGGCTAGAGATATAGCTGACAATATGGGACAGGTAATAAAAGAGATAAGTGAAGGAAGATAAGACATGAGTCATTTCAAAAGAATTGAAGCAGACATTGACCTTGACAAGATAAGACAAAATATCAATACGATAAAAACTCTTAATGATAAAGATAAGAAGACTCTTCTTGTTGTAAAAGCTGATGCATACGGACATGGAGCAGTAGAGATTGCAAGAGAAATGAGTGATCTTTGCGATTATTTCGGTGTAGCAGCAATAGATGAGGGGGTTGAACTGAGAAATTCAGGCATAACAAAACCAATCCTGATCTTAGGATATACTGATGAAGATGATTATGAAACAGCCATTGAGTATGATATAACTCAGGCGGTTTTTAATAAGGAGTGCTGTAAGGCACTTTCTGATAAAGCCATTTCCATGGGAAAAAAGGCAAAGGTACATATCAAGGCGGATTCAGGCATGAGTCGTATAGGTTTTCAGTGCAATGAAGAGGGAGTAGAGGAGGCTTCTTTACTTCTTTCTATGGAAGGCCTTGATATAGAAGGAATATTTACTCATTATGCAAAAGCTGATGAGGAAGATAAGACAGCAGCAGCCTATCAGTATGAGAAATTCACATGGTTTATAAGAGAGTTAGAAAATAGAGGTTTTTCTTTTAAATTAAAACATATGGATAATAGTGCCGGAGCCATGGAAATCCATTCAGCCGGGTTTGACATGATGAGGTTAGGCATAGTAATATATGGACTGTATCCATCAGAAGAAGTAACGAAAGATATTAAGCTTTATCCAGCCCTTACATTAAAGAGCAGGATAACACATATTAAGACTCTTCCAGCGGGACGAGGCGTAAGTTACGGATGGACATATATAACAGATAAAGACATGAGGGTGGCAACTGTATCTGCAGGATATGCAGACGGATACCCAAGAGCTCAGTCAGGAATAGGCAGAGTTATTATAAATGGGAAATATGCTCCTATTCTTGGAAGAGTATGTATGGACCAGTTTATGGTTGATATTACAGATATTCCAGAGGCGAGTCTTCGTGATGAGGTAATACTTATTGGAAGAGATAAGGATTTAGAGATTTCAGTGGAAGAAGTTGCAGAGCCTGCAGCAAGTTTTAATTATGAGCTGGTTTGTAACATTTCCAGAAGAGTTCCTAGAGTTTATTTTAAATCTGGTAAGGAAGTAGAAGAGGTAGACTATTTAAAGTAGTCGGAGGATTATGTTTAAGAAAAAAGAAGAGGAAAAGGTCGAAGAAGAGATACTTTCCATAGTGGAAGAAGGCCACGATAAGGGGTACATCCACGAAAATGAAGCTGAGATGATCTCAAATATCCTGGATTTTGATGATAAATATGCCAGAGATATCATGACAAGCAGAAATAAGATCTTTGCATTAGATAAAAATACAAAGATCCTTGATGCATTGCCGGAAGCTCTTTCAAGTAACTATTCAAGATATCCGGTGTTTGATGAAGATATAGATAATATAGTCGGGACGGTTCATTTGAAAGATCTTGTAGCAGCTTATCTAGAGGATCCTTCGAGGGAAGTAAGTTCCGTAACTGAGGATGCGATGCTGATCCATCCTACAATGCTCATTTCAAAGCTTCTTAAAGCCATGCAGCGTCGTAAGATCCATATGGCAGTGATAATAGATGAGTATGGACAGACAGATGGGCTTGTTACTTTAGAGGACGTACTTGAAGAGATCGTTGGTGATATTCAGGATGAACATGATACACCGGAAAATGACGTTAAGAAGGCTGCTGATGAAGGCTATATAGTTGATGGTCAGATGACATTAAATGACTTGTCAGAACTGTTAAAGGATGTAGAATTCCCTGAAGAGGACATAGAGACAGTTAATGGATTTATGCTTTACAGCCTTGGACATCTTCCTCAGGACAGTGAGGAGATCGATATCAAATATGGCGGATACAGCTTTGTCCCATTAGAAATGAAGGACAACATGATAACATCCGTTAAGATAAAAAAACTGCCGGAAGTAGAAGCAGAGGCAGATGAAAATGTTAATTAATTATAAGGAGTAATAAATATGTCAGGACATTCAAAATTTGCAAACATTAAGCATAAGAAGGAAAAGAATGATGCAGCTAAGGGGAAGGCTTTTACACAGATCGGAAGACTTATCGTAGTAGCAGTTAGAGAAGGTGGTCCAGATCCAGAAAACAATTCAAAGCTTCGTGATGTTATAGCTAAGGCTAAAGCTGCTAACATGCCAAATGATACTATCGCTCGTGGTATCAAGAAGGCTGCTGGTGAAGGCGCAAATGTTAACTATGTTTACAACACATATGAAGGATATGGCCCGGCAGGTACAGCTATCATCGTAAAGACACTTACAGATAATAAGAACCGTACAGCATCAAACGTTCGTTCAGCATTTACAAAGGGTGATGGAAACGTTGGTACAACAGGATGTGTGTCATATATGTTCGATGAGAAGGGTCAGATCATTGTAGATAAGGAAGAGTATGAAGGCACAGCTGATGACCTTATGATGGTTGCACTTGACGCAGGTGCAGAAGATTTCTCAGAAGAAGAGGATTCATATGAAATCATCACTTCACCTGAAGATTTCTCTACAGTTCGTGAAGCTCTTGAAGCTGCAAATGTTCCTATGATCTCAGCTGACGTTACAATGCTTCCACAGAACTATGTAACAGTCGATGATCCTGAAGCAAGAAAGAAGATTCAGAGAATCATTGATCTTCTTGAAGATGATGATGATGTTCAGGATGTTTATACAAACTGGGATGATGCAGAGATCTAATTTAATTGGATTATAATAAAACATGTGATATCACAGTTATTAAATTTGAATTTAGTGATATTTCACAAAAGCACACAGTGAAAATTGTGTGCTTTTTTTAAATTTAGTTGCTTTATTTTTTTATGGTGCTATAATGCTATTATCCGGTGAGAGGGATGAAAAAACTTTATAAGGAGAATACCTATGAAAAACAAAAAGAATGTGGGTTTCTCGCTGATCGAACTGCTTATAGTTATAGGAATTATGGCGGTTCTTGCAGCGGCGCTTGCACCAGTTCTGATCAGGTATATCAACAAGGCTCGTGCATCTGTTGATATCGACAATGCGAGAGGAGTGTTCAACAGCTTTATGAATGCTCTTAACGATGAGGAGATTTCACTTCCAGATGATGTAGTTGTTGAGATCATTATTTACCGTGATGGAACACGCAATGAAGTACGCACATTTAAGAATGGAACAGAGATGACTGATCCTGAAGTAGCAGCAAAGTTCTTTAATGACAAGGATATTGCCGAATCAGAGAAGAATTTCGTAAAAATGCTTACAAGACATGGATATGGACTTCACCTTATCAATGTAAAGCAGAGTGCAGAATGCTACATTGTTACATTTAACGCAGATGGTAAAGGATGCTATGCAGTAATACCAACTGGTCATGTTAGCAGTAACCAGGCATTTACAGGTCAGTATATACCTCAGCATGCAGGACTCGACGCTCCAAAGCAGAATTACGGTTGGAACGAAGGCGAGTGCTACGAGTTCCAGTGGCCAAAACAGTAAATCCAAAACGCAGGAATCTTTCCTGCGTTTTTTATTTCGTTGGTTAACATAAAAATGGACCATAGCCTCCGGGACTATGGTCCATTTTTATGTTAACTTGTATGGATTTGATCGTAAATCTGGAGAGCTCGTAATGTGAGTTCTACGTCAGATGGATAATCTAAATATTCTCTACCGTATTTCTGGCGGGTTTCTTCACCCTTACCAGTGATAAGGAATACTGTTTTATTCTCAGCAGAAAGAATTGCCTTTTCTATAGCGGTTCCTCTATCCTCAATCATTTCATAAGGACAGTTCTGAGCTTCTACATACTGAGCGATATCCTTTGAGATATCAATATAAGGTTCTTCTCCCGGATCTTCGGCTACAAGATAAACCTTATCAGCGTACATTCCTGCAATGGTTCCAAGATGCTGACGTCTCAGCTGGGCTTTCTTACCAGGACATCCAAAGATTGAAACAATATCATAATCAGGGTATTCTTCCCTGGTTGATCCGAAGAGTTTTTCGAAAGAAAGCTTGTTATGAGCGTAGTCAACAACAGCGATCATTCTGTTATCTTTACTCATATAACACTCCATGCGGCCTTTTGATCTGGCGCGACGAAGCCCTGACTCGATATAGCATACAGGAATATCATAAACATAGGCACAGGCAACAGCAGCGAGAGCATTTTCAACATTGAAAAGTCCCGGCATTGTAAGTGCAAAATCCTGATCAAATTTATCGGTATGCACTCTGAAACGGATTTCATTTCCAACTTTTCTGATATGTGAGCCATATACGTCAGCTTCCGGTTTTGTACCGAAAGTAATGACGCGTTTAGCGGCCTTTGATGCGTGAAGAATCCTGTCATAATGATCAGAATCCATATTGATTATCGCATTATCAGTCTGAGCAAAGATCCGGAGCTTTGATTCGAAATAATCCTCAAAGGTAGGATGTTCGATTGCACTGATATGGTCCTCAGAAATATTCATGAAGATTCCCACATCAAACTGAACCTGATTAACACGGTCATACTTTAAGGCCTGAGATGATACTTCCATCTCAAGATATTCAATGCCGGAATCAATGGCATTCTGGAAATGACGCATCAACTCAACAGTTTCAGGAGTTGTGATATGTGATTCCTTAAGAGTTTTACCATCATAAACATCGATAGAAGAGATAATGGCACTTTCAGGCTTCTCAATATCCTTTAAATAATCATCAATTATCGCTTTAATATAGTACGCGGTTGTTGACTTACCCTTAGTACCAGTGATTCCTGTAAGTTTAAGCTTATCTGCAGGAGCATTAAAATACATCTCAGCAAGATAAGGCATAGCCTTTCTTATATCAGATACAAGGATAAATGGTGCATCCACATCATACTTTACCGCACTGATATAGCATACAGCTCCTTTTGAAAGAGCAGCTTTAAGATATTCTTCTTTAAATGTAACACCTTTGCAGATAAAGAGAGTACCAGGAGTTACTTCGTTTGAATCATAAGTAAGATTTGTAATCTCTTCTTTTTCAGCCTGCTTAAGATCGCAATCTGTAAGAAGTGAAACGTCCTTCATCAGGTTCTTATAAGTTTCTAGAGTGTATGTTTTCATAAAATGACTCCGCTTAATTATAGTAGGTCTTAAACTTTTCAAAGTGGCTGAAATGAAGCTTTAACATACGAAGAGTACGATTGATCCTATTATCACCTTTTAAGAAGATAGGATTTACATATTTCTTTTCTTTGATAAGTTTTTTTAACTTTTTAAGATTCTCTTCTTCAAAGACATATTTCTTTGCAACGGCCTTAGGAACAACAAGCCAGAGATGTTCCTCTTTAGCTGTTGTAAATGGAAGAAGATTATCGTGGATATATTCTTCTACAATGTACTTCGCAACATTAAATCCTGAGCCTGTTACATAGAAATTAGAACGACCCTGACGAGTATTAATTTCGAAGAATTTATATTTGCCGTCACGACGGTCATATTTAATGTCGAAGTTTGAATATCCAACGTAGTGGAGCTCTTCGAGAAGCTTCCTTACCTTGTCAGTAAGCTCTTCGCAAGGCTCAGTGATTATTACTGCATGATTACCCTTACCATGTGGCGTATGTTCCTCAAGAAGTACGTGACCAAGACACATCATTCTTACTGTGCCGTAATGATCTGAATATGAAGTAAGAACGCGCATATATTCATCATTTCCAGGGATCATATCCTGGATGATGAGTGAATCCTCATATCCTGCACCATAAATATCATTTATAACCTTAACAAGGTTTTCCTGATCTCTTATAGTATAGACTTTTTCCTGAGTAGGAAATTCATGCTGCCAGTAATTGATACCATTTGATGGCTTAAGGATCACTGGGAACTTAAATGGAAGAGCAGCATTTGGATCCATACCCTTCTTATAAATATAAGTATCAGGGTAATCAATACCATATTTATCACAAAGGCTATAGAAGAGTTCCTTCTGCTGAAGCTTATCCATAAGCTCAAAATCTATATAAGGTGCGATAGCATTTTTTGGAAGTTCGTTCTTATGACGGCTGAGAAGTGCCACGTATGAATCACCGCATCCAATTGTGATCACTTTCTTGTCGCTGTGAAGGCTGCAGAACTTCTTTACCACCTTCATAAAATAATCATCTGTGTCAATTTTAACATTTGCATGGTAGGAAATGATCTTACTGCCATAACTTGGTCCGGTAGGATATTTACCAAAAACAAATGACCTTATTCCATATTCTTCATAAAATGCCCTTGCTACGCTGTAAGTATTTATATCACCGCCAAACAGCATAGGAATAAATGGCTGTTCCTTAAATTGCATATATTTAATCTCCCTTAATTAAATAATCCTACAGAAGTATATCACTTTAAAAGCAAATAGAAAAGAAATAAAAATATTAAGAAATAATAAGAAATTTATAAAGAAGGTATAGTTCTAAGTTGAAATATGATATACTTTATGTACAGTTCTGCAACATTGAAGGGAGAATGGTGCAGTAGATATTTAAAGACTGGATAGGTAACAAACATGACACAAACTAAAGAAATGCTCGGAATCTTAGGGGGAATGGGGCCGGAAGCAACAGCGGTACTCTATAAGAAAATAATCGATAACACAGAGGTAACATGTGATCAGGATCATATTAATATCCTTATTTATTCACATGCTGAGATTCCGGACAGAACAAAGTATATCCTTGAGGGAAAGGGCGATTATCTCCTGGAGGTATTAGGAAGAGATATTGAAATGCTTAAAAACGCAGGCTGCAAATATCTTGCAGTTCCTTGCAACACTTCACATTATTTCGCAAAAGAATTTGAAGAGAAAATGAATGGCGGTTTCATCAATATGATAGAAGAAACTGCAAAACAGGTCAAAGAGAAAGGTTTAAAGAAAGTTGGCATTATGGCAACAGATGGAACGGTTCGAAGTGACCTTTATAAAAATGAATTAAACAAACTTGGCATAGAAGCAGTTTATCCATCTGAAGAAATACAGAAGATGGTTATGTCTTTAATCTATGATCAGATAAAACGTGGTGAAAAAGGTAATAAGCATCAGTTCAGCAAAGTGGTTTCTTCTTTAAAAAAGGCTGGATGTGAAGCTGTGATACTTGCATGTACAGAACTTTCAGTATTTGCAATTAATTACAACCTTAATGGTGATTATTATATTGATGCTATGGATTGCCTTACCAAAGCATGCATTGAGAAATGCGGAGGAGTATATCTGGATTAGGAGGAGGAGTCAGTATGGGAAATAAGATCATTGTTACTATTGCAAGACAGTATGGAACAGGCGGTCTTAAGATTGGTAAGAGACTGGCAGAAGAATTGGGGATCAACTGCTATGATAGTGAAATGTTTCGTCTCGTATCAACAAATGAGAGTATGCACTCTGATTTAGTTGCACATGATGCGAGGATTAAAGGAACAGCACTTTTTACAATTGCAAAAGAAAAATACGACAGCCATCCTGGCGAAGACCTTCCTGAGTTTGGATCAGATCTTGTAGTTATGAAGAATCTTTATGAATATCAGTCAGAGATCATAAGAGAACTGGCAGATAGAGAAAGCTGTGTTATAGTAGGAAGATCTTCAAATTACATTTTAAAGGATAGACCGGATGTGCTCAGCGTATTCATACACGCACCTATGGAATTTAGAATCAAAAGAGCATCTTCAGTTCATAACATGACTGATAAGGAACTGGAATCATATATTCAGTCAGTTGATCAGAAGAAGCAGGATTATTATCATTATTATACCGGCGAAGACTGGAGAGATGTTACACAGTATGATCTTTCACTTAATTCCTACAAACTTGGAATTCAGGGATGTGTCGATATGATAAAGAAGATGATAAAAGTGAAGCAGGAGGGAGTTACTATATGAAGAAGATAGCCTATATCGCATCTGAATGTGTACCATTTATCAAGACAGGCGGACTTGCAGATGTTGTTGGAACTTTACCTAAGGAATTCAACAAAAATGAATATGATGTCAGGATCATAATGCCAAAATACATGTGCCTTCCGGATAAATACAAGAACAACATGAAATACATCACACATTTCATGATGGATCTTGGCTGGAAACAGGAATATGTTGGAGTTATGTATCTTGAATATGAAGGCGTTCCGGTATATTTCATTGATAATGAAAAATATTTCAGCGGCTTTAATATTTATGGAGATGTAAAATGGGATATCGAGAAATATTGCTATTTCTGTAAGGCAGCTTTATCAATACTTCCAGCAGTAGGCTTTCAGCCGGATATACTTCATTGCCATGACTGGCAGGCAGGACTTGTTCCGGTATATTTAAATACAATGTTTCAGAATAATCCATTTTTCAGCTGCATGAAGTCGATCATGACTATCCATAACCTTAGATTCCAGGGAAGATGGGATATTGAGACAATACAGGCAGATTCAGGACTTCCATCTTATGTATTTACAGCAGATAAGCTGGAATTCCATAAAGATGCATCAATGCTTAAAGGCGGCCTTGTTTATGCAGATAAGATAACAACAGTATCAAATACTTATGCTCACGAGATCCAGACACCGGAATATGGTGAAGGACTTGATGGACTTCTTCGTGCAAGATGGCAGTCTCTCTGGGGGATTGTAAATGGTATCGATTATGATGTATATAATCCTGCAAAGGATAATAAGATAGCTGCTAATTATACAAAGAAAGACGTATTAGAAGGAAAGAAGAAGAATAAGGTAGCTCTTCAGAAGCGACTTGGACTTCCGGAAAATCCTGATTGCTACATGGTAGGTCTTATTTCAAGACTTACAGATCAGAAAGGCCTTGATCTTATCGACCGTGTCATGAATGATATGATGACAGACGGTACACAGTTCGTTGTACTTGGCACTGGTGAGACAAGATATGAAGATATGTTCAGATACTATCAGGGCATTCATCCTTCAAAATTATCTGCGAATATTTATTTCTCTGATGAATTGTCACATCTAATGTATGCAGGCTGTGATACTATCCTTGTACCATCAAGATTTGAGCCATGTGGACTTACACAGCTTATGTCTCTTAGATATGGTTCACTTCCAATCGTTAGAGAGACCGGTGGACTTAAGGATACAGTAGTGCCTTATAATGAATATGAAGGAACAGGAACAGGATTCTCCTTCTCAAATTATGATGCGAGAGAACTTCTTAATACCTTTAATTATTCTAAGGAAGTTTATTATAATAATAAAGAAGCATGGAAAGGCCTTGTTGAACGTGCTATGGATCAGAACTACAGCTGGGCTGAATCAGCTAAGATTTATGAAAGATTATATAATGATATCTAAGTATATCATAAGATAAAACTTATCAAACAGGTTAATTATTTAGTTTAATAAGCCAGCTTAATATGAAGCTGGCTTATTTTTCGAGAAAAAACCATTATTAAAAAGTTAGAACATTAACGGGAGATAAAGATGGCTTTTAACGGAATTACAATAAGCAGCATAGTAGCTGAATTAAAAGAAAAATTAATAGGTGGCAGAGTTTATAAGGTTCAGCAGCCGGAAGAATCAGAATTAAACCTGATAATAAAAAACAATAAGGACACATATAGACTCCTTATTACAGCTGATTCAAGCCTTCCGCTTATCTACCTTACAAATGAAACAAAAACGTCTCCTATGGTGGCGCCTAATTTCTGTATGCTTCTTCGAAAGTACATCGGAAATGGAAGAATCGTAGATATTACTCAGCCTGGTTTTGAAAGAATAATATCAATCCACATAGAACATTTAGATGAAATGGGAGATCTTAAGGAAAAACGTCTTGTTGTAGAAATGATGGGAAGATATAGCAATATCATTTTCGTGGATGAGACAGGAAAGATAATAGACAGTATAAGAAGAGTAAGTAACGATATCAGTTCTGTAAGAATTGTCCTTCCGGGACAGCCTTACGAAGCGCCTCCTGCTCAGGGGAAAGTTGATCCTCTTTCGGTCACTGAAGAAGAGATAGAAAACATATTAAAGCAGCCAGGACCAGTATCAAAGCTTATCTATAATTCATTTACAGGTTTCAGTAAGATCACTGGTGAAGAGATAATGTATCGCGCCAATGTTGATCCAAGGAAATCTGCTGAAGATATGACTGAAACAGAATTCCTTAAAGTTAAGGAAGAAGTAGTATTTCTTATAAAAAGAATAAAAAATGGCGAGTATAAGCCATTTATGTATAATGTGGATGGTATTCCAAAGGAATATAGTTCTATGGAACTTAAGCATTACACTGATGGTGTGGCATACGGATCCATTTCAGCACTGATCGCAGATTTTTATTCGAAGAAAAGTGCTGCGTCCCTGATAAAGCAAAAATCCAGTGATCTGCGTCATTTGATAAATAATGCGATCGAAAGAACAGCTAAGAAATATGATCTTCAGCTGCAGCAGATGAAGGATACAGAGGATAGGGATAAGTACAGGATCTACGGTGAACTGCTTAATACATATGGCTATAGCTTAAAGGGTGGAGAGAAAAGCCTTAAATGTCTTAATTATTATGATAATGAGGAGATTGAGATACCTCTTGATCCGAACAGATCAGCATCAGAAAATTCAAAAAAATACTTTGAAAAATATAATAAGAAAAAGAGAACTTTTGTTGCTTTGTCTGATCTTTTAGTGGAGACGGAAGATGACCTTAATTATTTAAAGACTGTCGAACATGAACTTTCTATTGCAGAGACGGAAAAGGACTTAAATGAGATAAGACAGGAATTAGTGGATAATAAAATCGTCAGAGCTTCAGGCAAAGGGAAAGAAAAGGGAAAGAAAAAGACAGAAGCTGCAAAACCTCTTCATTTTAAATCCAGCGAGGGATATGACATTTTTGTAGGGAAGAATAATCTGCAAAATGATTATCTTTCATTTACCTTGGCTCAGGGAAATGACATGTGGTTTCATGCAAAGAATATGCCTGGAAGCCATGTTATTGTAAAAAGACAGGGAAGAGAAGAACTGCCGGATTCTGTATATGAAGAAGCCGCAAGACTGGCAGCTTATTATTCTTCGGGACGTAAGGCTCCTAAGGTGGAGATAGACTATACAGAAAAGAAGAATCTTAAGAAGCCGCCTGCAAAAAAAACTGGATTTGTAATCTATCATACCAATTATTCAATGATAGCAGAGCCGGATATTTCAGGAATTACGCAGGAATAATACATTCAGGATTTTTAAAAACGGACATTTTTTTAAAATCCTGAAATGATGAGCATACTTGAAAAAAATACTCTAAGATAGTAGAATAAATTAGTTAATCTTTAAAAAGAGGTAAATCTATGGTACGTAGTATGACCGGCTTTGGCCGAAGCGAGATGATAGATGAGACTAAAAAGATAATAGTAGAACTTAAATCGGTTAATCATCGCTATGCAGATATATCAATCAAGATGCCTAGAAAACTTAATAAGTATGAGGCACAGATAAGAAAGACTCTTTCTGAATATATCGGAAGAGGTAAGGTTGATGTTTATATAACATATGAAGATTTAACAGACTCAGGAGTAGTCGTTAGATATAATAAAGATATTGCCGCAGAATATATCAATTATCTTAATCAGATGAATGAGGATTTCGGACTTACAGAAGAACTTAAGCCAACTGTAGTAGGAAGATTTCCTGATGTATTTGAGCTTGAAGATAAGGGCAATGATGTGGATGAAGAACAGTACAGATGTATCGATGCAGTTGTAAGAGAGGCCTGCGAGAAATTCGTAGAAGCAAGAACTGCTGAAGGAGAGAATTTAAAGACTGATCTTCTTTCAAAGATTGATGATATCAGTGGACTTGTAGAAAATATTGAAGCAGCTTATCCTGCTATCGTTGCGGCATATAAAGAAAAGCTTCTTACTAAGGTAAGAGAGATATTAGAAGAAAAAGAAATAGATGAATCACGTATTGCTGCAGAAGTAACAATTTATGCAGATAAGATCTGTGTTGATGAAGAGATGGTCAGACTTCACAGTCATATAGACAGTGTTCGTGAAATGCTTAACTGTGGTGGTGAAGTAGGACGAAAGCTTGACTTTATTGTTCAGGAAATGAATCGTGAAGCTAATACTACTCTTTCTAAATCACAGGATGCAGAGATTACAAATATTGGAATCGAATTAAAGACACTTATCGAGAAGATACGTGAGCAGATTCAGAACCTTGAATAAGATATTGGTTGGGGAAAACAAATTATCAGATAACGAGGAAAAAGATGGAAAAAAGAGGAAGACTTATCGTAATATCAGGATTTTCAGGTGCTGGAAAAGGGACTGTTGTAAAAGGCCTTTGTGAAAAGTATGATTATGCACTTTCGATTTCAGCTACAACAAGAAATCCAAGACCAGGTGAAGAAGACGGAAGAGAGTACTATTTTAAGACGGTAGACGAATTTAAGAATCTTATAGATTATAATGGTCTTATTGAGTGGGCACAGTACGTTGATAACTATTACGGAACTCCAAGAAAGTTTGTAGAAGACTGCATCCAGCAGGGGAAAGATGTTATACTTGAAATTGAAGTTCAGGGTGCTATGAATATAAAGTCACAGTATCCGGATGCTATCATGATCTTTATCACAACTAAAGATGCTGATACATTAAAGAACAGACTAACAGGAAGAGGTTCAGAGACAGAAGATGTTATAGCAAAACGTCTTCATAGAGCCTTTGAAGAATCATCAATTATTGATAATTATGAATATATTGTTGTTAATGATGATTTAAATACTTGCATTGATACCGTTAATTCGGTTATACTAGGCGAGAAATGCAAACGTGAAAACAATGCAGATTTTATTGAAGAGATCAGAAAAGAGCTGGAAAAGTTTTAATAGGATTTTTCCCGAAAGGAGATATAAATATGATACATCCATCTTACAGTGACCTTATGCAGGTTGTTAACTCAGACGTTGAGCCAGGTGAGCAGCCAGTTGTTCAGAGCCGTTATTCAATCGTGCTTGCAACTGCTAAGCGTGCCAGACAGATTATCGGTGGTGATGATCCATACATCTCAAACACAGACGGTATGAAGCCACTCTCAATCGCAGTTGAAGAGCTGTACCAGAGCAAGGTTAAGATCGTTGGTGACGACGAAGACGCTGAATAATTTAGATATATAAGATTTTATATTAGGCGGACAGAAGTGTTCGCCTTTTTTAGCTATAATATCGGAGGGGAAATATCTTGGAATTATATGCAGATATCATAATAGATATCAGTCATGCTGATCTGGATAAAACATTTCAATACATTGTTCCAGAAGAATTTATAAATGATATAAATATCGGTTCAAGAGTTAAAGTACCCTTCGGATCTTTAAAAAACGGCAGATTTGGTTATGTTGTGGGATTATCCCACAAGCCAAAGATAGAGCCTGAAAGAATAAAGAAGATCATAGACTGTCCAGCAAAGCAGCTTCCTGTTGAAAGCAGGCTGATAAAGCTGGCAGGCTGGATGAAGGATTATTATGGCGGGACTATGATAGCCGCTTTAAACACTGTTACACCGGTTAAAGAAAAGGTAAGAAAGACTGCTGTTAGAAAAGATACCAGGGAATATATTGCAGATATGGTGCCTGTGGAAGCTTTAAATGAAGAACAGCAAAGTGCCATAAATATCTTTAAAGAAGATTATGATAAGGGACTAAGAGATACCTATCTTATAAAGGGAGTAACAGGTTCAGGTAAAACAGAAGTCTATATCAAAGCCACAAAGCATGTTATAGAACAGGGAAAGCAGGTAATAGTCCTTGTGCCGGAGATCGCGCTTACTTATCAGACGGTGGCAAGATTTGCTACGGTATTTCATGAAAGGATAGCGATCATTAATTCTTCTTTATCTAAGGGAGAAAAATATAGAGAATTCCAGAAGGTTGTAAATGGAGATGTGGATGTGATAATAGGACCAAGATCTGCATTATTTGCTCCATTTGATAACCTGGGACTGATAATAATAGATGAAGAGCATGACGGAGCCTATAAGAGTGAAACTACCCCTAAATATCATGCCCGTACTACAGCCATTGAAAGGGCACGTCTCGATAATGCTGCTGTGATCCTTGGGTCAGCAACTCCTTCGGTGGAGTCTTATTTTAAAGCTAAGGCGGGGGAATATAAACTGATAAACCTTTATAAGAGAGCCAAGGGTCAGGAAATGCCGGAAGTTGAAGTGGTGGATCTTAGAGAAGAGCTAAGCCGCGGTAACAGGACCATGATATCTGAAAAGCTTTATAATGCAATGGATGAAGCATTTAAGAAGGGGCAGCAGGCTATGATCTTTCTTAACAGGAGAGGTTATAGAAGCTATGTATCCTGCAGAAAATGCGGCCATGTAATGAAATGTCCGAGATGTGATGTGTCATTATCACTTCATAAGGAATATGGAAGAAGCTATCTTATGTGCCATTATTGCGGACATAAAGAAGCAGAACCTAATAGTTGTCCTGCCTGTGGATCAAAGCTGATCGGTGGATTTGGTACAGGGACGGAAAAGTTGGAAGAATCAGTAAAGAAAGTATTTCCTGGAATAAGAACTCTTAGGATGGATAAGGATACCACTAAGAGAAAAGGGGCTCATGGAGAGATAATAGAGGCATTTAATCAGGGCAAGGCGGATTGTCTCATAGGAACCCAGATGATCGTAAAGGGACATGATTTTAAGAAAGTTACAGTGGTTGGTGCTGTTTTGGCAGACTTAGGACTTTTTGATAATGATTATACTTCTTCGGAAAAGACCTTTGACCTCCTTTGTCAGGCGGCTGGAAGAGCCGGAAGAGATAAAGATAAGGGAAAAGTGATAATCCAGACGTATCAGCCGGATCACTATGCTATAGTTACTGCAGCGGCTCAGGATTATGAGAATTTCTTTGAATATGAAATGGCTTATAGAAGACTTCTCAGATTTCCTCCTGCAACATGTCTTACTCAGATCCTTCTTATGTCAAAAGATGAAGAAAGATTAGAGAAAGTTTCGGAAGATATGGCATTTCTTATAAGAGATCTGTGCAAAGATGTGACAGACAATGCTGATGGAATGAAGCAGGAAAATGCTGATAATTTGATAACTGAAGAAGAAACAGATAAGGAAAAGCCTCAGCAGTTAAAAAATATATTCAGTGTAATAGGTCCATCGGATCCGGGAATAGCAAAGATAAATGACATTTACAGGAAAACTATCTATATTAAAGCAGATACAAAAAAGAGTATAGAAAAGATCCTTTGTAATGATAAGATAGAAGAGATGATAGAGAGTAATAAAGATGAAGTGATCATAGAAGTGGATTATAATCCTTCTTCTGTGATCTGATATAATCTAAAAGTGATGAGAAATATGCATCATGTAACAATGAATGTAACTAATTGTAGTAAATAATAGAAAAACATAAGGAGAAAAGAAATGGCAATCAGAAATATCAGAGTAGATGGTGATGAGATCTTACGTAAGGTTTGCAAACCTGTTAAAGAGGTGACTCCTCGCATTGCAGAACTTATTGATGACATGTTTGATACTATGTATGAAGCTGACGGGGTTGGACTTGCAGCGCCACAGGTTGGAATCTTAAAGAGAATCGTTGTTATTGATGTTATGGATGGAAATCCTCTGGTACTTATCAATCCTGAGATAGTAAAACAGTCAGGTGAGCAGGTGGGAGAAGAAGGCTGCCTTTCACTTCCGGGACTTTCAGGTGAAGTTAAGAGACCTATGCAGGTAACATGTAAGGCTTTTGATATAGATATGAAGCCTATCACAATAGAGGCAGAGGGACTTCTCGCAAGATGCATCTGCCATGAGACAGATCATTTAAATGGAGTTCTTTATAAGGATCATGTAGTGGGTGAGCTTCATCGTGCTGGACAGCTTCCTGAAGATGCTGAAGAGATTGAAGAAGGACCACTTAAATAAGGAGAAATGATTTGAAGACTATATTTATGGGAACGCCGGATTTTGCGGCGCGAGCTTTAGAAGCAATAATAAAGAAAGGCCATGAAGTTGTGGCAGTATATACACAGCCTGATAAACCTAAAGGAAGAAGTAAAAAGCTTATTCCGTCAGAAGTTAAAGTAATGGCAGAAAAGTATGACATCCCGGTATATCAGCCTGTTAAACTTCGTGAGGCTGAAAATGTAGAAAAGATAAAAGAGATAGATCCGGAAATTATAGTTGTTGCAGCTTACGGACAGATCCTTCCTCTTTCAATCCTTGAGATACCAGAGTTTGGATGTGTAAATATCCATGCTTCATTACTGCCTAAGTATAGAGGGGCGGCTCCAATCGAAAGATGTATCATAGATGGAGAAGAAAAGACCGGAGTTACTACCATGTATATGGCAGAGGGGCTTGATACAGGAGATATGATCGAATCAGTTGAAACTCCTATAACTGCTGAAGATACTGGACTTAGCCTTACGGAAAGACTTAGTGATATGGGAGCCAAACTTATTATTTCAACTATGGAAAAACTTGAGGCTGGAACTGCAACAAGAACTCCTCAGGATGATTCAAAATCTAACTATGCAAAGATGCTTGATAAAGCAATGGGTAAGCTGGATTTTACAAAGCCGGCTGCAGAACTTGAAAGACTTATAAGGGGACTTATCCCATGGCCATGTGCTTATACAAGTATTGAGGGTAAGTCAGCTAAGATAATCAAGGCTTGCGTAGTTGAAAATAAAGAAGAGGATGCAAAGCCAGGACAGATAATTGAAGTAGCAAAGAAATATTTCGTAATAGCTTGTGGCAAGGACGCCCTTAAGATCCTTCGTATCACACCGGAAGGAAAGAAGGAAATGGACACGGCGGCATTTCTAAATGGAAATCATATAGAAAAGGGAATTATTTGCGGAGAATAGTAAAATTAATGCCGCGGCTTGGAGAATAATATGGAATTAGATACAAGAGATATAGCACTTACAATACTTACAGATATTGATGTTAATAAGGCATTTTCAAGTGATGCCTTAGAAGCGGGTCTAAGGAAGATCCAGTTTGATGATAAGAGAGACAGAGCTTTCATAACAAGACTTGTGGAAGGGACAACTGAATACAGACTTCAGATCGATGAGATAATAAAGCATCTTACTACTACAAAATTAAATAAGATGAAGCCGGCCATAAGAAATATACTTCGTATGGGAATATATCAGATAAGATATATGGATTCTGTACCTGAGAGGGCTGCCGTAAATGAGTCAGTTCGTCTTGCAAAGGCTCATAAATTAGCAGGACTTTCAGGATTTGTAAATGCTATTCTTAGAAATGTCAGCCGCAAAAAAGAAGAGATTGATGAACTTATAGAGTCAAAGCTTTCTATTAAATATTCAATCCCTGGTTGGATCGTAAATCTCCTTCAGAATTCATATGGCGAGGAGATGGCAGAAAAGATTCTTATTTCTTTATATGAAGATAGACCAACAACTGTCAGAGTTAACAGAGTTGTTACAGATAAAGAAACATTAAAGAAGAAGCTGATAGAGGCAGGTATTACTGTTGCTGAGTCAGAAGAGGCAGAAGATGCACTTCTTATCAGTGGATATGATTTTATCAGAAGAATTCCTGGGTATAAGACTGGAGATTTTTCTGTAGAAGATATAAGCTCAATGCTTTCGGTTGTTGCAACAGGAGTTAAGGAAGGGGACAAAGTCCTTGATGTATGTGCTGCTCCTGGCGGAAAGACTGCTTATTTTGCAGAAAAAGGCGCAAGGGTAAGAAGCCGCGATATAAGTGAAGATAAGTTGGAACTTATAAGAGAAAATGTTGAGAGACTTAAGATAGATGACAGAGTTATTTGTGAAAGAAAAGATGCTTTGGTCCGTGACACAAATTCTATCGGAGTTTATGATATTGTTCTTTGTGACGTGCCTTGTTCAGGACTTGGAGTAATGGGAAGAAAGAATGATATCAAATACCGTGTAAGCCCTCAGGATCTGGTGGCTCTTTCTAAAATGGGACTTAAAATGCTTATTGTTTCTTCAGAATATGTTAAACATGGAGGAATTCTTTCATATTCCACATGTACTATAAATCCTGAAGAAAACGAAAGAAATGTTGAAAGATTCCTTAAAGATAATAAGGAATATGAAAAGATTGAAGAAAGACTTTTTCTTCAGGGAAGAGATGATACAGACGGCTTCTATTACTGCATAATGAAGCGTAAATAACTCACAATATAAAGTAAAGACAGATCACCTTATGAAGTGAAACATAATTAAAAGTATTTGAAAGAAATAATCTGGATATGAAAAAAGATATCGGCTCCATGTATTTGGACGAATTAACTGAATATATCACATCTCTTGGATTTCCTAAGTTTAGAGCAAAGCAGCTCTATGAGTGGATTCATAAGAAATATGCCATGGATGTGGAAGAGATGACGAATCTTCCTAAAGATTTAAAGGAAGAAATAAGTAAGGATCTTATAAGTGTTAAGGAAGAGATGAGACAGACATCAGCTAAAGATGGTACTATCAAATTCCTTTTCAGAATGGAAGATGGACAGATGATAGAATCAGTATTTATGAGATATCATCATGGGAATTCCATTTGTATCTCATCTCAGGCAGGATGCGCCATGGGATGTAAGTTCTGTGCCTCTACAATAGGAGGAAAGATAAGAAACCTTACAGCTTCAGAAATGTTAGGGCAGATCTATCTTGCTATGAAACTGACAAAAGAAAGAATCTCTAACATTGTAGTGATGGGAACAGGAGAACCTCTTGATAATTATGATAATCTTATCAGATTCCTTCATCTTATCTCAAATGAACAGGGGTACAATATCAGTCTTAGAAATATAACTGTTTCAAGCTGTGGACTTGTTCCGAAGATAAAGATGCTTGCTGACGAGGGACTTCCGATAACATTTGCCCTTTCACTTCATGCAACAAGTGATGAAGAAAGAAGAAATCTGATGCCTGTGGCAAACAGATATACGATTAAAGAAACACTTGACGCCTGCAGGTATTATTTTGATAAGACTGGACGAAGAGTTACATTTGAATACAGCCTTGTAAGAGGGGTAAATGATTCAGAGCAGCATGCCATAAGGCTGGCAAAACTATTAAGCGATATGCATGGACATGTAAATCTGATACCGATAAATGCTGTTGCAGAGACTGAGTTTAGCGGCAGTACAAGGGAGTCAGCGGAGCGGTTTAAAAATACACTTGAAAAAAAATCAATAAATGTTACTATTAGAAGAGGTATGGGCAGCGATATTGATGCCGCCTGCGGTCAGCTTAGATTAAAACATGCCAAGGATTGACTAGATATTTTAAGGAGTTTTGTATGTTATCCAGTGGAAAGACAGATACAGGAAGGAAGAGGGACTCAAACCAGGACAACATTTTTTTAAGTAATGAGCCTATAGGTCCTTTATCTAACTTATATATAGTAGCGGATGGCATGGGAGGTCATGCAGCAGGGGATTTTGCATCGAGATATGCAATAAACATTGTTACTGACTTTGTGAAAAACTCCACCATTCGAAATCCTATATCCTTATTGAAGAGAGCCATGGTATATGCTTCCAGCGAAGTTTATAAGGAAGCGGAAAAAGACAGTAAAAAACTTGGCATGGGAACCACGATGGTTGCCTGCGTTATAGAAGATGGCAAGCTCTATGTTGGAAATATAGGGGACAGCAGACTTTATCTTATAAATGACGAGATAAGACAGATAACTATGGATCATTCACTGGTAGAAGAACTTATCCGGAGTGGTCAGCTGGACAGAAATAAAGGAAGAAATCATCCGGAAAAGAATATAATAACCAGAGCCATGGGCTCACGTGATGAAGCGATGCCTGATTTTTTCGAGGTCGATGTTAAGAAAGGAGACAGGATACTGATGTGTTCTGATGGACTTTCCAACATGGTTGAGAATGATGAACTTCGTGACATAGTCATGGAGACAGAAGATGAAGCAAAAACAGTTGAAGCTTTGATAGGCAGAGCTAATTATTATGGCGGAAACGACAACATTTCTGCCGTAGTGATATCCATATAGCGAGGTAAATAATAAGATGTTAAAATCAGGAACTATACTTGATGAAAGATATGAAATAATAGATGTTGTCGGCACTGGGGGCATGTCAACAGTATATAGAGCACAGGATACAAGACTTAAAAGATATGTAGCTATTAAGGTTCTAAAGACTGAGTATTCAAATGATCAGAATTTTGTGTCCAGATTCAGAGTAGAAGCTCAGGCTTCAGCTGGACTTACACATCCTAATATTGTCAGTGTTTATGACGTATGCGAAGACAATGGAAGAAATTTCATTGTTATGGAACTGGTTGAAGGTATCACTTTAAAGGAATATATCAACTTAAATGGCAGACTTTCTATGGATCAGGCTATTGATTTTTCAATACAGATTGCATCTGGTCTTGAAGCTGCTCATCAGCATCATGTCATTCATAGAGATATCAAACCACAGAATATAATCGTATCTAAGACAGGTACTTTAAAGATAACAGACTTTGGTATTGCAAAAGCTGCAACATCCAATACTTTATCAACTTCAGGCATGGGTTCAGTACATTATATCTCACCTGAACAGGCCAGAGGCGGATACAGTGATGAAAGAAGTGATATCTATTCACTGGGTATAACAATGTATGAAATGGTAACCGGCAGGGTGCCATTTGAAGGTGATACAAATGTTGCGATCGCCCTTATGCATATCCAGACAGATATCGTTCCTCCGAGGGAATATTATCCTGATATTTATTCAAGCATGGAGAAGGTTATCTTAAAGGCAACTCAGAAGAAGCCTGAGAGAAGATATTTCACAGCCGCAGCACTTATTGCGGACCTTAATCGTGTAAAGAATAATCCTAATATTGATATAATCGTTGCTGCAAATGTTCCATCAGGTCCAACACAGCGTTTTACAAATAAGGACATTGAAGCGATAAAGAGTGAGGCAGCAGGCGTAAAAGAAGAAGCTGTATCATCACGTCCAACTCCTGATAAAACAAAGCTTAATGCTTTACTTGAGGATGAAGACGATTTTGATGATGAGGAAGAAGAAAGACCAAAGAAGAAGCAGTCTATAAAGAAGGTTTCTGATGATGAAGATGATTATGAATATGAAAGACCATCATCTTCTAAAGATAGTGATGAAGAAGGTATTGATCCAAAGCTTGAAAAGGCTGTAGTTATTGGTGGTGTTGCCGTTGCTGTGATCATTGCTATTATTATCTTTGTTATCATTGGTAATATTCTTGGCTGGTTCCATTTTGGAAGTAAGAATAAGAACACAACTGCTACTTCAGAAGCAACAACAGAGAAAGTCCTTTATGATATGCAGGATGTAGTTGGTATGACACAGCTTGCTGCAGAGAAGATCCTTAAGGATTCAGGATTCTCAAATATTACATTTGTAAATGAAAAGAATGAAGATGTAAAAGAAGGATATGTAATCCGTTCAAATCCTGAAAAGGGTACAAAGATCGCAAAGGATGAAGCTATCACAGTTTATGTTTCAGCAGGAGCTGAAGAAGTAACAGTTCCTACAGTTGTAGGAAAAGGCTATTCAGATGATCAGGCTACAAAGATCCTTGAAGAACAGGGATTTAAGGTAACACATTCATTTGAATTTGATGATGAGATAGAGAAAGATAAGATCATATCTCAGGAACCTGAAGGTGGTTCAAAGGCTGCCAAGGGTAGTGAGGTTAAGATTGTTGTAAGTAACGGCTCCGAGGTTAAGAAGGTTGAGGTTCCTGTTGTAACAGGAATCAGCGAATCAGCTGCATCAAGCAGTCTTAAGGCTTCTAAGCTTAGTGTTGGAGAAGTTACACATGAACATAGTGACTCAGTTGAAAAGGGACTTGTTATCAGCCAGTCTGTTAGCAGCGGTAATGAGGTGAGTGAAGGAACAACAGTTGATCTTGTTGTAAGTGATGGCCCTGCGGCAAAAACTTATACAGGTGTCATCAGTGGTAGTGTAAAGAACAATAATGTAGCAGCTTATGCAGGTAAGGAAGTTACAGTAACTGTTTATATCATTGATGGAGACGGTGTTCATACAGCTGCAGCAACAACTGCATCAGGTGAAAGCCAGACAATTCCGATAGATGGAAGTGTATCAGGACTTAGCTTTAACAATGGCAGAGTACAGGTTGAAGCAAAGGATAGCGATGGTAATGACGTGTCAGCAGATTTCTCACAGTCATTAACACTTACATTTAGCGAAGATTAATGGGTGAAAGCTTGAAGGGAAAGATTATTAAAGGAATCGGCGGTTTTTATTATGTCGATTGTGAGGATTTAAAATTATATGAATGCAAGGCCAGAGGTGTCTTTAGAAATAAAGATGTAAAGCCTCTGGTTGGCGATGATTGTGAGATAGAGAGGGTAGAAGATTCAGAGAAACTGACTGGCAATATCATCTCTATCCTGCCACGTCGCAATACTTTAATTCGCCCGGCGGCTGCAAATGCTGACCAGGCGATTATCATTTTTGCGGCTGCTTATCCGGAACCTCATTTAGGACTTTTAGACAGGTTCCTGATAAATATGGAACAGCAGCATGTAGAGACTATTATATGTTTTAATAAGATAGATGATGGAACTCCGGAAGCTATTGCAAAGATCCATGATTATGCCAATATCTACAGTAAGGCAGGATACAGGGTTCTTCTTACCTCAGCCCATACTGGTGAAGGTGTGGACGAATTAAGAGAAATCCTTAAAGGAAAGACTTCCGTCCTTTCCGGTCCTTCAGGAGTTGGAAAATCATCTATGCTGAATGCTCTTATACCAGGCTTTAAAGCGGCTACAGGAGAGATCAGCCAGAAGATAAAACGTGGTAAAAATACCACCCGTCATACGGAACTTATAAGAATAGACACCAATACCTATATTATGGATACACCGGGATTTTCATCCATGGATTTTATGAATCTTACTGAAAATGACCTTATGTATATGTATAGGGAATTTGAAAAATATAATGATACCTGTCGTTTTACCGGATGTGTTCATATGGCAGAGCCGGGATGCAGCGTAAAAGAAGCTGTGGAGCAGGGTAACATTTCAAAGGAAAGATATGAAAGCTACAAGTCTTTATTTGAGCTTTTAAAGAGCAGGAGGAAATACTAATGAATATTTTATCACCATCAATGCTTTCAATAGATTTTAACAATATGGGTGAAAATCTTAAGAAGGTATATAATGCAGGAGCAAAATACATCCATGTAGATGTAATGGATGGAATGTTTGTACCAAATATCTCATTTGGACCTCCGGTTATTAATTTTGTTAGAAAAGCAGTTCCTGATGCAATCTTAGATGTGCATCTTATGATCGAGGAACCGGGAAGATATATAGATGATTATAAGGCTGCAGGAGCAGATATCATGTGTGTTCATGCAGAGGCCTGCAAACATCTTCACAGGACTATCCAGGCAATCCATAATGCCGGTATGAAGGCGGCAGTTGCACTTAATCCTGCAACACCAGTGGAGGCTGTCAAATATGTGATAGATGACTGTGATATGGTTCTTGTTATGAGCGTAAATCCGGGATTTGGCGGACAGACATTTATCCCATCAGCTTTAGAAAAAATCAAAGAAGTAAAAGCTTTAGCAGCTGAAAGAAAGCTTGATCTTGATATTGAAGTAGACGGTGGCGTAAAGCTTGGCAACCTTAAAGAGGTGCTTGATGCAGGTGCAAATGTCATCGTTGCAGGTTCAGCAATTTTTAATAATGATATAGAGAAGAATGTAAGTGATTTCCTTAAAGTAATGGAGTAAGCTATGAAGGTTATAATAGTCGCAGGCGGAAATTATGAGGAAGACCTGGTTAAATCTTTGATAAATGAAACAGAGGAAGACGTTTTTATCATAGGGGCAGATCGCGGAGCTTTGTCGCTTATTTTAAGTGGCATAAAGATAGACCTTGCCATTGGAGATTTCGATTCTGTAACAGAAGAAGAAAGAGAGACTATTAATACTTATTCCAGAGAAGTTGTCGGCCTTAATCCTTTAAAGGATGCTACTGACCTGGAATGGGCAATAGATAATGCCTTATTTAAATGCCGTATAAAGAGAGGCTATTATAATACTATATATCTGTTTGCAGCTACAGGTACAAGGCTGGATCATACATTTGCAAATATCAATCTGTTATATAAAGTTTTAAAAGAGAATGATGATTATATGAAGATAAAAGCATATATAATAGATGGACATAACAGGATCAGACTTCTTGATGAAAGAAAAAGACATGTTTTTTATAAAGATCAGCTTTTTGGAAAATATGTGTCATTTCTGCCATTTATGGGGAAGGTTGATAAAGTAACGCTTAAAGGATTTAAGTATGAAACTGATGAGGCTGAATTTACAGAAGGAAACAGTCTGGGAATCAGTAATGAAGCAAAAGAGGATATGCTTTCGGTTTATTTTGAAAGCGGGAAGCTTCTTATGTTTGAAAGCAGGGATTAGCGAAGACCTATGATGTAAAGGCGTTATTACAGAAGGGTTATGATGTAAAGCCGTGACTTGCGAAGGATTACCGGCTAATATGCATTATATTATTTTTAAGGGGAAAGAAAAAACTGGAGGTAAGGGATGAATTTACGTGATCTATCTATAGGAGACGGAAATATAAAAGCTCAGGACCTTGGAATATCCGCCGTATCTATGCTCTCATTTTTATTCTTAATAGTTATCCCTTCCGGTGTTTATCTGATGGGCGCCGGGATTGGATGGATAGCCCTTGGGATGTTTATTGTCTTTTCTCTTCTTTGGGACATGGAAGGTTTCAGGATCATGCGTTATACCGCAAGATATAAGAATGTCAGCACTGTCTCAGAATTCTTACATAGAAGATTTAGAGATGATTATCATATCTTACAATTCATTTCAGCAATAATAATTACTATTCCAACATTTTCAATACTTGTATTTGCATTACATGCAGGAATAAGAACATTTTCAATAGCATTTTCAATCAGACCTTACATGGCAGGAGTGATCCTTGTTGCAGGATCCCTTATTCCTTGTTTTGTGGCGGGATTTAAAGGTATCTATAAGACTTGTTCCATTAAGGGAATCATAGTCCTTACATGTACAATACTTATATGTATCGGAGTTTATTGGACTTTAGGAACCAGAAAGATATTTGAAAATATCATGCAGGGCTGGGCTGCCGGAAATGTCAGCAGATACGTAAATGCGCTTTATTCAGGCGGTGTGCGTATGACTGTAATTACTTATGCATCCTATCTATCGTATGGACTTTTGATGATGGGAATTCCTGCGCTGCTTATGTTTTTTATGACTACAAAATCAGCGGGAGTCATTAATAAAAGCAGAAAACTCACCATAATATTTATGCTGATAGTAACATTTTCCAGCTGCATCATGGGTGGATTTGCCAGAGCGATGATCTATCCTGAAAGTGTACAGAAGACAAATGCAACTCATATCCAGTTTGTAAATCTTTTATTTAATCATCTGGTGGATTCGGATAATGTGATCTCTATCATCACAGGATTTATCTTTATAATAGCAATGCTTTTTTGCTATACAACCCTTATAGAACTGTGTATTCATGTGATAACTGTAGAAATTATAAATGATTTCATGATAGACATGGTATTTTCAGGAAGAAATAAGATCAAGGACCACAGAGCTTACAGGATAGTAGCAGGAGTCGTTATGTTCCTTGCACTGTATTTTAACTTAGAGACAGAAGATAAGATTGGTGAATTTGTCTTTGTCATGTTTCTTGTGATGTGCTGTGCCGTAGGTCCGGTAGTACTTATGTCTGTACGATGGAAAAGAATGAATATTTATGGTGCTGTGACAGGACTTATTACACCGGTGATCGTCCTTCCGGCCTTAAAATATATCAGATATATTCCGGGAGATATAAATAAATTATCATTTGCGGATTATTTTGATATAAATCCTATACTACCTGCTTTTGCTGTTAATGTACTTTTTATAATGATAGCGAGTCTCGTTACAAAGAAGCCAAGCAAAGAAATGCTTGATGAGTATCGTGAGATAAAGAACAGGATCATAGATAAAGCGGGAAAATAAAATATCAGATTTGTTTTTTTGAAAAGTTTGGTTTATGTCTGTAAATTAATAATTCTTTGGAAATTGATAAAGCCGTCAGAGGAGTGTACCGACCCCAAAAAGTTAGACCTAAAATCTAACGATTGGAGGTCGGTATTTTTATGGCTAGGTACAGCTACGAGTTTAAGAAAAAAATTGTTGATGCCTATTTAAGAGGTGAAGGAGGCTACAAGTATCTTTCATCCGTCTATGGTCCACATAAAAAAGATATACAAAAATGGGTCAATAACTACCAGTCCTTTGGCGATGAAGGTTTAATGAGGTCTCGTCAACAGAAAAAGTATTCTTTTGAAAAGAAACTTTCTGTGGTAGAGTTATATCTAACAAACGAGATTTCATATCAAGAGCTGGCTATTCAAGAAGGCATAACTAATCCAAGCTTGATTGCTGCATGGGTTAGTCGTTTTCGTGTTGCTGGTCCAGAGGCTTTGAAATCTCGTAAGAAAGGTCGGACGAGAACATTGGATAAATCTAAGATATCCCCAAAACCTCAGAAAATTGAAGAAAGAGTTGTTGATACCAGTGCTGAACATGTAAAGGAATTAGAGGATGAACTCCTTAAGTTAAGAATAGAGAACGCTTTTTTAAAAGAACTGAGGAGGCTGCGTTTAGAGGACGAGGCAAAAATGAGAGAACGGCACTCGTCATCAACAGCCTCCGGGGAGAGTTTAGACTAAAAGACCTTCTCTCTTATATTGGTATGCCCAAAGCAACGTATATGTATTGGCAAAAGAGATTTGATAGAGAAAATCCTGACAGAGAAATCGAAAAAAAATTCAAGAAATTCGTACTGATAATAAGGATTATGGATATCGTAGAATACTTGGAGAACTTCGAAATCAAGGATATACCATCAACAAAAAGAAAGTTCAGAGAATAGTTCAAAAACTTGGATTACAGGTGACATCCTATACCCGAAAAAGCAGGAAATACAGTTCTTATAAGGGTAAAGTTGGTACGGTAGCGCCTAATCGTATAAAAAGACGCTTTAATACGCATATCCCTCATCAAAAGATTACTACTGATACTACAGAGTTTAAGTACTATGAGATTGATGCTAAAGGTCACATGACAATGCACAAGCTTTACCTGGATCCTTTTATGGATATGTGTAATGGAGAAATACTCAGTTATGGGATAGATACTAAACCTTCTGCCAAGAATGTAATGGATGCTTTGGAAAAAGCTATTGAAATCACTTCAGACTGTCCATACAGAAGAACGTTTCATTCTGATCAAGGCTGGGCTTACCAGATGAAAGCATACTCACACAGGTTAAAAGAAGAACGAATATTTCAAAGTATGTCTAGAAAAGGGAACTGTCTTGATAACTCAATCATGGAAAACTTCTTTGGATTACTTAAACAGGAAATCTATTATGGTGTTGTTTATTACAGTTATGAGGAATTAAAATCAGAAATAGAGCGATATATAAAGTATTATAATGAACAAAGAATTAAAGAGAAACTGAGATGGCTAAGTCCTGTCCAATACAGACTTCGTCTCTTGGCTGCATAAAAAATGCGTAACAGATATCAAAATCTGTTACGCAATAAAAGTCTAACTTTTTGGGGTCACCTCAGAGATCTGACGGCTTTTAGCTTTATAATATACATTAATAAATAAAGTGAGAGAGTTATGAAAAACTTTAAGTAAAAGATACACCCCAATTATGAACGTAATATTAACAAAAATGTAACAATTGGTAAATTTACGTAGAAATTAAGGTAAAATTACGATTTTCTACAAATTTTTATGCTTTGAGTCGGTGAGCCGAAATAACAATGAAAAGCAATAATTTGCATCGAGAAATAAAAAAGAAAAACCCCATCATAACGATGAGGTTGTTCTTCAACAATAAACAATAAATAAATGAGAGAGTTACGAAAAAACTTTATGGTCTTAATATATACTATAGTTATGAACAGGATATTAACAAAAGTGAAACGTTTGGTAAATTAATGATGAAGTTTTGTGTTTTCTGTGATTTGTTTCTATCAAGATTAATTTGGTAATTAGCTTGGATGTTTTCGTGAATTAAGTTTACCTCTGAGGTAAACTTTATATTGAGAACTGAATATAACTATGATAAAATAAATTTACCTTGGAGGTAAATTTTAATGGGGGTGGAGGTTTGGAAATTATCTATAGAAGCAAGAAGATAGAAAGAATTTGTAAGAGTTTTAAAGTTGCAGAAAAAGCATATGGACAACGTATGGCCGAGAAAATACATCAACGTATAGATGAAATAACAGCTATAGATACAGTGGAGTTAATGATACAATTACATATCGGGAGATGTCATTCGTTAGTTAATAATAGAAAAGGACAATATGCAGTAGATTTAGTTCATCCCTATAGATTAATTTTTGAAAAGATAGGCGATGAGATACAGATTGTAAATATTATAGAAATTATCGATTATCATTAATAAAAAAATTATTAAGGAGGTAGCACTATGGTGAGAAGCAGCAATTATATAGCAACGCCACCTGGGGCAACAATTAAGGAACAGTTAACTGATCGAGGAATGAGTCAAAAAGAGTTTGCTGTAAGGATGAATATGTCGGAAAAACACATTAGCAAACTTATAAATGGGGAGGTTCAACTTACACCTGAAACAGCACTTAAATTGGAAATAGTTCTTGGAGTTCCGGCAAAATTTTGGAATAATCTTGAAGCGATATACAGAGAAAAAATAATTAAGGCTAATGCTGAAAATGTGATGGATGCAGATATTATAATCGCCAAACAATTTCCTTATAATGAAATGTCAAAATATGGATGGGTTCCAGGAACGACTGATGCAAAAGAAAAGGTTATTAATCTTCGAAAATATTTCGAAGTGGTTGAACTATCACTTATTAATAATAAACTGATAACAAGAATTGCTTGCCGCAGATTGGCAATTACAGAAAAGAGTGATCTTGCATTGATTGCATGGATTCAAGAGGCTAAAATCAAAGCAAGAGAAGTTCAAACTTCACCGATTAATATAAAGGGATTGGTTTCAGTGATTCCGGAAATGAGAAAGATGACAACTCTCAATCCAGAGGAGTTTTACCCTAAAATAATAAAATATCTTTCCGATTGTGGAATTGCATTAATATTACTGCCTCATCTAAAGGGATCATTTCTTCAAGGTGCTTCTTTTATTGATGGAAATAAGATCGTTGTAAGTCTCACTGTAAGAGGAAAAGATGCTGATATATTCTGGTTTAGTTTGTTTCACGAACTTGCCCATATAGTTTTGGGGCACGTAGGATTAGTAAATGGTACATCTGATGAAGATGAAAAGGCTGCAGATAAGTGGTCAGAAGACACTTTGATTAACAGTATGGATTTTGAGGTGTTTAAGAAAAATGGGGATTTTTCAGAGAAAAGCGTTATTGAATTTGCCACTTCTCAGGGGATTGCTCCGGGAATAGTGGTTGGCAGAATGCAGATGGATCGGCTGGTGAAGTATAACATGTTGAATAATCTAAAAAATAAAGTTGATGAATTGCCGCCGCACACTCGTGACTTTAGTCGTGAGTTAGGCAGATGTTAGAAAATATCTTCTTGAAACACTTAAATCTTTAGATATGGTTCCCCTGGCAATTGAGGTAATGCCTGATCATATTCATCTTCTCGTGGATTGCAAACCACAGTTAAGACTGTCGGATGCTATCAAGATTCTTAAAGGTAATACTGCCCGGTGGTTATTCCTTAAGCATCCAGAAATCAAGGAACAGCTCTGGGGCGGTCATTTGTGGAATCCTTCTTATTTTGTTGCTACTGTCAGCGAAAGGACGCTTGAACAGGTAAAACATTATATAGATAATCGGAAAAGGAATGAGGTGAAATGAAGATATTTTCTACATACAGTGTAAAAATCAAATATTTCAATCATATCTTCAAAGAAACAGTTGCTCTGTATCGTGAAGCAGTAGATTATCTTATAGAAGTATGTCTAAATGAGTGGGATGATATTTCTGTGATAAAAGGAAGTCTTAATCAGCAGAGATATGTGGAATGTCTGTGTCATGAAACGGCAGATAATACTAATGTCAGATATAGTTATTTCGACAAGGGTTTCTATAAGTTTCCAAGTTATCTGAGGCGTGGAGCTATAAATGAGGCAATAGGTAAAGTATCCTCTTATAAGAGTAATCTTGCAAACTGGGAAAAAGAAGACAAATGTTTGCGTGGCAGAAAACCATCCTGCCCGAAAGCGGGATATGTATATCCATGTTTATATAAAACAATTATGTATGAAGAAACTGGTACATATGAAGCCAAAATAAAAGTCTTTATCCGTAATACATGGGACTGGATAACTGTAGAACTCAGGAAGTCAGATATAGACTATATCAATCGCAGATGTACTACACGTAAAAAATGTGCTCCTACACTTCAAAAACGTGGGCATGAATGGTTTCTGGATTTTCCTTTTGAGGAAAAAATAAAGCTGGCAGATACTGATATACATGAGCAGACAATTGTAGCTGTAGACCTTGGAATCAATAGTGCTGCAACGGTTTCGGTAATGCATTCAGATGGCACGGTCAAAGGAAGAAAGTTTTTGAAACTTCCAAAGGAATACGACTCTTTGAATCATTCCATCAATCGTATCAAAAAGGCACAGCAGAATCATAATCACAGAATTCCAAGATTATGGAGTAAGGCAAAAGGAATAAATGATGACATAGCGGTAAAAACAGCCAATTTCATCATAGACACAGCTGTATTATATAATGCTGATGTTATTGTACTTGAACATCTGGATCGAGATGGTAAAAAACGTGGTTCCAAGAAACAGAGACTTCATATGTGGAGAAGTCAGTATGTTCAGTCAATGGTAGAAGATAAAGCACACAGGCATGGAATGAGGGTAAGCCATGTATGTGCCTGGAATACAAGCAGGCTGGCATACGATGGAAGCGGAGAAGTTCTTCGCGGTACGAAAGGTGACCTGGATAGTTATAGTGTATGTAGATTCAATAGTCGGAAAATATATAACTGTGATTTATCAGCTACATATAACATAGGAAGCAGATATTTCATACGGGAAATCTTAAAATCCTTGCCCGTGAGGGAGAGGTTGGAGCTTGAGGCAAAAGTTCCTCAGGTAACCAAGAGAAGCACCTGCACATTGTCTACACTAATTAGCCTGAATACGGAGCTAATGTCATTTGTGGCATAAGTTGCTGAGTTCAGGGTGTATCTGTAGAAATGTAGTTCCCGTCTCCTAAAGAGACTACGTGCTTAAAAAGCATTTATGGGAAGCACGCGACTTCAGTCGTGTGAGGCTTCACATAAAAATATCGTAAATAATTTTAAATCAGTACAACCATCAATAATATAAAGATCAATTCCATTTATAAAGTGTTTATAACCAGCAAAAATATAATAAAAGACGCGAAAGAATCCCATCAAAGGGCATGTTGAGCCCGCTGATGGGATTACTTGAGTGTCTTTTATATTTTGGCGTTCGTTTTCAAATAAAAAATGAAAAATTGTATTATACTGATATTATGTGTTATAATTTCTAATGTGTATGGTCTAAATTTGTTTTAGACCTTTGAATCAGGTTAAAAGAGAGGAAATATATGGGATTTTTTAAAGGATTTAAGCGAGATTTCGCACAGGCAGTTAACGAACTTATGCCTGACCCGGTTGATAAAAAAGCCGATAAGAAGAAAAAAGAAATTCCTGATCCATTTAAGGAAGAGGAGTCTTTAAAGACAGATTCAACTAAGAAATCTGCTGCTACTGATGATGATTCTGATGTTGAATTTGATGATTTTGAAGAATATGACGATCCAAAAGTAGAAAAGATAGATAAAGCGATAAAAGAAGAGTCTCCAAAGAATCTGCATGCAGCTGTCACAGAAGCAATTCTTAAGGAAGAAGCAGATAAGATGAGAGAAAGACTCAGACTTAATGCAGATATAGAAGAGCAGATGGTTGATGCAGCAATTGATAATCTTTCTTTTGAAGATCTTGATTTAGAAAAAGAAGTTGAAGAAACTGGAAATAAAGGAAGCCAGTATAAGACAAAGAAGAAAAAGAAGAAAAATAAATACGGCAAGAAGAATCAGAGAAATAGAGAATCTTCAGAAGAAGAATTAGCTGGAGAGATTGCTGATGAGATAGCCGGAAATGATAAGACAGAGGAAGAAGCAGCTGAGGATACGAAAGCAACTGATGCTGCAGAATTAAAAGCTGATACTGCAAATGCGATTGATGCAGAAAAAGTAAAATCTGATATTTCAAAAGCTGAGGATGTAGAAGAAGTTCCAGTAGAAGAAGTTCCA
Organism: uncultured Lachnospiraceae bacterium; assembly: GCA_902789175.1. Classification (GTDB taxonomy): domain Bacteria; phylum Bacillota; class Clostridia; order Lachnospirales; family Lachnospiraceae; genus Eubacterium_Q. The sequence continues at coordinate 86,509 of CADANF010000002.1, forward strand.
GCAGAAGATGAATCAGATGAAACTAAAGAATTAAAAGATGCATCATCTGATGAAAAGACCGTCGAGGAAGAATTAGACGATATGGAAGATCCTGAAGCAATCATAGATATTGATAGATTAGAGGGCGTTTCAGGTGAAGAAAACGCAGAAAAAGAAAATACAGAAAAAGATAGTGTCGAAGATAATGCTAAGGAAGTAGATGAATTAGAAAAAGTAGAAGAAAGCATTACAGAAGATAACAAAGAAGATTCTGAAGAAAAGGTTGAAGAAATCTCTGAAGACAGTAAAAAAAATGTTATCGAAGATGATATAGAAGAAAACGTAAAGGAAGATAATATCGAAGAGACAGAAGTCGAAGGGGCAGATATCGAAGAATTAGATGTCGAAGAGATAGATATTGAAGAAAAAGACGAAGAAGAAAAAGGTATCGAAGAAAGAAAAGAGGACAAAGAGTTGGCTGATTTAGAAGATAAGATTGATTCCAAAGAAGAAACATTAGAATTCGCACCAGCACCTGATTCAACATATATAACATCTAAGACTAAGATCACAGGAAATATCGAAACAGATGGAGATATTGATGTACTTGGTACAGTTAATGGTGATGTTACATGTAAAGGCAAGCTTATCCTTGGAGGAACGATCAAGGGTGACGTAAAAGCCGGCGAGATGTATGCTAATCAGGCAAAGGTAGAAGGCGAGATCGTATGTGATGATTCCGTAAAGATCGGTGTTGGAACTGTAGTAATTGGAAATATTGCCGCATCATCAGCAGTTATCGCAGGTGCAGTTAATGGTGATATTGATGTAAAGGGACAGGTAATAGTTGATTCATCTGCCGTTATCGTTGGAAATATCAAATCCAAGTCAGTTCAGATCAATAATGGAGCTATCATCGAAGGTTTCTGCTCACAGGCTTATCTTGACGTAGATGTTAAGAGATATTTCTCAGAAGATGAGAAGAGAGCTGCAAAATCAGAAGAAACAACTGATCTTCCAGAGAAAAAAACTAATTCATCTAGAAATAACGGTCAGAGAACAAATGGCCAGAAGAAAGGAAATAAATAAAAATGGAATTAAACAGAGTCTTACTTAAACTCAGTGGAGAGGCACTTGCCGGAGAAAAAAAGTCAGGATTTGACGAGGAAACAGTGAAGGCAGTAGCAGCCCAGGTAAAGGAGATTGCTGATAAGGGTACTGAGATTGGCGTAGTTATCGGTGGTGGCAACTTCTGGAGAGGAAGAACATCAAATGATATGGACAGAATAAAAGCTGATCAGATCGGTATGCTTGCAACTGTTATGAATTGCATTTATACAGCAGATATATTCAGAATGGCAGGTCTTAAGTGCCATGTCATGACACCATTTAACTGTGGAGATATGACAGAACTTTTCAATATTGATAAGGCTGTTGAATACCTTGAGAAGAAAGAGATAGTATTCTTTGCAGGTGGAACAGGTCATCCATATTTCTCAACAGATATGGCTATGGTGCTTCGTGCTATTGAGATCAAGGCAGATGTTATACTTTCAGCTAAAGCAATTGATGGAGTATATGACAGCGATCCTAAGACAAATCCAAATGCCAAGAAGTACGATAAGATGAAGATGGAAGACATCGTAGATCAGAAGCTTGGAGTAATAGACCTTGCATCAGCAGTACTTGCTATGGAAAACCATATGCCTATGATGCTTTTCGGACTTAATGAGAAGGATTCAATCATAAACACTGTAACAGGTCATTTCACAGGAACCTTAGTTGAGGCATAAATAGTCAGTTGTTTCAACCCCAAAGCTTAATACAATGCGCTATTTTGTATTATTTGCGGGTCAGATTAGCTGAATTAAAATAAAATTTAAACGTGATAAGTAACACGAAAATGAATAAAATTTGGAGGACATAAAAATGGCAGCAGAATATGAAGTAAAGATGCAGAAGGCAATTGATAATCTTAAAGAGGATTATGCAACAATCAGAGCAGGACGTGCTAATCCACATATTCTTGATAAGATCAAGATCAATTACTATGGAACAATGACAGGCCTTCAGGGCGTTGCAAACGTAAATGTTCCAGAAGCAAGAACAATCATCATCACACCTTGGGAATCAAGCTTACTTAAGGAAATTGAGAAAGCAATCGTAGTATCAGATCTTGGCGTTACACCAAACAATGATGGTAAGAGCGTTATCATTACATTCCCTGAACTTACAGAGGATAGACGTAAGGAACTTGCCAAGGACATCAAGAAGAAGGGTGAAGCTGCAAAGGTTGTAGTCCGTAATGTAAGACGTGATGCAAATGATGCTGTAAAGAAGCAGAATAAGGCTGGCGAGCTTTCAGATGATGAGCAGAAGTCAGAAGAGGATAAGATCCAGAAGGCAACTGATAAGTTCATTGCTGAAATCGATAAGACTATCGACGAGAAGACTAAGGAAATCATGACAGTCTAGTCGAAATAAATACAAAGAAAGTTGTGACAGCCTGGTCGTGGTTACGACGGGGAAAAACATGACAGTCTGGTTGTAAATAGGAAATTTACTATGGAAAAAATAATAGACGGTGAAAAGTTAAATGTACCACAGCATGTAGCTATCATTTTAGACGGAAATGGCAGATGGGCGAAGAAACGTTTTATGCCAAGAAACTTCGGACATAAGGCCGGAGCAAAGAACGTAGAAAAGATATGCGAAGATGCATGGAATATGGGAATCAAATATCTGACTGTTTATGTATTCTCAACAGAGAACTGGAAGAGATCAGTAGAGGAAGTTACAGGGATCATGAATCTCCTTCGTAACTACCTTGAGACTTCTATCGAGAGATCTAATAAAGAGAATATGAGAGTCCGTATCATTGGCGACAGATCAAAACTTGCAGATGATATTAATCAGGCGATTGATAAACTTGAAGAAGCAACTGCCGGTAATACAGGCCTTAATTTCACTATGGCTCTTAACTATGGTGGAAGAGATGAGATAGTCAGAGCAGCAAAACAGCTTGCTTGGGATGTAAAAACAGGGAAACTGGCTGTTGAAGATATAAATGAAGATGTATTTAATTCTAAATTAGATACAGCAGATCTTCCTTATCCGGATCTTCTTATAAGAACCAGCGGAGAAGTAAGAACATCCAATTATCTTCCATGGCAGATAGCTTATTCTGAATTCTATTTTACAGATGTATTATGGCCTGATTTTGACAGAGAATGCCTTTTAGATGCTGTGAGACATTTTACAAATAGAGACAGAAGGTTTGGTGGAGTAAAATAATGTTTGTAACAAGACTTATAAGCGGTATAGTACTGGTTATCTTATCAACAATTGTGCTTTATTTTGGCGGCGCAGTTACACTTATAGCAACAACATTGTTATCTTTTGTTGGTATCTATGAACTCCTTAGAGTTTATAAGCTAGAAGAAAAAGTACTTGCCTATGTTGCGTATGCGGCAACATTTGCATATTATTTAATCCTTTATCTTGCGAAGGCAGAATTTATACTTCCATTGTTTATAGTATATCTTCTGGCAGTGCTTAGCATTTATGTTATAGCATTTCCTAAGTATCACGATAAAGAGATAATGGGCGCATTTTTCGCATTTTTCTATGTGAGCGTGTGTCTGTCTTATGTATATCAGTTAAGAGCACTTAAATCCGGCGGATTGCTTATAATCCTTGTATTTATCTGCTCATGGGGAAATGATACCCTGGCTTACTGCACAGGTCGTCTTTTTGGAAAACACAAGATGTCACCAGTGCTTAGTCCAAAGAAGAGCGTGGAAGGTCTTATCGGTGGTATCCTTGGAGCTGGAATCCTTGGAATGATATTTGGTCTTTGCTATAACCATTTCGCGACACCAATAAGTAATGCACCACTTTGGTTTGCTCTTGTGGGAGCAATCGGCGCAATCCCAGCGGTTATCGGGGATCTTGCTGCATCAGCAATTAAGAGAAATAACGAAGTTAAGGACTATGGTAAGCTGATACCAGGCCATGGCGGCGTCCTTGACAGATTTGACAGTATGATATTTACAGCACCTATAATTTATTATTGCGTGCTTTTCATTCTTCACAACATAGCAAAATAATTTGAAGCGCTGGCTGGTCCCATAAGGCCAGCCAGTATTTATCTGGCATAGGTTGAATATAAGGCCAGCCAGTATTTATCTGGCGTAGGTTGAATATAAGGCCAGCCGGTATTTATCTATAAGAGGATGATTCGATATGATAGAAGATAAGATCAAGAATATATCTATAATAGGTTCAACAGGTTCTATCGGAACCCAGACCCTTGAAGTAGTTGATAATAATATGGACATGAGAGTCGTAGCGCTTTCATGTGGAAGCAATATAAAGTTATTAGAACAGCAGACAAGAAAATATAAGCCTGAGCTTATAGCAGTTCATAGTGAAGAAGATGCTAAGGCTTTAAGAATATCTCTTGCTGATATGAATGTTAAAGTAGAGTCAGGAATGCAGGGACTTATAGATGTGGCTTCTTATGAAAAGGCTGATATAACAGTAACTGCTATCGTAGGAATGATTGGCATTGAGCCGACCCTTGCTGCCATTAAAGCAGGTAAAGACATAGCTCTTGCCAATAAAGAAACCCTTGTTACTGCAGGACATCTTGTAATAGATGCAGCAGAAGAAAGAGGAGTAAGCATACTTCCTGTTGATAGTGAGCATTCAGCCATTTTCCAGTGCCTTCAGGGCAACAGAGGCAACAGAGTATCACGAATACTCCTTACAGCCTCAGGTGGACCATTCCGCGGCAGGAAAAAAGCAGAATTAGAAAATGTTACAGTAGAACAGGCTCTTAATCATCCTAACTGGTCAATGGGAGCTAAGATCACAATAGACAGCGCTACGATGGTAAATAAAGGACTGGAAGTTATCGAAGCTAAATGGCTCTTCAATGTTAAACCTGAGGAGATTGAAGTCCTTATCCAGCCACAGAGTATAATCCATTCAGCGGTTGAATATCAGGATGGAGCAGTTATAGCTCAGATGGGTACTCCTGACATGAAACTTCCAATCCAGTATGCTCTTTGCTATCCATATAGAAGAGCACTTCCTGGAGACAGACTTGATTTTTCAAAGATAAGCGAGATAAAGATTGAGAAACCTGACAGAGATACATTTAAGGGGCTTGACTTTGCCTATAGCGCTATTAAGACAGGTGGTTCAATGCCAACAGTTCTCAATGCCGCAAATGAATATGCAGTAGCTAAATTCCTTAAGGGTGATATCAGATTCCTGGAAATCTATGACATGATAGAATATGCTATGGTGCGTCACGAGCTTATCAAACATCCAGAACTTGAAGATATTTTAGAAACTCAGAAATGGACAGAAGAAATCCTTAAGACAAAGTGGAACCAGTAGGCTTTTCGGACGTTATACCAGTACTTGAAATAATAGAAGTGGATAGACATAAGTTATGAAGATCGTATATTTTGTTTTAATGTTCGGTATCATTGTATTCGTACATGAGTTTGGACATTTTATATTTGCAAAACTAAATAAGGTAAAGGTAAATGAATTTTCCATCGGTATGGGACCTGCTATTGCAAAATGGGGCAAAGGAGAGACCGCATACTTTATCAGACTTCTTCCAATAGGTGGTTACTGCCTTATGGAAGGTCAGGCGGAGGATTCTAACGATAAGAATTCATTTAATAATAAGACGGTATTACAGAGACTTTCAGTACTTCTTGCAGGACCATTTTTTAATTTTGTGCTGGCGTTCTTACTTTCCATTATAATCTGCCATTACTGTGTCCTTGATCCGGCATCATTTTCTATGGTACAGCCTGGAAGTGCTGCTGACGAAGCAGGCCTTCAGGCGGGAGACACTATAATCAGTCTTAATGGAGAAAGAATCTATAATTTCCGTGAGATCCAGCTATTTAGGATGGTAAATGATCCAACAAAACCGATAGATATCGTCTATGAAAGAGACGGAAAGAGGTATAATACAACTCTTACCATGAAACCGGATGAAAACGGTGCTTATTATTTCGGCGTTCTTAGTGAGCAAAGGCTTTCTTCAAGTTTCGTAGAGGAACTTCGCTATTCATTTTATGAAGTAAGATTTAATATAAAGACTACCATTTATTCAGTTAAAATGCTTTTCTCAGGCGGCGCATCAATAGATGATCTGTCCGGACCTGTAGGTATAGGTCAGATGATGGGAAATGTGGTGGATGAAGCCCAGAAGCGCGGCGGCTTTATAGATGTACTTCTTAATGTTATCAACTTCACAGTGCTTATCTCAGCAAATCTTGGAGTTATGAATCTGCTTCCTATTCCGGCAGTTGACGGAGGAAGGATCCTCTTTTGTGCGATAGAAGGAATATCCGGAAGAAAGATTCCAAAAAATAAAGAAAACATCGTTAATTTTATCGGATTTATACTCCTGATGCTGCTGACCATAGTGGTATTCTTTAATGATATAAGTAAACTCTTCCGGTAGGTAGCGAAGTGTTAACTACAAGGTAGCGAAGCGTTAACTACAAAGGTAGCGAAGCGTCAACTGCTCCAGTAGGTAGCGAAGTGTTAACTACAAGGTATCGAAGTTCGAGTTTGTTTTTAATTGGAGGAAATATGTTTAGAGATAATACAAAAAAGATTAACATCGGAAAAGTTACTATAGGCGGCGGAAGTCCTATAGCTATACAGTCCATGACTAATACACCAACTGATGATATTGCAGCAACTGTTGCTCAGATCCTTGAATTAGAAAAGGCAGGATGTGACATTGTAAGATGCACAGCTAATACTCCTGAAGCAGCGGCAGCCTTTGATAAGATAAAGGAGCAAATCCATATACCAGTTGTTGCAGATATACATTTTGATCATAAGTTAGCCATCAGTGCTATAGAGCACGGGGCTGATAAGATCCGTATCAATCCGGGAAATATCGGCGGAAAGGAAAAACTGCAGGAAGTAGTAAAGGCTGCTAAAGTTAAGAACATTCCAATCCGTGTAGGTGTTAATTCCGGCTCTCTTGAGAGAGAGATTGTTGATAAGTATCACGGAGTTACTGCAGAAGGAATAGTAGAAAGTGCACTTGACAAAGTAAGGATGATAGAAGAATGTGATTATGATAATATAGTAATTTCAATCAAGTCATCTGATGTGCTTATGTCTATTAAGACTCATGAATTAGTAGCAGAGCGTACTAAGTATCCACTTCATGTAGGAATCACAGAGTCAGGGACTATCTGGAGCGGAAATATCAAGTCATCTGTTGGACTCGGAGTTATCCTTCATGAAGGAATAGGAGATACTATCCGTGTGTCTCTTACAGATGATCCTGTAGAAGAAATAAGAACAGCAAAACTTATCCTTAAGTCACTTGGACTTAAAAGCGGCGGCATCGAGCTTGTATCATGCCCGACCTGTGGAAGAACAAAGATTGATATCATAGGTCTTGCTGAAAAGATAGAGAAATTAACTTCAAACTATAAGGACCTTAACCTTAAGGTTGCTGTTATGGGATGTGCCGTAAATGGTCCTGGGGAAGCTAGAGAAGCAGATCTTGGAGTTGCAGGTGGAATTGGTGAAGGACTTATCTTTAAAAAAGGTGAGATCTTTAAGAAAGTACCTGAAGAAGAGATAATACCAGCTCTTAAATATGAACTGGATAACTGGGAAAAGTAACAAGATAATAACAGGCAGATTAGTACGGCTTAGAAAAAAAGGCTGATCAATAAGGCCTGAATAATAAAAAGAGAGAATATTAAGTTGGAAGCTAGAAAATTCCTTGATGTTTTTACAGACATAGAAATTCATAATAAAATAAGGGACTATTTTCTTGATGTAGATGTAACCCGTGTCCTTATGAGAAATAAGGATATGACTTGTCTTATATATATAGAATCAAAACATTTGATACCAAAAGAGATGATTTTTAGCATGGAAGAGGCTGTAAGATTGTCTCTTTTTGGTATGAATGAAAGAGTACATGTAACAATCATGGAAAGATATATCCTGTCGGATCTTTATAATTTAGAGACTCTCACTGAAAGCTATTTTCCAAGCTTTTTAGAAGAATTATCCCATTACAACCATACCCTCTATCGAATGATAAAAAGAGGAAGCTATAGTATATCAGAGGGGATACTAACTCTTTCCCTGGAAGACTCTTTGCTGGCTCATGACAGAGAAGGAGAGATAGTAAAATACTTTGCTACGATTTATGCTGAAAGATTTGGCATGAATGTAGGTATTGCTATTAAATATATAGAGAAAAAGACAGTTAAAAGAGTAGATCCAGAAGAAGAAATGCTCCGCCGTGCCTATAGTTATGATGATGTGGTTTCATATAACGATGGAGATGATTATTCAATAGAAGAGCATGACGATGCAGATAGTGACGCTTTATCAGCCGCAGAATCAGCAGGAGTATCTTTGCCCCCGGCTGATGCATCATCAAAAACAGCTGCATCCAGTACTTCTTCTGCAAAGGCTTCTTCAAGTAATGTAAAACCAGCTGCAAAAAAGGCCAGTGCAGATGCGTCAAAGAATAAGAAATATTACAACCGTGAACAGAATTGGGGAAATAAGAAGTTTCAAAGAAAACCAACCGATGATCCGGACTGTGTATATGGTCATGAAGTTGAAGGAGAATGTGTTCCTATCAATCAGATGGAAGACCATATGGAAGAAATCTGTATTAAGGGAAAGATCCTTTCTGTTGAAGAAAAACAGTTAAAAAGCGGAAAGTTCATCCTTAGTTATGCAATAACTGACTTTGTTGATTCTATATGCTTTAAAGTCTTTATGAAAGACGAAGAAGATAAGAATGCAATGCTTGAAGATGTCCATGTCGGTGGATTTTATAAGATAAAGGGAAATTGCAGTGAGGATGATTTTGCTAAAGAACTGACTATTACAAAGATCCGCGGTATAAAGCTAATCCCTGACTTTACCTCATCAAGAAAGGATGAATACCCTGAGAAGAGAGTAGAACTTCATCTTCATACAGTATTTTCAGAGTCTGATGCAGTAACAGATATAGCTAAAATGATAAAGAGGGCGAAAGCCTGGGGGCATAAAGCCATAGCAATAACTGATCATGGTGTTGCACAGGCTTTTCCTGTTGCGAACCACTGTGTAACACCGGATGAGGATTTTAAGATAATATATGGATTAGAGGGCTATTTTGTAGATGATCTAAAGACGTTAGTATTAGACTCTGATCATCAGAACCTGGATTCTGACTATGTAGTATTTGATATAGAGACAACAGGTATCGGTGCTACAAGATGTAAGATAATAGAGATCGGTGCAGTAAGGATAAATAAAGAAGGAGAAGTAACAGGAAGATTCTCTGAATTTATAAATCCTGGGGTTCCTATTCCTTATAAGATCCAGCAGCTTACATCAATAACGGATGAAATGGTTAAAAATGCTCCTCCGGTGGAAGAGATACTTCCTAAATTCTTTGAATTTTCGAAAGATGCCATGCTGGTAGCGCATAATGCCAATTTCGATACAGGTTTTATAAAAGAAAATGCTAAGAGATTAGGCCTTAATTATAATTTTACAGCCTTAGATACCATGACTCTTGCCTATATCATGCTTCCTGAATTAGGAAGATATAATCTGGACAGACTTTGTAAATTCTTCGGAGTTGTAAATGCCCACCATCACAGAGCCTGCGATGATGCTGACGTTACTGCCAAGATTTTTGTAAAGCTCCTTAAGATGATAAGGGATAAGGGCATAAATACTGTAGATGAATTAAATGATATCGGTAAAGATAATGCGGATGCGATAAAGAAAGCAAAGACTTATCACGGGATAATCCTTGTTAAAAATGAAGTCGGACGTGTTAACCTTTACCGCCTTATATCAGAGTCGCATATAACCTATTTTAACAGAAGACCTCGTCTTCCTATGAGTCTTATCAATAAATATAGAGAAGGCCTTATCCTTGGATCTGCCTGCTCCTCAGGAGAACTCTATAATTCCATTCTTGAAGGAGCATCAGATGAAGAAATTACAAGAATAGTTAACTACTTTGATTATCTAGAGGTTCAGCCTCTTGGAAATGATCAGTATTTAATAGATGATGAAAGACAGGACTATGTCAATTCAAAAGAAGATCTTATAGAGATAAATAAGCGGATCATAAGATTAGGTAAAGAATTTAATAAGCTTGTAGTAGCTACCGGTGATGTTCATTTCCTTGATCCGGAAGATGCTATTTACAGGTCTATAATCTTAGAAGGAAGCCGTGATAAGGGACCAAAAAAAGATAAAGAAGAAGTTAAACCAAGAGAAGGAGTGGTAAATTCCATTGAAGAGGAAATGGAAATCCAGCCTCCGCTTTATCTTCGTACCACAGAGGAGATGTTAAAAGAATTTGATTATCTTGAATCTGATCTTGCTAAGGAGATTGTCATCACAAATCCAAATAAGATTGCAGATATGATAGAAAAAATTTCTCCTGTAAGACCGGATAAGTGTCCTCCTGTAATTGAAAATTCAGACCAGATCCTTCGTGATATCTGCCATAATAAAGCTCATGAAATTTATGGACCGAATCTTCCGGAAATAGTAGAGAAGCGACTTGAAAAAGAGCTTAATTCTATCATTTCAAATGGATATTCCGTTATGTATGTTATAGCTCAGAAGCTTGTTTGGAAGTCTGTTGCTGATGGATACTTAGTAGGTAGTAGAGGATCTGTAGGATCTTCCTTTGCAGCAACAATGGCGGGAATAACAGAAGTTAATCCTTTGTCACCGCATTATATATGTCCGGAGTGTCATTTTACTGACTTTGATTCACCGGAAGTACTTAAATTCTCGGGTATGTCGGGGTGTGATATGCCGGATAGAGACTGTCCGGTATGTGGCCACAAGCTGATCAAAGAGGGACATGATATCCCGTTTGAAACATTCCTTGGTTTTAAGGGAGATAAGGAACCGGATATCGACCTTAACTTCTCCGGAGATTATCAGCCAAGGGCTCATGCCTATATTGAAGAGATCTTTGGTAAAGGTTATGCCTTCCGTGCAGGAACTATAGCAACTTACGCAGATAAAACTGTGTATGGCTACGTGCTTGGTTACTGCGAAAGACGTGGAATTAAGAAGCGTAAGGCTGAAATGGACAGACTGGTTCAGGGCTGTCTTGGTGTTAAGAGAACTACAGGTCAGCATCCGGGTGGTATGATAGTTCTTCCAAATACAGAAGAAATATATAGCTTTACACCTATTCAGAAGCCTGCAAACGATATGAGTGCAGCCTGGACGACGACTCATTTTGAATATCATTCCATCGACCATAACCTGCTTAAGTTTGATATCTTAGGACACGACGATCCTACCATGATAAGACGTCTTGAGGACCTGACCGGACTTGATGCAACTAAGATCCCACTGGATGATAAGAAGGTTTTATCCATATTCCATAATACGGACGCTCTTGGAATAAAGCCGGAAGATATAGACGGCACCCGTCTTGGAACTCTTGGAATTCCGGAATTTGGTACAGACTTTGCCATGCAGATGGTTATTGATGCAAACCCTGAGTGGTTCTCTGACCTGGTAAGAATCTCAGGACTTTCTCACGGTACTGATGTATGGCTGGGTAACGCACAGACACTCATTGAGGAAGGCAAATGTAAGCTTTCTTCGGCAATCTGCTGTCGTGATGATATCATGGTTTACCTTATTCATATGGGGCTTGAGCCTGGAGAAGCATTTTCCATTATGGAAAAGGTTCGTAAGGGAATAGTAGCCAAGGGTAAGTGTGATAAATGGCCGGAATGGAAGCAGGATATGTTAGATCATAATGTACCTGACTGGTATATCTGGTCTTGCGAAAAGATTAAGTACATGTTCCCGAAAGCCCATGCTGTAGCTTACGTTATGATGGCCTGGCGCGTAGCTTATTTTAAGATTTACTATCCTTTAGCTTATTATGCAGCTTTCTTTGGCATCCGCGCCACAGCATTTGACTATGGCATAATGTGCCGCGGTAGAGAAAACCTTGATAGAAATATTGAGGAATTAAAGAAAAAAGATAAGAATGCAATGACAGCAAAAGAAGTTGGTCTTATGAAAGACATGCGTCTCGTGCAGGAAATGTATGCCCGCGGCTTTGAGTTTGAACCGATTGATATCTATAAGGCTGATGATAAGAAGTTCCAGATAATCAATGGAAAGATCATGCCGGCTCTTTCATCCATAGAAGGAATGGGAGGTACCGCCGCCCAACAGCTTAAAGAAGCTGCAAAAGACGGCCTCTTTATGTCTCAGGAAGAATTAAAGAACCGCGCCAAGATCCCTCAGTCCGCCATAGATAAAATGGCAGAATATGGAATCCTCGGCGACATGCCAAAAACCAGTCAGTTGACATTTGATTTTTTGGGGTAGTATGTGATTTATGGATCAAATGTAGAATCTGTAGATGATTATAAATAATTAAGATTTATTGATAAAGCCGGAGTATATGCTCCGGCTCTTTCTGTCTATTTTCTATGATGAAGGTTGGATAATATAATTATTATTTTTCAAATATTAAATGCATATTAGAGTGTCTTTCAAGTGAATGCTTACCATTTTCAATATATTTCCAAGTCGCTTTGTATGTTCCTGGCACAGCAAGTGTTTCATCAGATATAAACTTGATAAAATCATCAACCTTGCCTTCATATTTATCAGCAAAATCATCAGACAATAATGTTTTTTCTTCGTCATTAAAATCTTTCAATACACCATACAATACATGTTCCAGATTGCAAGAATTGAAATAAATGCGGTATCCTATATTGTGAACTTTGCCTGTTGAATACAGTTTGCATAAAATTTCTGATTTATGTTTATTTCTGCGGTCTATCGCTTGGATGTTACGTCCTTCAATGTGATCTTCATAATAATGAATTTTTTCTACATCAGCATTTCTTATGCAATCATTTGTGAAGGCTCCGTCCATATCTGTAAGATGTATTACTTTTATAAAATCATTCCGGCGATATCCATATTTTATTTTGACGTCATTGATTAGTTTATCTATTTTTGTAACAACATTAGCAACAGTTGTTGATTCGTCAGAAGTAATATCTCCGTGTACTACAGTGAACTGGACTTCTTCTGAAGAAAAAAACTCTTTTAATATCCCGCCAATTGCATTTTCGTCACTAGGCCCTTCAACTATTACAACAATAACCTTCTTCTCACGCATTATTTAGACTCCTTCCTGCTTTTCGGAATGCACGCGCAATCTTTAAGCTATCGGTTTCTTCATAAATTGCTTCATCCTGTCCACCCAAAGTAATGCTTCTTATATATGAACTTCGTAGATTATTATTTTCCTTTATATTTTTCATATAAATGTATCGATTCTCTGGATTGACTGTTGAAAACATTATACTTTTTTTATTCAGCATCTCAAGAGCTCTAAGGTTATGTGAAGTGAAAATTAATTGACCTTTAGCATTTTTTTCAAAGATATCAAGTAGTTCTCCAAGCATATATTCAAAAATGCCAGCATCTAATTCATCAATTACTAGACAGATGGAAGGATTACCAAACGCTTGAATTAGCACATTCAAGATAGAAATTATTTTTATAATACCTTCTGATTCCATTCGGATAGGAATTGGTTTCTTTCCGTCACGTATTGACATTAATTCCAATTTCCAACCTTCTTCACCAGAATCCAGCGCTTGTTTACCATAATCCTTGATTTCAATTTTCATTCCGGGGATAATCGTATATAATACAGTATTTATTTGTTCAACAATAGTTTTCAATAGATTTTTTCTTATGGAATCTAATATAACTGGTTCTTTCAAAGGAATAACGAAATCTCCCTTTGCTCCATGTGCTTTATTTTCTACACGGAATGCCATTGGTAAAAGAAAATTAGCTGTTATCAAACCTGAATGAGAATTACTTATAACAAATAAGTCTTTTAAGGCAAAATTAAACAAAGACTTAATTATAAAAGTGTAATCCTTGAAGCTATCTTCAACTTTCTGGAAGAAGATTTCTCTGCTACTTTCACCAAAAATATATGAACAATTGTTTTTTTCTGCAATTTTTTTAGCAACAATTAAATCTGTTTTTTTGTTTTTATTCTTTCCAATCAGTTCATCAAGCCTTTTTTGAGGCTTGAAAATATTGTCATGATTAGATCGAACATAATCCATAAATATACTTTTTTTATTGCGTTTTCCTTTATGGTTAATTGCGCAGTTTAAAAATTCTCTTTCTATTTCAACTCTGCCATCATTTTTTTTCAAACTAATGTTATACCCGACTTCATAAATATTTTCTTTAGCAAATATCTTAAATTCAGTATTAATATATGCTACATCATTGTCGGTACTTATATAATCAATGATGTTTTGATCAATGTTTTTTCCTAGCATAATCTGTTGAAGAAAATACAGTGCATCAACTATAGCGGTTTTTCCAGAACCGTTTTGTCCATAAATACCCAAGACTTCTGAACCGCCAACATTTAGAGATTTTTCTTTGGACATAGGCATAAAAATAGTACCATTTTTAACATTTTTAATATTTTTTAATGTCATAGATGAAAAACGTACAACTAAATTTTCCATTTTTACCTCGCTTTTATTGTTCGAATATATTAAAAAACTAAATGTGATTAAAAGTAATTAAAAGTAAGGTTATGATAGCATAACCTTACTTTTAATTCAACTAAAAAATGATTTTGGAACATTTTGTTTCGATTTTACTTTTTGAGATGCTTTTGGTTTACTTAATATCTCCAAAGTGGTAAACTTAAAATAACTAGGTTTTAGTATGGGGATTAAGGAGAATGTATTATGAAAGTTGTAATTTTAGCCGGGGGCTACGGCACTCGAATCAGTGAGGAAAGTCACTTAAAACCAAAGCCAATGATCGAAATAGGTGGAAAACCTATTCTTTGGCATATCATGAAAGAGTATTCACACTATGGCTTCAATGAGTTCATCATTTGTGCCGGATATAAGCAGGATAAGATAAAAGATTACTTTGCAAATTATTATCTCTATAATTCAGATGTAACATTTGATTTTACTGATCATAATAAGATGACAGTACATAATAATGTAGCTGAACCATGGAAAGTAACGATAGTTGATACTGGTCTTGATACAATGACTGGTGGTCGTATTAAGCGTATTCAAAAATATGTGGGAAATGAGACCTTTATGCTTACATACGGTGATGGGGTCTGTGATATGGACATGAATAAACTCTTGGAGTTCCACAGAAGTCATGGGAAGATTGCCACAATAACGGCCATTGCTCTTACTCAGAGATTTGGTGTCCTTGATATGAGTGATGATGGTGTTATCCATAATTTTCGTGAAAAAAATGAGATGGATAATGACCGTATCAATGGTGGATATATGGTTATGGAACCGGAAATCTTTAATTATCTTGAAGATGACACAACAGTATTCGAGAAGAAACCAATGGTAAGACTTGCAAACGATGGACAGCTTATGGGTTATCAGTATGATGGATACTGGCAGTGCATGGATACAAAGAGAGAAAAAGAGTTGCTAGATAGATTGATTGAGGAGAAAAAAGCTCCTTGGATAAAGTGGTGATATAAAATAATAAATATAAAATGAGAAGAGTTATAAAAATATGAAGATAAGACTTGCAGATTATGTTGCAGATTTTTTAGTCACACATGAAATTAAAGATATATTCAGCGTGGTTGGCGGTGGAGCAATGCATTTAAATGATGCTTTTGGACATCACGCAGGATTACATGTTACATATAATCATCACGAACAGGCCTCTGCTATGGCTGCTGAAGCTTATGCTAGAATTGACAACAGGATTGCGGCTGTATGCGTAACTACTGGACCGGGCGGAACAAATGCACTTACAGGTGTTGCCTGTGGATGGCTTGATTCCATTCCGATGATGATAATTAGTGGGCAGGTTAGATATGATACTACAGCAAGATATACATCACAGTTTACAGATGGAGAAGAATTAAGAGCGGTAGGAGATCAGGAATTTGATATAACAAAGGCTGCTGAGTCAATGACAAAATATGCTGTTATGATAGAAGATCCTCTTACTATAAGGTATCATCTTGAAAGAGCATTTCATCTTGCAACAACTGGAAGACCGGGACCTGTATGGATAGATATTCCTGTGAATTATCAGGGAATGTATATTGAAACCGACGATCTTATTGGTTATGAAAACGAAAATGATGTTATTGAGATTAATGGAGAAAATTATGAAACTAAAAGAGATGATGATTCTAATCTTCCTCCATTAGTTGATTCAGAAACAATAGATGAAATAATAGAATTAATAAAAAAGGCTAAGAGACCTGTATTACATGCAGGTTATGGAATAAGACTTTCTGGTGGATATGACAGTTTTAGAAAGGTAATAGATAAACTTAATATACCGGTAGTTACATATTGGAATGCTATAGATCTTATAGAAGACGAAAATCCTCTTTATGTTGGTAGAGCTGGTAATATGGGAGATAGACCGGGAAACTGGGCTATTCAAAATGCGGATTTGATAGTAGCCATCGGAACCAGAATTTCAATAAGACAGGTAGGATATAATTGGAAAACCTGGGCAAGATATGCAAAGGTTGTAATGGTTGATATTGATAAAGCAGAAATGAAAAAACATACCATACATGTGGATAAGGCTGTGTGGGCAGATGCTAAAGATTTTCTTGCAAAGATAGATGAAAGACTTGTAGAAAGTGTTAATCTTCATAGTGAGTGGAATGAAATCTGTCAGAATTGGAAGAAGAATTATCCAGTTGTAAGAGCATCACAGTGGGAGGAAAATGGAAAAACAGCTAATGTTTATGCTTTTATTAAGTATCTTAGCCATAGCCTTTCAGAAAATTCTTATACAGCTGTATCAAATGGGGCTTGTTGTGTAGTTGGAAATCAGGCTTTTGAGATAAAAAAAGGAAGCAGATTTGATAATAATAGTGCAATAGCAAGTATGGGTTATGGCCTTCCGGCAGCTATAGGAACATGCCTTGGTGCGGGAGTTAAAAATACTATATGTCTTGAAGGGGATGGATCGATTATGATGAACCTTCAGGAATTGCAAACAATAATTACAAATAGACTTCCAATTAAGATATTCCTTATTAATAATTCAGGATATCATTCCATAAGAATTACTCAGTCAAATCTTTTTGCAGAACATTCTAAAGTTGGAATAGGTGAAGAATCAGGAGATTTATCCTTCCCTGAATATAAAAGGATAGCTGAGGCTTTCGGTTATAAGTATTATAGTGCTCATTCTAATAAAGAAATGATGCAGGTTGTGGATGAGGTGTTAAACCAGGATGGACCTTTATTTGTAGAAATCTATACTGATACAGAACAAAGATGGGAACCAAAGAGTTCTACTAAGAGACTTGAGGATGGAACACTTGTTAGTCCTCCGCTTGAGGATTTAGCTCCTTTCCTTCCTAGAGAAGAATTAGAGAAGATAATGATTGTTCCATTGATTGATGAGAATTATAGGTAGAATGAATAGCGGTGGGTTCTTGAAGAATTAGGAAAAAATACAATGATTTAGAGTATATATATAAGAATCATACAGAACAATTTAATGATATTAATAAAATGAGGGTGTTAAATGATTTTAAAACATAAAATAGTTGAGGATTTAAAAGAATTAAAATCGGAATATGGGGTAGTATCAATTAAAGCAGAATTTGAAGCAGAAGGTTCAAGAAAGGATGAGCTTATTATGCTTCGTGATTTTGTTGAGGAAGTAGGACTTGGACTAATTATAAAAATAGGTGGTTGTGAAGCGGTTCATGATTTAGATCAGTGTAAATTACTTGATGCAACTGGAGTTATGGCGCCTATGATTGAAACGCCTTTCGCTATGAAGAAATTTAAAGGGGCTGTTAAAAAGGTCTATAAAGATATAGATGATGAGAATTTTAATATTGAAAGAATTATTAATGCTGAGACAAAAACATGTCTTAAGAATTTTGATGATATATTAGATGAAGGTGAAGGGTTTCTTACAGGAGTTACGGTAGGAAGAAGTGATTTATCGGCATCTATGGATATAGCAAAAAAAGATATCGAGACGGAACCAGTTTTTGCTGCAACAAAACAGTTTTGTGATATGGCTAAAAAAAGAGGACTGGTAACTAATTTTGGTGGCAATATTGGAATTGAATCAATTCCTTTTATTACTCGAATGAAAGATTGTATTGATAGATTTGAAACAAGAAAAGTAGTTATTGCTAAAAATGATAATCCGGGATTTTTAAAGAAAGTTATTGCTGCAGCTCTTTCTTTTGAATTGGATTATCTTAAATTCAAGTCGGCTTATTATACAGCAATGGCAACAGAGGATGCAGCAAGAATCGAAAGACTGACAAAACAGGTCGAATCAGTAAAGTAATATAATTACTGATAAAATAAGACTTTTAATGGATGGTGTTTGATATGGGAGAGAGTAAAAAGAAAAAAATAAGTGTCCTTATTCCTTGCTATAATGAGCAGGAGAATGTGGGGGCAATGAGTGAGGCTATTGTTTCACTGTTTACAAAAGAATTAAAACAATATGAATATGAGCTTATTTTTATAGACAACGATTCCAAAGACAATACAAGAACTTTACTTCGTGAAATATGTAAAAAGAATAAGAATGTTAAGGCTATTTTTAATGCAAAAAATTTTGGACAGTTTAATTCTCCTTACTATGGAATGCTTCAGGTAACTGGAGATTGTGTAATTGAGATGGTATGTGATTTCCAGGATCCAATCGAATTAATACCTGAATACCTTAAATATTGGGAAGAAGGCTATAAGATTTGCATTGGAATAAAGACAAACAGTAAAGAAAATAAACTGATGTATTTCTTTAGAACTATGTATTATAAGATGATAAAGAAGATGTCAGATGTGGAACAGATAGAACATTTTACTGGATCAGGACTTTATGACAGAGAATTTATAGAGGTTCTTCGTAATCTAAATGATCCTACACCGTTCCTTCGTGGCATTGTGGCAGAACTTGGCTTTAAACGTAAAGAAATACCATATGAACAGCCATTACGTAGAGCAGGAAAGACTCACAACAATTTTTGGACTCTTTATGATGCTGCTATGCTCAGTATTACATCATATACCAAAATTGGACTTAGGTTATGTACAATGCTTGGATTCATTGTTTCTATGGTTAGTGCTGTCCTCGGGGTTATATATCTTATTATGAAGCTTTGTATGTGGAATTCATTCCAGGCAGGTACTGCGCCGATTCTCATAGGAATGTTTTTCCTTGGAGCATTGCAGCTTTTCTTTATAGGATTTATAGGAGAATATATTATAAGCATTAATAAGAGAATAATGGATAGACCCTTGGTTATTGAGGAAGAGAGAATTAACTTTTAAAAATAATATGAAAAAAGAAATAATCAGTGTTATAGTGCCGGTATATAATTGTGAAAAGTATGTAGGCAGGTGCATTGAAAGTATTATCAATCAGACATATGACAAATGGGAATTAATTCTGGTGAATGATGGCTCTGAAGACAAAAGCTTAGAAATAATAAATAAATATGTTTCTGAAGATAAAAGAATTAAACTATATAATAAAGTCAATGGAGGGGTTTCATCCGCAAGAAATTTAGGCTTGGACAAGGCGAGTGGAGATTATATATGCTTTGTGGACGCAGATGATGAACTGGAAAATGAAACATTTTCAAAATGTATTGATTGTTTCAAAAATGAAAAAATACAAATAGTTGCATTTAACTATATAGAAAAATATACTAACGAAATTATAAAAGAACATAATTGTAAAGCTGTTGATGGCGTTTATAAAAACACTCAGACACTTGAAATGGTGAACTATAGACAGGTTTGGTCAGGTGTCTGGGCTAAGGTTTTTGTGAGAGAAGCGATTGGAAGTAGTAGATTTCCTTTAAAAATAAAAGTTGGTGAAGACTATTCTTTTTTAGTTGAAGTACTTTTGAACGTTAAAAAAATATATTTGTTGGATTATAAAGGATATATATATAATCAAAATGATACCAGCGTCGTTCATGCAGGATATAAAGGAAAGGCTTTCCCGTATATTTGTAACTTTAAAAGAGCTTTTAATAGTCAGGTTCGATATGACTCAAAATTAAAAGAAAGTGCTTTGGCATTTTTTGAATTAGAAATGATGGCTGTTATTACAGCTATGGCTAAATCAAAGAAGAAAAATGCTGCAATATTAAATATAGCAAGAGGCTATATAGTGTTATATTTAAAAGAATATTTAAAAAATAAAAATGTTGGTTTGTTTTATAAGGGGTGTGCTGTAATTATAAAGTTTAGTCCGCACCTTTTTATGAAAGTTTATAATATATTACAGAAATAATTGACAGAGGAATATATGAAACTATATGCATTTTACTTACCTCAATTTCATAGAACAAAGGAAAATGATGAATGGTGGGGAGAAGGCTTTACTGAATGGACAAGTATAAGAAATTCAAAAAGCCTTTATAATGGTCATAACCAACCTAGAATACCATTAAATAATAATTATTATGACTTGTTAGATATTGAGGTTATGAGATGGCAGGCAAATCTTGCAAAAAAATATCATATTGATGGTTTTTGTGTATATCATTACTGGTTTGATGGAAAAATGCTTTTGAATAAACCTATGGAAAATTTATTAAATAATAAAGATATAGATTTTCCTTTTATGTTTTGCTGGGCAAATGAGACCTGGACAAATGCGTGGGCAACCAATGATAGACATCCTAAGGTTCTTATGAATCAAACATATGGTGATGTAAATGAATGGGAGAGACATTTTAAATATCTGTTGCCATTTTTTAAAGATAAAAGATATATAAAAAAAGATAATAAACCAATAATTGTTTTTTATCGCCCTGAGAACATTATACGATTTAATGATAGGGTTGAATATTATAGAAAAAGACTGGTAGAAGAAGGCTTTGACGGTGGAATATTTATTTCCCAGCAAAAAGATATCTATCTTGGAAAGTATGATACTAATTCTCTTGACTATATGATTGAATATCAACCGGGTTTAGGAGAATATTACTCAACATCTGCTTATAGACATATGGTTGATAAAGTAAAACAGAAGATAATCGATTTTGCTCAGGAAAAATTAGATTATGGAGTAAAAAAGGTTCGAGGATTGTATATTGAGGATTATGATAAAATATGGCAGAGTGTTTTATCGATAAAACCTAAGAATAATAAAATGATTCCTGGAGCTTTCGTTGATTGGGATAATACACCAAGATACGGGAATAAAGGCTTTGTAATACAAGGTGCGTGCCCTGAAAAGTTTGAAAAGTATTTTAGAGAACAGTATTCTAGAGCAAAAAAAGTATATAAAAAGGATTGTATGTTTATTTTTGCTTGGAATGAATGGGCTGAAGGTGGATATCTTGAACCTGACGAAAAATATAAAGATGGATATTTAAAAGCAATTAAAAAAATAGTTGAAGAACAAAAGGATAATGTCTAATGGGAAAAATAATTGAATTTCTTTTTTTATTAAAATCTCATAGATATAAGGTTAAATTCAAGCAGTGTGGATATAATTTTAAGATGGCAAAACCCTTTTCGCTTGTTGGTACAAATAACATAAGTATAGGTAATAACTTTTTTTCTGAAAAAAATGTTAGCCTTCAAACGTGGGAAAAATATCATGGAAAAAGTACAGGCTTAAAACCGGCAATGTTTATTGGTGATAATGTATCAATTATGTCTGGAAGTCATATTTCATGCATGAATGAGATAGTGATAGGTGATGGATGCTTATTAGGTAACAATGTGTTTATTACAGATAATTTTCATGGAAGAAGTATAATGGAAGAGTTGAATATTCCACCTCGTGAAAGAGAGCTATATTCTAAAGGAAAAGTAATAATTGGTAAAAATGTTTGGATAGGGAGAAATGCATGTGTTATGCCGGGGGTTACTATAGGCGATGGCGCTGTTATTGGAGCAAATGCAGTAGTAACAAAAGATGTTCCATGCAATAAAAAAGCTTTGGGCGTACCTGCTGAGATATTGTGAGATTATTGAGGTGACTATGAAAAATGAATTGTTACTTAGTATTTGTATTCCAACATATAACAGACCATACCTAATTAGAGATTTATTAAATAGTGTTATTTCGAAAAAAGTTGATCCAAAATATTATGAGATATGTATTTCGGATGATTCTACGAATGATGATACAGAAAAAATAGTAAATGAATTTCTTGATTTGAATAATAATATTAATATTGTATATAGACACATTGAACCTTTGGACTCGTATATGAATATTCTTAATTCATTAAAGATGGGAAAAGGAAAATACTTAAAACTTGTTTCGGATTATTGTTATTTTTTAGAAAATACTTTATCCGATATGATAGAAAAGATAAAAAAATATAATGTTTCAAAACCGCTTATATTTTGGTTGGATAAAAGTGAAGATGATTTTGACGTAGTAGAATCGTTTCGTGATTTGAATGATTTTATTGTAAATAATAAAATCATGATTACTTGGGCTAAATGTTTTGGAATCTGGAAACAAGATTTTGATAAGGCAATTTTAAATGCTGAAATAGATAGTATGTTTCCTCATTTGAGCTTATTATTGGAGGTTGGTAAAGATAAAACATCATACTTGAATATTCCGAATAAAATATTTGATTCAAAAGACTTAAACGCCAAGGGCGGATATAGTATACCAAAAGTATTTGGAAATGGGTTATATTCAATATTGATTAAATTAAAAGACGAAAATATTATTACTAAAAAAACGCTTTTAATATTTAAAGTTGATATTATAAAGTTTTTAGCATATTGGAAAGCTGTTTGTAAAAAGAAAGAAAATTTTTTTTATGATTATAGTGATGATTATAGAATAGTTTTTGAACAATTTGGATTATTATGGTGCATGTGTTATTGTATCTTTTTTTGGGGATATAATTTTAAAGGAGATTTATGAAAGTAGTTGTTACTGGTGGAAATGGATTTGTTGGAAAATGGTTGATTAAGGAATTGTTGAAAAATAATGATATTGTATATTCGATAGTTCGAAATAATAATAAGATTCCGAAAGAATTCCTAAATGATAAAAATTTTTATTATATTGAGATGCAGAATGAACATATGACGGATTTGAAGTTGGAAGACATTGGAAAAGTGGACTGTTTTTATCATTTGGCATGGGGAGGGGTATCACCTGAGTATAAAAATGATTTATCATTGCAGTTAAAGAATATTAATTTGGCTATTGAGATGATGGATCTTTCAAATTATCTAAAGGCAAATAAATTTATTTCTGCTGGTACAGTCGCAGAATATGCTTTTTCAGAGAAAATAATTGATTTATCAGCAAAGCAAACTCCAAATGACTATTATGGAGCAGCTAAAGTATCTACACATTATTTTTTAGATGTTAAAGCTAGAAGAGATAATTGCTCGTTTATATGGGCTATGTTACCTAGTACGTTTGGGGAAGGAAGATTAAATAATAATATAATTACATATACTATTAGAGAGTTGATCCGAGGAAATAAACCTAAGTATGGAAATTTAAATCAGATGTGGGATTTTTTATATGTTGCAGACGTTGCAGACGCGTTAAGAAAAATTGGGCTTTATGGGAAAAAAAATGCATTATATGGTATTGGATCGGGAATATATAGACCGTTAAAGGAATATATATATGAAATACGTGATATAATTAATCCTGAAGCAGAATTAGGAATTGGAGATTATCCAGAATTGTCAAATGTTACATTGAGTTCCTGTGTGAATATTGAACAATTAAAAAAAGATACGGGATTTTATCCCAAAACAACATTTGCAGAAGGAATAAAAAAAACTATAGATTATATGAAATGTATAGAAAAGTATGAAGATAGATTATAGTTATAAAAATCTTAATAAAAATTCTTATGGTTCTTTAGTAATTAAATTATTTTCGGTCCTAGTTACAATAATTACAACTCCTTTGATTTTAAGAATTCTTGGGGAAGAGTTATATGGGGTTTGGGTAAGTATTGTATCTGTTGCATCATGGATTTATTACTTGGATTTAGGAATCGGAGATGGACTTAGAATTAAATTGACGGAGTCCTTGGCAATATGCGCTTATAAGAAAGCTAGGGGATATATAAAAAATGCGTATGTCTTATCTAACATAATGTCAATCTTTGTCGCGATAATTTTTATTTTAGGGACAAAAATAATTAATTTGTATAAATTTTTGAATATAGATAAAGATGTTTGTAATAATTTAAATAGTATAATTGTTACTGTTACATTCTTTGTTTGTGTAAACTTTGTATTATCGTTATCTAATAATATCTACTATGCAATTCAAAAACCTGCATATGTTGTTTTTGGCACGTTAGTCTATCAAATATTGTATTTATTTGGAATTATAGTATTGTTGTTTAATCATATGTATTATTCTATATTATTTTTGGTAGTAATAGATGGAGCTAGTCAATTATTTAAAAATATTCTTAGTATGTTGTGGGTTTTTAGAAATAATAAAGAGCTAATTCCAAGAAAAGAAAGGATGAGTAGAAAAAACAGCGGAGTAATAATTAAAATTGGGTTAAAGTCATTTTTAATAAAAGTTTCAGCATTGGTGTTAAATGCTACTGATAATGTTATAATACTAAAATTTATTGGTGGTAAATATGTAACAAACTATTCAATATGTTTTAATTATTTTAATATGATAACAATACTGATGGCGACTATGGTGGTGACATATCAATCGTCATATACTGCGTTAATGAAAAAACATGATGTTTTTGGGATAAAAAGAAATATGAAAAAATCGTTAATGATTTTTATGGTTTATGTATGTGCCACATTAGTGGGTTCTTTGTTATTTAGAACGTTATCATATATTTGGTTGGGTTATAAACTGGAAATAAGTAATAAGTTGATTTTTCTGTTTTCTATATATGCCATTCTGCTAATGATTACTCATTTGTTTTCGGTGTTTCTAAATGGTATTGGAAAAATAAATGCAATCACTTTTGCCGCAATGATACAAATTGTATTAAATATTCCGGTTTCCGTTTTTTTTATCAAATTTCTAGGAGGAAAGGTAGAAGGGGCAATATTGGGAACGGTGTTATCAACATTTGTTAGTGCAGTGATATATGTTTTATCAGGAGTTAAAGAATATAAAAAAATATTAGAAGAGGTGTATTAATGGAAAAAACTATAGAAATTACAACTAAAATTGGTTGCTCGTTATTTTGTGAATTTTGTCCCCAAAAAAAATTGATAAATGAATATAAAAAAAAATCAGATGAATTTACAATGACGTTTGATACGTTTAAAACTTGTATTGACAAAATTCCCAAGAATATTGTAATTGATTTTTCAGGAATGTGTGAGCCTTGGTTGAATAAAGAATGTACTAAAATGATGAAATATGCGGTCGATTCAGGGCATCAAATTAATATTTATACAACATTGGTTGGAGTTAATATAGATGACTATACGGCAATTAAAGAAACGAATTATAAAACATTAGTATTACATATACCTGACGAGGAAGAAAATTCACATTTTAATTTAAGTGAAAGTTATTTATCTATTTTAAAAACTGCTTTGAATGATATAATTGCTGGAGAATTGAGGGTGAATAACTTTTCTTGTCATGGAAAAGTACATCCGTTAATAAAAGACTTGGTTGAAATGAGTGGTGTAAAGGTAATGTCAGAAATGTATGATAGAGCAGGAAACGTTGATAGTAATAAGGTACAGGGCGTTGAAAAAGAAAAAAAAGGACGTTTGATTTGCACATATTGTGGAGGAGATACATTAAATAGAAACGTGTTGTTGCCAAATGGAATCGTGTTAATGTGTTGTATGGATTATGGAATGGAATTTGTTTTGGGAAATTTACTGGATGGGAGCTATGATGAAATTTGCCGAGGGATTAATAAGTCAAAATATAGAAAAAAAATGAAATCTATTCAAAATGGCGATATTTTGTGTAGGCATTGTCATGTTTCTGAAAATTATTATAAATATATGTTAAAAAAATGTGTGAGGTTTTTTGGTATTAAATGAATGAAATGAATAATAAAAATGTGTATTTTGATCGCAAACGTAAGTCAAGAGTGTATACTTTTTTTTGCTTAATGATTTATAGTGTTGCAAATATTATGTATAAAGCGATACATTTGTTTTTTTGCAAAAAAAATAAAAATATTTCTAAAAAATATAATGTTTCGATTTGTGCTATTTTTAAAAATGAAGGAAGATATTTAAAGGAGTGGTTGGAATATTATAAGCTGATTGGTGTTGAACATTTTTTTTTATATAATAATCAGTCGGATGATAACTATGAGGAAATTTTAAAAGATTATATAGATTCTGGAGTTGTAACATTGATAATGTGGCCGTATCAGGCTGCACAGATTGAAGCCTATCAAGATTGTATTATACAATTTAAAGAATTGACAAATTGGATAGGGTTTGTAGATATTGATGAATTTGTGGTTCCGATTGAAGATGATAAAATTGGGGATTTTTTAAAAAAATATGATTCATACCCGAGTGTGAAAATATATTGGAAAATGTTTGGAACATCAGGATTATTGAATAGAGATAAAACGTCTTTTGTTACTGAGGATTTTATTGTAGCATGGGATAAATTGTATGAAGTTGGAAAATGCTTTTATAATACATCATATGATATCGATTTTAATGATCCACATAATAAATTAATGCATCATTGTTTATGGGGAAAATTTAAGGGGGGGATTTCTCTTCCACCTGTGAATTCTAAATACGATTTTTGCTTGGATGGATTAGAAACATATTCATATAACAAGACAGTGATTCAATGTAATCACTATTTTACTAAGAGTTATAGCGAGTATATTGAAGGAAAAATGAGTAAATCAGATGTCTTTTTTAAAGATAATCCACATGATTTGGATTATTTTTATAGACATGAATTAAAAGGAGTTTGTCCTGATTATCATATATTCAAATATTTAATTAAATTAAAATTGAAAATGTTGGATAAAGAAGGAGGAGCGGTTATATAACTTGCAACTTCCCTCAATTTTTACTATAATAGCAAATAATGCGTACGGATAGGATGTGATAATATGTATAACGCAAACGGTGGAGAAACACAGAATGTTAATATCAGCAAGGATTTAGAACTTAATGTTCCTGTTATCCTTGAGAAGGTTTATCAGGCCTTGGCTGAGAAGGGATATAACCCTGTTAATCAGATAGTTGGATATATCATGAGTGGTGATCCAACTTATATAACAAGTTATAACGGTGCCAGAAGTCTTATCATGAAAGCTGAAAGAGATGAGATTATAGAAGTTCTCATGGAAAATTATATCGAGACAAGACTTAATAAATAAGTCTTAAATACTTTGATCAGGAGATAGACATATGAGATACATGGGTCTCGATTATGGAACCAAAACAGTAGGAGTTGCATTATCTGATGAACTCCTTATTACTGCGCAGCCTTTTGAAACAATTACAAGAGAGAAAGAGACTAAACTGCGTAAAACTTACCAGAGGATTGAAGAGATAATAGCAGAAAAAAATGTTGAGAAGATAATCCTTGGGTATCCTAAGAATATGAATAATACTGTTGGAGAGCGTGCTCTTGCAACAGAAGAATTTAAAGAAAATTTAGAACGTCGGACATCACTGCCGGTTATTCTGCAGGATGAACGCCTTACTACCATTGAAGCTGATAGAATACTGGACGCAACAGGCGTTGCGGAATCTGGAAGAAAACAGTATATCGATAAGATGGCAGCGGCTATTATCCTTCAGAGTTATCTCGATGCAGAAAAGAATAAATAATTTTTGTACGGATTTTTGGACAGTTAACGGACCGATAATTGGAGGTAAAATTGAATAAGAAGAATAATAAGACTGTAAAGATCATTCCTCTCGGAGGGCTGGAACAGATTGGAATGAATATTACAGCGATTGAATATGAAGATTCAATCATAGTGGTGGATTGCGGCCTTTCATTCCCTGATGATGACATGCTTGGAATTGATCTTGTAATTCCTGATGTTACTTATCTTGTAGAGAATAAAGATAAAGTAAAGGGGCTGGTGATAACCCACGGACATGAGGATCATATTGGATCAATCCCTTATGTAGAAAAGCAGATCAATATGCCTATTTATGCTACAAAGCTTACCATGGGAATCATTGAGTCAAAGCTTGATGAGCATGGTCTCATGAATAATGTTAAGCGTAAAGTGGTAAGTTATGGACAGACTATAAACCTTGGCTGCTTCAGGATAGAATTTATAAGAACCAACCATTCTATTGCTGATTCAGCAGCACTTGCTATATTTACACCTGAAGGAATAATAGTTCACACAGGTGACTTTAAAGTGGATTATACTCCTGTGTTTGGAGGTATCATAGATCTCCAGAGATTTGGAGAACTTGGAAAGAAGGGTGTACTTGCTTTAATGGCGGATTCTACAAATGTAGAACGTCCTGGTTTTACTCCTTCCGAAATGATGGTTGGAAGAACTTTTAATGAGATATTTGATGACAATGTGCATCACAGAATGATAATAGCAACATTTGCATCAAATGTTGACCGTGTTCAGATGATAATCAATACGGCTGCCAAATATAAGAGAAAAGTTATAGTAGATGGAAGAAGTATGATAAATATCATTCGTATTGCATCTGAACTTGGCTATATAAATATACCGGATAATACTCTTATAGAGATAGATGATGCTAAGAATTATCCGGATGAACAGCTGGTATATATTACCACTGGTTCTCAGGGAGAGAATATGGCTGTTCTTTCAAGGATAGCATCAAATACACATAATAAGATTTCTGTTAAACCGGGAGATGTGGTGGTTCTTTCTTCTAATCCTATCCCTGGAAATGAGAAATCAGTTTATAATATAATCAATGATCTTGAAATGAAGGGTGCTCATGTTATAAACCATAATACTCATGTTTCAGGACATGCATGTCAGGAAGAATTAAAACTTATTTATGCCTTAACAAAGCCTAAATATGCTATTCCTGTACATGGTGAATATAGACATTTAAAACGTCATGCACTTCTTGCAAATGAGATGGGCATTCCAATGGAGAATGTAAAGATCATGAAGAGTGGAGATGTGCTTGAAGTAAGTAATGATACATTTGATATAACAGGACGTGTACCTGCACAGGGCGTTCTCGTTGATGGACTTGGAGTAGGGGATGTTGGAAATATAGTCCTTCGTGACAGACAGCATCTTTCCGAAAACGGACTGATCGTAGTAGTAGTGACACTCGAAAAGTATTCTAACCAGATACTGGCTGGGCCGGATATTGTATCAAGAGGTTTTGTATATGTAAGAGAATCAGAGTCTCTTATAGATGATTGCAGAATGGTTGTCCAGGAAACTTTGGATGACTGCCTTTCAAGATATAATAACTGTGACTGGTCAAAGATAAAGGGGGCTATAAAGGATTCTCTTGGAGAATTCTTATGGAAGAGGACTAAGAGAAGTCCTATGATTCTTCCTATTATCTCTGAAGTTTAAACTGTAAGTCATTTGCAGTGAAAAGAGGCCGTGTTATGGATGATATACTAAATGTTTGTAGAAATTTAAATGAAGCTATAAAGGAGTCTAAACAGTATAGAGAATTTGTTTCTTCCAAGGCTGCGCTAAAGTCTTCGGGAGAACTCTATAACAGACTTCTTGAATTTAAAAGACAATATAATGATATAGAGACTTATTATGATGGAAATCCCTATGATGAGATCTATAAACTGTGGGATGATAATGATGATCTCTTACATAATTCGCTTGTTAGTGATTATCTGAAGAAGGAAAATGAATTATCGGAACTTGTTAAAAAAATGGTGGGTACTATCACAGACGGACTTACAAATATCATGGAGTAAATAAATGGCTGCTAAGAAAAAGAACAATTCATATAAGACAGAGCTAAGACTTAAAACATCACTATTTTATGCGATTCAGATTCTTGTGGATATAATTATCCTTCTTATTCTTGTTAAAGGATTCTCTATGGCTTATGGGTTTTCCTATAGTGTTTTTAATGATTCTGCAAAGAATCCAGCTTCGACAGAATATAAAGTTATAACAATACTTGATGGCGATTCTACTTCAAAGATTTCTGAGAAATTAGAGAAAGAAGGGATCATAGATAATAAGTATGTTATGATGGCAAAGATTAAAGTCGGTTCTTATGGAAGTAAGATTAAATCAGGTCAGTATGGCCTTTCTCCATCTATGACTTATAACGAGATAATAAAGATAATAACAAATGAGCAGGATGATGATGGTAAGAATAAGGATAAAGATAAAGTAAATACTACAGGTAAGGAGGTTACTGCCACCTCCACGGATGCTGCTGAAAAAGAAACTGAAAGTGTATCTGAAGGAGAAAGTAATCCGGATGGATCAGGTGAGGATGATAATGAATAACGGTATAAATGATTATGCAAGGATACGTTCTTTCATCAATTCATTTAATAAGAATGATGAAAATGAAATCCTCGCAGATATTTACTTTAGTGCAAAAGACATGAAAGTGCCGGTTATTAGAGAAGATATGAAGGAGCTGATAAGGCTCCTTCTTCTGATTAATAAACCAAAGAAAATACTGGAAATAGGAACTGCTGTAGGATATTCAGCTTCCTTTATGGTGGATGTTCTAAAGAAAGATGTATCAATTGATACTTTGGAACTGGATAGGGAAAGGATTCTTATAGCTAAAGAAAATATCAAAAGATTAGGATTTGAAGATAATATAAATATCATTGAAGGGGATGCTGAGGAGTCCTTAAAAGAACTTTCTAAGAGTGATATTAATATTTATGACATGATATTTATAGACGCAGCCAAAGGACAGTATATGATATATCTGGATGAGGCGCTTAAGATGTCTAAACCGGGAACAATTATCATAAGTGATAACATACTTGAAGACGGAAAGATAATTGAATCTCATTTTCTGGTTGAAAAAAGAGAGATTACAATTCATGACAGGATAAGACAGTATCTTTATAGATTAAAGAATGATGAAAGACTTGCTACAGATATTCTTTCTGTGGGAGATGGGGCTGCGGTTTCTCTGGTTATAAAAAAATTTGATATATAGTTTCGTGCGATAAACTAAGTGTGATATATAATACGAGGATTAAATATATGGATAATAAGAAAAAAATTGAACTTCTCTGCCCGGCGGGCGGTCTTGAAACTCTTAAGTGTGCTGTGGATTATGGGGCGGATGCGGTTTATATCGGAGGACAGCATTTCAGTCTTCGTGCGAAAGCGGATAATTTCAGTAAAGAGGATATGATAGAGGCTGTAAAATATGCTCATAGTCACAATGTTAAAGTATATGTAACTGTCAATATATTTGCTCATAACAGAGATATAGAAGGACTTAGATCTTATTTTGAAAGTATAAGAGATGTAGGAATTGATGCTCTTCTTATTTCTGATCCGGGTGTATTTACTCTTTGCAGGGAAGTTCTTCCGGAAATGGAGATACATATTTCAACTCAGGCAAATAATACCAATTATATGACTTATAATTTCTGGCATAAGATGGGAGCTACAAGAGTTGTTGCGGCTCGTGAACTTTCGTTATCTGAATTAAAGGATATAAGAAAAAATACAGATCCTGATCTTGAAATAGAAGCGTTTATTCATGGGGCAATGTGTATTTCTTATTCCGGGCGTTGCCTGCTTTCTAATTATTTTACCGGGAGAGATGCAAATCAGGGAGCTTGTACACATCCCTGCAGATGGAAATATGCTGTTATGGAAGAAACAAGACCCGGGGAATATATGCCTGTAGAAGAAGATGAAAGAGGGACATATATATTTAACTCAAAAGATCTTTGCATGATAGAACATATTCCGGAACTTGTTGATGCAGGAGTCTATTCTTTTAAAATTGAAGGAAGGATGAAGACAAATCTTTATGTGGCTGTTGCGGCCAGAACATATAGAGAAGCTATAGATGATTATCTTAATGATCCTGAACTTTATAAAAGTAAGATAGAACATTATAAAAAAGAGATATCTGACTGTACCATGAGAAATTTTTCTACAGGATTTTATTTTGGAAAACCTGGGTCTGATGGCCAGATCTATGATAGCAATACTTATTTTCAAAATGCTATTTATCTTGGGCTTGTAGAAGATGTTTTGTCTCAGGATGAAAAGAATGCAGTTGTTATGATACATCAGAAGAATAAATTCCTTGTGGGGGACGAAATAGAAGTTATGCTTTTTGATGGACGTAATTTGAAGTGTAAAGTATCTGGGATTACCGATGAGGATGGAAACTCTATGGAGGCGGCGCCTCATCCAAAACAAAAGATTTTTATCAGTTTGGAAAAGTGTGGACAGGGTGACATAACTCGAGGTATGATTCTGCGCAATAGAAAGGATTGACAAAAGTGAGGTTAAACGGTTGCGCTTGTGCAGTATGCACAGAATAATTGTGAAAAATAGGTAAAAAACCACATATAACAGGGGTTGTTAATGTAAAAATGACGAAAAGAGTTTGCGATGCTTTTCATCTTTATGTTAATGTGTTAATATTTTTATATCTGTTAATATCGGATAGGAGAGGGTGTAATATGCGAATAAGTGGAGCTAGAAAACAGATCCGAATCGGGGATCTGCTTGTAGAGGCGGGTGCTATAACTGAGGATCAGCTTCAACAGGCACTTGTAGTGCAAAAGGAAACTGGTGGAAGACTTGGT
Source organism: uncultured Lachnospiraceae bacterium (assembly GCA_902789175.1). GTDB lineage: Bacteria > Bacillota > Clostridia > Lachnospirales > Lachnospiraceae > Eubacterium_Q. The sequence goes on from CADANF010000002.1 coordinate 119,311, forward strand.
AATGTTATAATGGATTTGGGGTTCATAAGTCGTGAACTTCTTATCACGGTTCTTACTACCCAGATGGGTATCGATTATGTCGAATTAAAAACGGTCAAAATAGATGATTCGGTTATTGATCTTATACCGGAACCTTTGGTACGTAAACATAAGGCTATGCCGATAGCTTTTGATGATCATAACGCTAATATTCTTAAAGTGGCCATGGCAGATCCTATGGATCTTTCCGCAATAGATGATTTAAGTATTGCGTCGGGATATCAGGTTGATCCTCTTATTGCTTTTGAAGAGGATATCAATGACGCTATAGGAAAATACTACGGCAGTGCGTCTGCTATGGAAGCGGCTGAGAAGTTTAAGCTTGAGCAGCAGGCTAATCAGGTGTTGGATGAAGAAGAGGCTGCAGCAAATGCTGATATCGACAATTCTCCTATTGTACAGCTTGTAAATCAGATAATTGAAGGCGGTGTAAGACAGAGGGCTTCTGATATTCATATCGAGCCTATGGAAACTTATGTCCGTGTAAGATATAGAATAGACGGTGCTTTAAAACAGGTAATGAGCTATGATCAGTCTCTTTCATCAGCTATCAGTGCCCGTATTAAGATTGTAGGTGGCATGGATATAGCGGAAAAGAGAAAACCTCAGGATGGTCGTATCACCATTATGGTAGACAGAAGAGAGTTCGATGTCCGTGTATCTATTCTTCCTACAGTATATGGTGAAAAGACGGTTATGAGACTTACTTCCAAGGATGGACTTACAAAACCTAAGTCTGGTCTTGGATTCTCGCCTGAAGAAATTAAAACGTTTGATGGTATACTTAGTAATCCTCATGGCATCATCCTTGTTACAGGACCTACAGGATCAGGTAAATCTACAACACTATATACTTCACTTTCAGAACTTAATACAGAAGATGTTAATATCATAACAGTTGAAGACCCTGTAGAAGCAAATATTGATGGCATAAATCAGGTACAGGTTAATGCAAAAGCAGGACTTACCTTTGCGGCTGCGCTTAGATCTATCCTTCGTCAGGATCCGGATATCATAATGATAGGAGAAATCCGTGACGGCGAGACAGCGACTATTGCGGTACAGGCCGCTATCACCGGTCACCTTGTTGTATCAACACTTCATACTAACTCTGCTGCTTCAACAGTTACCCGTGTAATTGATATGGGTATTGAACCTTATATCATTGGAGATGCTCTTGTAGGTGTTATCGCGCAGCGACTTGTTAGACGTCTCTGCCAGGCTTGTAAACAGCCTCGACTTGCAACAGAAGCAGAAAAGAAGGCTCTTAGAGTGGAGGACCTTTCAGAAGATGTAGTAATCTATGAGCCGAAAGGGTGTCCGCTTTGTAATGATACGGGTTATTCAGGACGTATCGGTGTGTATGAAATGATGGCAGTTTCCCCTTCTCTTCAGGTGGTTATAGCTAAAGGGGCTACAGCCGATGTGATTGAAAAACAGGCACTTGCGGAAGGTATGTCAACACTCCGTATGTCTGCAGGAAGACATGTTCTTAATGGAATTACTTCTATTGAAGAAATGAAGAAGATCACCTACACAGCTGGTGATGACTATTAAAATGTATAATTTGAATTTAAGCTTTACGATCAGCTTTTAATTCTTTTATAAAGACAATAACAATAAATATCAGGAGGATGATATATGATCGATATGGACGAACTGCTTAGTTTGGCAGTTGACCAGAACGCATCTGATATACATCTTGCAGTAGGTATCCCACCTAAGTTCCGTATTGCTGGTAAGCTTGTGGATGTAAATGTTCCACCTCTTACAGCTACAGATGCTGCAGAAAGTATCGGAATGACAATGAATGAGAGACAGAAGGCTATTCTTAAAGACAGAGGTGAATGTGACTTTGCATATTCTGTCGGAGAAAAAGGAAGATTCCGTGTAAATGTTTTCATGGATAAAGGTAATATGGCTGCTGCTTATAGAAAGATCGACACCATAATACCTAGACCAGAGACTTTAGGTCTTCCACCTGCAGTTGTGGAACTTTATAGAAAGAAGAGAGGACTTGTTCTTGTAACAGGACCTACCGGTTCCGGTAAATCAACAACCCTTGCTTCTATCATTAATAAATGTAATGAGAATCTTAGTTCTCACATTATTACGCTTGAAGATCCTATAGAATATATACATCATCATAAGAAGTCTATCGTTAACCAGAGAGAACTTGGTATGGATACTCTTTCTTTTGAAAATGCACTTCGTGCAGCGCTACGTGAAGATCCGGATGTTATTCTCGTAGGTGAAATGAGAGATCCTGAAACGATAAGTATTGCTATTACAGCGGCTGAAACAGGACATCTTGTATTTTCAACACTTCATACAATTGGTGCGGCAAGTACTGTGGACCGTATCATTGACGTATTCCCTCCTCACCAGCAGCAACAGGTAAGAATCCAGCTGGCTCAGGTTATAGAGGGTGTTATCTCACAGCAGCTTATACCAACTGTATCAGGTAAGGGCAGATGTGCTGCATTTGAAGTAATGCTGGCTACTCCAGCCATCAGAGCTCAGATAAGAGAAGCAAAGACTCATCAGATTGAATCAACTATACAGACATCTAAACAGATGGGAATGATCACAATGGACGATTCACTAGTGGATCTTTACAGAAACGGAATGATAACTAAGGAAAGTGCATTGTCATATGCAGTTGACATGCAGTTGATGAAGAAAAATCTTTACTAAAACTTAAACTTAACCAAATATTTTCCGTTTGTTAACAAATTGTTCATATAAAATGTGGAATATTAACAAAAACGTTGCATTCACTTTTATCAGGTTGTATAATGAAGAAAAAGTGATAGAACGACTAATGGGTTGGAGGATTAAAGATGGCAAAATATTCTTTTAATGTCGTTGACCGTACAGGTAAATCGATGAAGAAGATTGTTGATGCAAACACAGAAGATGCCGCCAAGTCAAAACTTAGATCTGAAGGGTATTCAGTTGTTGGTGCCGGTAAGGAACAAAGTAGTGGCGGAGTATCGTTATTTAAAAAGAAAGTTAAGGAACAGGATCTGGCGGTTTTTTGTAAGCAGTTCGCAGCAGTCCTAAGAGCTGGTGTTACAGTAATATCTGCTCTTGAGATGATGGGTGATCAGATGGATAATAAAACCCTTCAGGAAGCCATAAGAGATGCACAGGTTCATGTTCAGAAGGGTGGAAGTCTTTCAGATGCATTGAAACTTCATCCGAATGTATTCCCAGCAATTCTCTATAACATGGTTGCTGCCGGTGAATCATCTGGTAAGCTGGAAATCTGTTTTGAAAGATGTGCTACACAGTTTGAAAAGAGTTCAAAGCTTAATGGTAAGATCAAGGGTGCTATGACCTATCCTATCGTAGTACTTGTAGTTATAGCTATTGTAGTTGTAATAATGCTTATAGCCGTTATTCCTACATTTGAATCAATGTTTGCAGAAATGGGAACACAGCTTCCTCTTGCTACAAGAATGCTGGTTTCCTTCTCTAATATGCTGATTCACAGAGGTTGGCTGGTGGCACTTATTGTGATTGGCATTGTGGTTGCAATTAAGTCGTTTAACAAGACTCCTACAGGACAGGAATTTACAGGAAGTCTTGCACTTAAACTTCCGATTTTTGGAACACTTAATCTTAAATCTGCAGCAGCAACGTTCTCAAGAACTTTTGCAACGCTTCTTGCATCAGGCATTCCGCTTATAGATGCGGTTGAACAGACAGCAAAGGTTATTAAGAATAAGGTCATCCGTGATAAGATTATGGATTGTAAGACACAGGTTGCAAAGGGTGTTCCTCTTTCAAAACCTATTAAAGATCAGGACATCTTTCCACCGATGGTTAGCCAGATGATGCACATTGGTGAAGAAACAGGTAATATCGAAGACATGATGTCTAAGGTTGCAGACTTCTATGAAGAAGAAGTTGATAGAATGGCTGATAACCTGACAACACTGATGGAACCACTTATCATGGTTGTTATGGCTGGTATCGTAGGTGTGATTGTAATGGCTATTTATGGCCCAATCATGAGTATGTACTCAGCTGTAGACAGTCAGTAAAATTCGTATAAATTTTGGTAGTAAGCCTAAAGGCTTCTATATATAATCCTTAGGAATATATTCATTCGGGCGAGCGATATGATATATATTATAAATAAGGGATGAAAAAACAATAAACAAATATTTTAAAGGAGAGAAAAATATTTATGAAGAAGACAAACAAAGGTTTCTCACTCGTAGAACTTATTATCGTTATTGCTATTATGGCAATCCTTGCTGCAGCACTTGCTCCAGCTCTTATCCGTTACATTGACAAGTCAAGAAGATCATCTGACCTTTCTAACGCTGGCATCCTTCAGTCAGCTGCTCAGTCAGCTGCTGCTGATGAAACAGCTTATACAGAAATTTCTGGTGCTATCTCAAAGACAGCTAATACAACAATTCTTACAGCTAATGCTGATGGTAAGACAAATTGGGCAATTGCTACAGGACTTACAGGATTACAGAATAATGGCAATACATTCTTAGACGAGTTCACATCAACAGCTGGTAAGGCTGCACCTGCTTTAAAGCTTAGAAAGGGTGCTCCTGCAACTCCAGTATGGAACGTTGCTATTACACCAGAAGGTGGTTTCGTAGTTATGATCAATACTACAGAGCTTGTTCCATCAGCAAAGGATATTTGGGCTAAATAATTAAAAGAAATCTTTTTGATGGGTATCCGACTCGCAGCGGGTATCCATCTTTAAGTGTAAATATGAAGATTTATTTGTTTTATTGTTTAAAGGATTATATCAACTTAGAATAAGGTATTTTAAGACCGACTATGGTCTTCATGATATAATTAACAAATTATAATAATCGTAGCGAGGGAGGCTATAGGATGGCAAAAACTGGAAAAGTCTTATCAATAGACATCAATAATGAAAGTATTACTATAGTAGAGGTAACACCTTCAGAGAAGAAGCAGACCTATATCCATAAGGTCTTAATATTTGAAACACCGGAAGATTCTTTTGAAGATGGTGTAATAAGAGATATTGATAGAATAGCTGCTGAGATCCGTACTCAGTTAGCAACAAATGGTATCTCTAATAAAAATGCAATCTTTGTTATGAACTCACAGAAGGTGATCAACAGAGAAGTAACTTTAACAAATGTAAATCCGAAAAAAATCAAGGAAGCGATCAATGCTAATGCATCTGAATACTTCCCGGTTAGTATAGAAGATTATATAGTTTCAAGTTCTGTTCTTGAAGAGACAACAAGTCCTGATGGACAGAAGCAGCTTCGTGTTATGGCTGTAGCTGCACCTGAAGCTATGGTTCATGGTTATTATGATCTTGGTAATGCTGCAGGACTTAAGGTTGTAGCTATAGATTACATCGGTAACAGTATGCTTCAGCTTATCAAGACTCAGACTAATGAACAGTCAACAGCCATGGTTATCCAGCTTGGAAGCGAATCAACAGTTCTTAACGTTGTACAGGGTAAGAATCTGTTGCTTCAGCGTACAGTACCATATGGTACAAACCCAGTTGTTAATGTTGTTATGGAAGAAAAGGGAGTTGATGCAACAACTGCTATGACGCTCCTTCAGAACGACAGAATAATTACAGTAGATTTTGATGATAATGAAGCTACAGGCGCTTTCAGATATCTTATCAATAATATTGGACGTGTAATGGATTACTATGCAAGTAATCATCCGGATGCGCCAATTGATGATGTATTCCTTACAGGTGATGGAGCGCTTATTAGAGGAATTGATGGACTCTTTAAGATTCAGCTTAATGTATCAACACGTATCATGGATACATTATTTAATGTAAAATTTGATCCTTCAATCGATCAGAAGATTTACAGCCCTGTATATTTAATTGCTCCGATTGGTGCTGCTCTTAGTCCAATGGGATTTGAGATAATGCAGGCTAAGTCTCAGAGCAAGGGGGAGATTGGATTCGCTCCATTTATCGCAATCCTTGCTGTTGGACTTATTGCATCAGGCGGCCTTGCATTCTATATTTCACATCAAAAGTCTGTAGAACAGGATAATAAGGCTGCTCTTGAAAGGCAGATAAAGGAAAAAGAATATATTGAAACAGTTATTCAGGAACATGATGCAGCACAGGCTAAAGCTTTAGATATTGCTGCAATGTCACTTTCAACATATTCAACAAATGAGCAGTGTCTTGCATTTATTAATGAACTTGAAGAAAAGATTCCTACAAATGTCATTGTACAGTCTTTTGCTGCGAGTGATACAGGAATAACTATTCCATGTACAGCAACAAATTATGATGAAATAGCAGACTTCATTGTACAGCTTAAGACAATCAGCTGTATTCAGGATGTTTATGTTGCAAGTGTAAATAAAGAGTTAAAAGATGATGGAACAGAAAGTTTTGTGTATACTCTTACATGTACATATACAAATCCTTTTGATATAGCAACTGAGTCAAGTGATGATTCTGGAATTGTTACTGAATAAGGAGGAGGGTTACGATGAATAATGATACAAAGAATGCAATAAAATTATTACTTGTACTGCTTGGAATAGGAAGCGTTGCTGCTACATTTTTCCTGTTTTTTAAACCTACAAAAGAAGAAGTTGATTCTTTAAAAGCAACTAATAGTACACTTCAGGCAAGACTTGATGATCTTAAGGCAAAAGAAGCAAAGAAAGCTCAACTTGAAGAAGAAACAAAACAGTATGAACAGTCTTTTCAGGATGAGTTAGCTAATTATCCTGCTGATCTTAATCAGGCAACAACTGTTATGTTTATGAAAGGAACAGAACAGCAGACAGGTGTTTTGAATAAATCATTTACAATGCCAGAAGCAACAACATATTATACACTTGGACAGGGGGTAGCTAATCCTGATACAACTATTACTACAGCGGATAGTGAAACTTTAAATAGTAATGATTATATTGTAACAACTTGTCCTTACAATGTAGCCTATGAGGGAACTTATGTTGATCTTAAGAAGTATCTTAATTATATTTCGGAATATAAGTATAGAATGAATATTTCCCAGATTAATATCACATTTGATCAGGATGAAATGAAGTGTTCAGGGGCTGTAACACTTAATGGTTATGCAATTTCAGGTCCGGACAGAACACCTGAAACAGTTGATTTAAATGTTAAAGAAGGTAAGGATAACCTCTTCACTCAGTCAGCTGGTTCAACAAATGCAGCTGCATCAAAATATGATACAGATAAGGGAGCGTCAATTGTAAGCAATCATAATCTTATGATCTATCTTAACAATGCTCAGAATGATTCTTCATCAGGTATCATTGTTGCATCTGATGAAAATGATGAATCAACATATGTTACTTCAACAAATAATTCAGTTGAGGATCTTACAATTACAATTAATGAAGTATCTGGTAAGAAAACAATCACTTATCAGATTGGAGATAAGTCATATTCAGCACCTATTTCAACAAGTGATGTAACTATTTACGTTAAGTCATCATCTCGTGTTGATACTTCAGATAAGAATGGTGTTAATGTTTCTGTCAGAAATGCAACAGGTGTTGGTGTATATATCAAGGTTGCTGATGATGATGCAACAAGCCCAAGATTTAAGCTTGCATCAAAGATAGGTACAGTTAAGGTTTATTAACATTTAACGGAGGAGTAGATGAGAAGGACGAATAACAAAGGCTTCAGCTTAGTTGAACTTGTGGTAGCTATAGCTGTACTGTCTATCTTAATAACACCTATCATCAATAAATTAGTGGCTTCACTAAAACTTTCTGCTAGAGCAAAAGAGAGTCAGTATGCTTATCAGAATGCCGCATATGTTTACGACTATTTTGATAAAACAGATAAATCTACTCTTGATTCGGGCGGAACGTCGGATTTTAGTATTGATTCTACAGCTGTAAGTAATTACAGCTGTAGGCTTTATACAGTGAATGATACTGGGTCAGGAACAAGTCATAATTATAGTATATTAGATGCAGGAATTGATGTTGATTACTCAGTTACAACATATAATCTTCCGGCGGTAAGTATTAAACCTAATAATAATAAGTATACAAGAAGCGTCGATTTGGATGACCTTGATAGTAAAGCCAGAGTAAAAGGATATAATGTTATTTATAATATTCTTTCTGATTCACAGAATAAATTAGGAAAGTATGTTCAAGATAATGGTTGGACCTTGCTTGATGATGGGAAAGCTGTAAAATATACAGATGGACATATATCAGCAGTTTTATGTTCAAAGATGTCTAAAGCTTCAACGAATTATAGCATGCAGGGACTTAATTCTAATACAGTAGCCCTTATTGATGGTACTGAGGCAAACTATGATAAACAGTTTGCTGCTGATTTAAGAACTGCGATGATTAAAATTGATGCTGATGCAGGATTTACTGATACTGCAACAGTTAATAGCCATATTTCACAGTATTTAGCTACTTATGGTGAAAATATCAACAGATATATGGCAATATCAGTAAGAACAATTCTTAGTGCAAATGGTAAACAGGTTGATCATTATCATGTTACTGTCAGTGTTTATTTTAACTGCACATCAAATTTCAGAGGAAAAGAATTACCTAAATTTTCTTATGTTGCATATGATAAGGATTTTTATACAACAGAGTCACCAGATGTATATCTTATATATGAACCATTTGTAATAGGTAAGGGTGATTCATCTGTAGAAAACTATTCCCCAAATGATTATATAATAACATATGGTGATCAGTATGCATCAACTGGAAATCTTCCAAATGGTGGAAAAACTAATCCATCGAAGGTTTATCTCATTAGACCACAAAATACTTGGTTTAACAGTGTATCTAACAGAGCTTCTTCAACAATAATGACTAGTAATATTTATTATTATAAGAAATCTGGAACATACAATAACAATAAGGTTCGTATCTATCTTAATGAGGTAGTGGATTCAAAAACTCCGGGAACAGAACAGCTTAAGGTATATACAAATGTTTCTGTTACAGATCAGGGGGATTCGATAATAGTTGGACAGTTTGCTTATGACAACTTTTCATCAGCATTTGTTACATCTAATATTTTATCATCAGGTCAGAGCCTTAATAAGTACATTGGAACAAACAATATGGCCATAAAGCAGGATGTTAATGACACTGCAAGACTTTATGGAATTACAGTAAATATGGAAAATGAGAATGGCTCTGTTATTCATTACACAGGTTCTAAGGAGGCTGATTAAAGGATGAAAATTTTAAAAAAATTAAAAAAGAAAATCCGAAATACTGGATCAGGCCTTGTACTTGTAGTAGTTGCATTAGGTTTTGTGGGTATCCTTGTTGGAGCTCTTCTTACTGCAGCAAAACTTCTTGTAGCTCTGCAGCAGTATGAATATAACGCAAGAGATAACTTCAATTATCTGCAGCAGGCTATGAATAAGATCTATCAGAGTATTGGTGAAGAATCTAATGTATGCATGCAGAAAGCTTATGAGGATACTCTTAAGTATATGGTTGTTTATAATCCAACAACTAACACTTATGATACAAGGGATGATGCAAAAGTAAATGAATATTTTAAAGATGTGTTCATGGCAAAACTTGTGTCTAGTAGTGCTCTTGATAAGACTACATTAGCTAGAAACATGCAGGAAGTAATATCAGGTAATGAAATGGCTAAGCCAAGAGATAGTGCCGGAACACAAACAACTCTTATTTCTAGAGCTGATGCAGAAAAAAATTATAGCATAACTCTTAATGTTAATTCTCTTTCAGTTGTAGCCTATGATCTTACAGGGCATCAGATGACTCTTCAGGATGCTAAGAATAATTCAAATAAAGTTGGTAAGTTTGTGATCAGAGGTGTAGAGCTTACAAGAACTGTGGATTATGCAAGATCAATTTCTGGTCAAGGAAAATATAGACAGACAATAAATACTGATATTGTTATTTCAAGACCTTCATTTGATGTAAGATTTGATGTTTCTTCAATTGATTCAAATTCCCTTTTTGATTATTGCATCATTGCAGATTCAGGAATTGAGATTGATGGAACAGCACCTGGTGGGGTTACTATCGCAGGTAATGTTTATGCAGCGAGCGATTTCTATAATAAGGATTATAATAATTATGATGGAAATCATGGTAATCTTGCTACTGAAGATTTAAAAATCTATCAGCAGGAAGATGTTTATCATATGAATAAGGTAAGTAATTATATATATGATGAATCTTCGAGACTCACTTCATTATTTAACAAAAACCAGTTATTAAAAAACGATGAAACATATCGTACTACTGGAACAACAACAGGTACAGTAGTAGATGATTATTTGTACAATGGTGAGAACCAGTATAGTAAATATTCAGGAATATATGTAAATGGTACAAATGTACTTATGGTTTCAGGAAAAGTAATAGTTCCTGGTACAGTAGCAGTTATGAATTCTGGAAATCTTACACTTAGTGGTATTAATGGTGCGGGAGCTGGAAATTCAGAAATGTGGGTTGATAACCTTTATCTTGGTGGTTCATCTAATGTAACTTCTGGAACTGCCAGCAAGGGTGGTGCGGTAGCAAATATAAATGCTAACCTGTATGTTCGAGATGATACAACTATTGATGCAGAAGGTGCTGAACTTAAGATCAACGGATCATATTTTGGTTATAGCAACTCAACAACATCTGATAAGAGAACATTCGTTCCAACTACTGCTAAGGATTCAGATGGTAATTTCATCTACCAGGAAGTTGTAACTAATGGAAATGAAACCATTATTCAGAACAGAGGACATTATAACAGTAGTGCTATGATCGTAAATGGTCAGGATTCTACACTTGATATTTCGGATCTTAACACTTTATATATTGCAGGTCGTTCATATATTGAATTATCAAGACAAAAGAACGGCACAAAATATGATGAGAACAATAATATTATTGAAACTTATCAGTATAATTCTAAGACAGGAGATTATAAGACAGGTGAGTCTATTTCTGTAAGAAGTACACAGCTTGCTTATATCCCTCTTAGTAATCCTTCAGCTGATGATAGAGTAGAAGGTAATACTTACCTTGTAGATATGCCTGATATTTTAAAAACAGCTAATCTTTTTACAAAATATTTTGGATATAATAATTCAGCAAATAAGATTCCTGTAATCATGGTTACAGAGAATGTTACAACTGCAGCTGGTACAACAGCTCCAAGAACATTCTGTTATTTTGATTTTAGCTATGCAGCTAAGATGAAGATGTATGATCCTGACAAGTTTGATAGTGATGTAAAAGCAGATGATCTTTCAGCTTCATTTATTAAAGATTATATGTATTATTTCGACTATTTCGAGAAATATAAAAATAGCGATCCTAACATCCCTTCAGATGTAGATACAGATATCTTTAATACAACATCTGGAGTTCTTGTAGATCTTACATCTACACTTAAAGATGTAACAAATTATTCAAGCTTTAAAGCAGGGGAGATTTCTCTTGCATCAGCTGATGATAATACAAGAAATTATTATGCATCAGGTGTACTTACAAAAGCTCTCGATACAGATGATACAACAGGAAATATTACTTTTGGTGTTGAAACAGCAAGTGATACAGTTGTAACAACACTTTCAGAAAATTATGATGCTACAGGTTCAGGTATCATTGATAGTTCTTACAGTACTGGAACAGAAACAGGACGTCTCTCAATGTCTGATCAGTATTTAAGACACTATAACTATCTTAAGTGGAACTTATCTGACATTGTTGGATCTGATTCAGAAGCTGCATTTATTAATTCACTTTTAAATGATGCTAACTATGGTGAAGCAGCATTAACGCCTATTAATAAATTCTTTAATTTTGAAAAGATCCATAATCCAAATGCTACAACAGCTTATGTAAACGAAGTATTTGGTACGGATCATAGAATTATTATATCTGATTCAGATGTTACTATTAAGGACAATGATAGTGATGGAATCTTCAATGGTATTGTAATTACCAAGGGTGATGTATTCTTTGATGCTAATGTAAAGACCTTTAATGGACTTATTGTAAGTGGTGGTAAGGTTTATATTGATAGTAATACACTTGAAAGTATAAATTCTTCTTCACTTTCGCTGGAAGCTATTAACGCATGTATGGTTGCCATTGGTTCAGATAAAGATGAGCAGGCAACTAAGGTACTCGGTTTATTCAAGTCATATCAGGGTTATCTTACATCGACAGCAACAGCAGCTTCTACTCAGGCTAGTGCCGATAATAAGTTATCAATCACACAGATTGACTATACAAATTATATGGGTTACGAGAACTGGATGAAGAATGTTGAATACGATAACTGGTATAATCAGATTGATTATTAATGCAGAAATGGAGACTAAAGAATGGGGAAAACTTTAAAAAACAATAAAGCATATTCATTCGTCGAGATGATAGTAGTAATAGGTATTCTACTGGTAGTTTCTGGAATGTCTCTTCTGTCTTTTACTATTATTAAATCAGCTAGAGGACAGGATGCAGCGCTGGTTTTTGATTCGACTATTTCAGAGCTTATTACCCGGTCAAAGAACATGAATGCGGCAAAAGAAAAGAACATGAAATGGGTTACAGGTGACCAGAGTTATGATTTTGAAACAATAGGTTATACCTTAAAAATCTATTGGGATGATGAAGATGAAGTGTATGCTCTCCAATTCGGTGACTATTATGCCGACGATAAGAGTGAGGGAACAAGTGCAACTGGTGGAAAATTAGTTTCTAGAAGAAGAAGGTCATATTATGGCGATTATAAGTCTCAAAGTCTTACAGGAGATTGTGTTATCTATTACACAATTGAAGGAACTGATACAAGAGTTATGATAGATGAAGATCATCCTATTGAGATCAGATATACCAAGAGAGGTTTATGTGTTGATGGCTTTGGAAAATATGAATTCTATAGAAGTGATGGAACAACGCATATTGCCGATGTTATAGTAAGACGTAACGGAAGCCATGAAGTACATTAAGGAGGCGAAGTAGAGTGAGTTCAATGAAAAAACGTAATAATAAAGGCGTAACTTTAGTAGAACTTCTGGTTTCTATGGCTGTACTTGCTGTCCTTATGGTAGCCGTTATTGGTTTTATGACAGCATTCATAAATATATATAGAAATAGAAAAAAATCCAGGGCTATCCAGCAGACAGCTCAAAGTATTTATGATAATATGTCTGATGCTATAATGCAGGCGGATGTCATTGAAATAAAAGGTTATACGTATAGTGGCTCTGGTGAAAAGACACAGGTTGATTTTACTCTTAAAAATGGTTCAATTGCAAATGGATCGATTGAATATGCTTCATACGCTAATACTAATACTACTAATCTTAGTGAGTTTACGTGTGATATTACATATAATGGATCTAAATATGTACCATATTATCAGGGTTGGAGAACTTATTATAGTCTTGAGTCCTTTTCAAAGAAAACTACTAAAATAGATAGAAGTAGTATAGTTTGGAAAGTTGTTCCTGAATTTAAGAAGGTACTCACATTATCAGGTAGTGATATTGCTAATTATATTGATTATGTTAATATTCCGGCAAGGGAGTATTATGGATCAAGTATATATTATGATAAACAAGGAAATACGTATTATGAGACATCTACAGATAATATGTATGTTCAGGTTCCTGCATCAAAGATGACTTTTGTTTCATTTGATTGGAAAGAGACAGGTGCGGTTACGGTATCAGGTAAGAGAAGTTTTCAGTATCTTAAAACTGGTTCTGCCCCGGTTAATCTATATATTACAGAAATGAAGGTGCATTATAGTGTCCCACTTGACTGGAAATATGCGATTAAGACACTAGAAGATTCTGATGGAAATCATTATGACGGAGATGAAAGATGGTCAAATATAAGTGGATTTAATTTTCAAATTAGTTCTAACTCGTCAGATGCATATCATTATCTAACATTATCAAATAATTCCAGTATCATTATTGATCATGATGATGTAACAACCACATATTCATTTGATAAAAATGTAATGAAGGTGTCATCTAAATATAAGTATATGTATAAACTTGATACATATTCTATAGATGATAAGGAATATACTAACCTTATAAAATATTTAAATATTGGTGGTAAAGATGTTCCTGGTATTATTGCAAGAGTAGATGCTGAGAATCAGAGTATTGAACTTGAGATTCATGTAGGAAATGATAAAGAATCATTTGTTTCATCAGGTATTATTAATCTTAAGAACAATAACGTACTTATGTATGAAGAATAAAGAAAGGAAAGTGTAAGGAATGAAAAAAGGTAATTTGAAAATTAAATTAATTGCTTTAGCCGCATTCATAGTTGCAGCTATATCCTGCGCTTTGTTCCCATTCCTTCTTGCGGATGAGGGAGAAGGTGATTCTTCAACTGGGGTACAGGCACAAGAGGAAAGTAATAATACAAATATCGATAATATCATCAATGATAGTAATAATGCTGATATTACTGATTATAAGTATAGGATTGTTGAAATTGGTTCTTCAAAGACACCTTCTGGATTAAAGAAGATAGCTGAAGAATCAAAAGATTCAGCAACTAATGCTACTAAATCAATATTTAAAGATTATATTATTGATGCTAATAAGAAGGTTACACCAACTATGGCTGCTGGTAAGGTAGACTATGTTTACTATTATGTTGGCGCTGCAGCTGATCAGACAGATTCAGAGAGAACTTCTGTCTGGTATAACCTTGATGGTAAAGAAGTAAATGAAGATACTGTAGCAAATGCAGTAAAGAATGCTGATATGATCTATGTAAGTAATGATCCTTCAGATATGTATACAAAAGAGAAAGATATTACAGAACATGTTAAGCTTGCTCTTGCAACAGCAGCTACAGGAGATTATGTTCCTTTCATAATCGATAATTTTGCTGAAACAACTGATGATAAAGAAGATGAGCAACAGACTTCTAGTATTGTAACAGTTGGTCAGCTTGTTAATAATAATTTTGCTAAAAAAGGCAAAAAGTACGCAACTTACGAATATAAAGATTCATATACTTCTATTGAAGAACTTATGGATCTTTCAACTTCAACAGCTCTTTTTACATCTGTAAATGGTGCTAATCAGATAAATAACAATGTCTGGTCAGTTACAGATGATACAAAAGATAAAGATGAAAAGAAATATGTTGCCAAAGTTCTTACTATTTATAATTCAGATAAGTCTTTTACTGGATATATAAAGGAAGCAGCAGGAATCACTTCTGCATCAGGAAATGAAAATGTAAAGATTGACGGGGCAGATGTATCTGTTTATAAGTTCAATAAAGATTCATCTTTTGCTAAGAATGGATATTATACCCTTGAAGCTATTCCGGATTATTTAGTGTTTGATGAAGTAAATGTTAATAGTAGTGCAGCAACACTTAAAGACATGGATCTTTCAAAATATGATTATATCGTTTTTGAAAGCGGATGTGCCGGGGAGCAGATTAGCGAAGAAATCTATAAAAAGTTTGCTGCTGCAATGGTTGGACGTGTTCATATTCTTTACAGCGAATCACTTAAGAATACTTCATCAGGAAGTTCTTCATCTTCAGGAAGTGAAACTCCTGTTGATAATAAGGCTTCTAACTATGCATATGTTCTTGATAAGGTTGCTACATCAACAGGTGATTCAAGATTTGGTAATGTTCTTGTAACTTCTAAGTCTGGAATGGATGCATACTCTGTTGCAGAAGGTCCTGCTTCAGTTTATGATATAGCAAGAATCATCATTGCCGGTTCTTACAGAGGTATTGCTGGTACAAACAGTGGTGGTGATACATCAAATGTTTATACAGTACTTGAAATTCAGCCTGATTATCCGGTTGATTTAGATCTTGCTGGAAAGCTTTATGGTATTAGAAAATTAAATGATAATAAGTCTACATTTGCTGGTAAGACTTGGACATTTTTAGAAGCAAGTGCAAGAAATCATGGTAACCCTCAGTATGATATTAATGGAAATACTAATCCACATCTTCCAACTGCTTTCTACTATATTAGAACAGATGGCGTATCAAATCTTAATGCTGATGAGATTTCATATGATGGAACAAAATCTCTTAGTGAGATGATGTCAGATGGTTCTATCGATGATTATCTTGGTACAGCAGACGCTGCAACTATGGAAACAGTTGTAGATTATTATAATTGGAGCCTTTCAAAGGCAAAGATTGCTCATGCTACAGGAAGATCTTATGATGAAGTAAATGTTATTCACATGTCATCAGCTGAATTTAATACTAGTCGTGAAACGCTTCTTGACAGCTATGATGCAATTTACATTGGTGGTGATAATTCAGCTATAAAAGATGAGAGTTTATGGTTCTCAAAGAAGAATGGACTTGATTATTATACTATGTATTACCATACAGGTGATGCATATAAATATCCATCTGGTGTAAAGGGTTATGTTCAGGATGGAAATCAGATAGGACTTCTTACCGGTAATGATATTACTCAGGATAAGGAAGAGGAGCTTAGAGAATATATTAATAACGGAATGCCTGTTATTTTAGATAAAGCTCTTTCTGATGCTTATGATTCATGTGGAAGTGATCATTTACTTGATCCTAATTCTAATATGAAGCATTTCCTTGACTCTGCTAATGCCAAAAAGACAACAGATGGTGGAAATGTTCTTTGGTATTTTGATAATAAGAGTACATTTAAGACATATAATGATGGTATCCTTTATGGAACAACCTATAGTGGCTATGCTACTGTATTTGCAGGTAACTCAAATACAACAGATGGTAAAACTTTAGATTATAAAGGTAATGAAGTAGTAGTTAACTCAACTGTAAATGAAAAGCAGTTAAGAGATCTTCTTACTTCAACTAAAACAACAGTTAGACCTCGTCTGGCTGTAACATCACTTACTGCTAATAGTAAGTATGTATCTGCATATAAAGAAGGCGATGAAAGTACATATCTTACACTTGGTAAGACTGCAGGTGAAAGATCTGTTAAGTTTAATTACTCGATTGGTGGAAACAGTAACAATTTAGAGACTAAGCTTTTCATTGATCAGAATGATGATGGTCTCTTTACTGAGACTAAACCTTCAGAAAAGGTTGATTCTGGAGCAGGCAATAAGGGAACACTTACATTTAATGTTCCAACATCTTCATATGGTGGAGTTTACTGGAAGATTGAGACTACAGATATTAATACTGGAGCTAAGTCTTCAAAGACTGGTGTATTCCGCGTTAAGAGAAACTCTAACCAGAAGAAGGCGGTTATAGATCTTCTTCAGATTATGCCGGCTGTAAATAGAGGTTCAAATTCTCCTGCAACACTTTATTTTTGTACAGAGTGTCAGATGGCAAGAGGTATTCTTACAGTTAACAGATGTGGCCCGGTTGGTAAGTATTCACATGATAATCTTGCTGCACTTTCAAGTTCACAGTGGAATAATGAAGTGAGTGGTATTGCATCAGTTCCTGATTCTACTAATTTTATAGTTAGTGTCATTAAGGCAGATAATCCTGATTATGAATATGATGGAACATCACTTGGTGTTCATGAGCATAAATTTGGTATTGTAAAATATTATGATGATCTTGAATTTGATGGATTCACAGGTGCAGATGATATCAACTCTAACTGGTTTGATTCCATTGCAGATGATTATGATGTTCAGGAAACAATTCTTACTACAAGACAGTATGAAGATATGGTTAATACCATTGAAGCTCAGTACGCAGATAAATCTGCTAAAGAAGCAGAACAGATGATTTCTGATTATGCTACTGAAGCAGCTAAATATCAGAAGTTATATGAAGCTACAAGAAATCTTATTAATGGTGAATATAATGATGAATCAAAACGTGATTCAAATTATAAAGAGCTTGTTACATATCTTACTGGTTTAACAGATTCATCTTCAGGTACTGCTAAGGCATTCTTTACTGAAGCTGATATTCTTGCTTATGGTAAGGCATCTGAAAATCTTGATGAATATTTACTTAATAATAGAGAAAATATTGCATCGGCATTTACAGATAAGACAACTCCAGAGGATGCAAGAAGAGAAGTTGATTTTGAAACAAACAGTGAGATTGAAAGAGATAAGAGAAGTTATTATGATCTTTATTCTTTGGTTAACAGTGCAAGTTCTGGAACAGCAGCAGACACTATCTATAAAGCTTATGGACCACTTTATTCAAAGTATAGAGATATAAAGATTTTAGAGCAGTATTTTAAGAATGCAGCTCTTGGTTATAGATTAATATCTTCTGTTGATACAAATGGTAAGAAGGTAGTTTGTGATCTTGATCAGTCATTCAGCTGTATTGTTCTCGGTGCTGCTGAAAATTTTGGTAATGATGATATTGCCAGTGGTGCACCAATAAATGCTCTTGTTAAGTATGTTAAGGAAGATAATGATGTTCTTCTTTTCCACGATACACTTACAGCAAGCAGTGGTAATACAACAAATATGACTAATAATCTTGCATCACTCTTTGGACAGAATGCAAGACATTACGTTAAAGATACTGCCGGTGTTGAGAAGACACTTGCCGATCAGAAACTTACAATAAAGTATAAGCCTGAATATCAGGAATATACAGCAACGGTTGATCTTCCAGCATCCTTTGGTAAGTCAACAGTTACTATTAAAGAACAGGGTACTGCTGAATATAAGCTTAAATCTGGACTTGATAGTGGTCATACAATTGATATCACATATGGTAATGGTAAGAATGCTGAGATAACTGGACTATCAACATCTGTTGAAAATACAGTATTTACTATCACAAAGGCAGAAAAGGTTTTTGATACAACACAAAAAACTATGGACGTATATTATTATCCATATACAGCGTCAACAAAGTATCAATACGGACAGCATTATTATGACGGAGGAACTTATAGTTTCTTTAAGAGTGGTGATACATATTGGGCAAATACGAGTAACGGATATAAAGAAGTAGTTAAGAGTAATGATGGTAGATACTATTTTTCAAATAGTCGTAACTATTTTGTAGATATGGATACTATGAAAGTATCAGATAGTACTTCCGAAGTTACTTACACTGCTCCTAGTTACAATCTGAAGTTCTATACTTCTGATTCATATCAAAATAATGCTATACCTGATTGGGCAAAAAATAATTATATATTGAACAGTGATATATTTGCAGATACAAATTTAATTGAAGCTAAGCTTGTTAGACCTTGGGGTCAGTTCCTGTATTCTTCAAATTATCGTACTGCTAGTGTTGAACAGACTCTTGATAAGAATTCAAGTGATAAGAAGGAAGTAAGAATCCAAATAACCTATGATTATGTATCGAATAATAGGTGGAAAAATGAGAAATTTAATTATGATGTTCAGTTATATGCTGTTGTAAATAATGATTATAATAATCCAATAAAGCTTAATTATGTAGAAGAGTATTATGATAAGTATGCAGCTTTTGCAAATTACAGAGCAACATACAGTGATCCTGTTGTCACCACAGAAGGAACACTTCCTGATGGATTTGGTAAGCAGACATTTACAATCAGAGTTGTAGATGGAGATAATAATCCAATAGCTGATGAAAAAGTAGATTATGTGCTTAATAAATCTGAAATGTATACCTACCAGAATAGCTCATATTTAGCTGGTGGTGATGTGACTGATGCAGATGGAAATGTAGAATTTACTATGGAAAATTCAACATACAACAAGTCAGTAACCGGAATTACTGCTTCTATTGTTAAGGATGGAACAATATCTAAAGAAATTGATAACCAGCAGGTAACATTTAAGTTTGTTGATCCAAATGGTAATATCTTAAAAGATACATCATTTACTGTTTCATCTAATAACGCGGCAAATGCTGACAAGAGCCTTAAGACTGGAAGCAATGGTGAGATAGTTGTAAATGACAATAAGAATTATACTGAAAAGACCGTATCTGCTAGATATACTCTTGAAAATGATTATGCTGGTAAGTCAGAAACCTATTATTATAATAAGAATGGTGGAAATTATACTGTAAATCCAACTTCTCTTAACATTAAGAATATTCCTGAGTATCAGAGTCTCGGTGCAGCAATGGACTTTAACTCTAATATGGGTGGATCAATGTTTAAGTATTCTCATTATGATTATGAATATGCAGAAACAAACAATCAGGTTTTACAGCAGGAACATGATGTAAGAGAACAACTTAGAACAGATGGTAAGGGTGGTTCAACTGATAAGGCTACACAGACTAATGTAGGTTTTGTAACACTTTATCCATTTAATATAGGTTCAAGACTTCAGATTTCACCAACTTCAATGCAGTGTTATACAGCTGATATTGAAGACAGAGACTTGATAGTTTATTACGCTCTGGCTGGTGGTTCTGCAGGTTCACCTTCATCTGTATTTGCAGCTGATCCAAACAATGGTGCAGAGAATTACTTCCTTTACAGATATGGAAATATTACTTATACAGGTGCAGGTCATGGTTGTGTAACTGGTTATGGTAGAAATAATAATGATGAAAGAAGACTTTTCATTAATATCATTCTTAGCTCTGCTCATAGCGTGGTTGAAGAATCAGATCTTAACCTTTATGATGAAACATCAACAATTAATAATCTTACAAACAGAAAGGTTATTAAGGATCCAACAGGTGTTAATGATTATGTAATTAAGGTTACTACAAATAACGATACTCCAGTATTCTCATTCCTTCCAACTCTTGATAGTAGTGAAGGCGTAGAACTTACAAGTATTCAGATCTTCTATGATCTTGATAATAATGGTGAGTATGGTGCTGGTGATGTAGAGATCTTTAATGAAGAAAGACAGGCTGGATTAGTTGATTCAGGTGTACTGACAAAGATTAATGCAGATACAATTAAGGATTTCAGATCTGAATATGAAGGCAGACTTCAGCTTCAGGCTAACTACTTCATAGATGGTTATGCATATATCGTAGTAATTATGAAAGATTCAACAGGAATGGAATATAAGAAGACAATTCGAATTGAACTTCCTGAAGAATTACAGTATCTTAACTAAATAATTTATTATTAAAGGACTGGTACATTTGTATCAGTCCTTTTCCTATATAATATTTAATTTTTTAAATACAGCACATAGGGTAATTATCGTAATAAATAAAAAAAGACTCCTCAAATTGATTTGAGGAGTTTTTTTTAATATAACTAATTATTAAGCTCTACCTGTATATTCACCAGTTCTTGTATCGATTGTGATCATATCACCTGTATTTACGAAGAGTGGAATATTAAGTGTTGCGCCTGTTTCTACTGTACATGGCTTTGTAGCATTAGTAGCAGTGTTACCCTTAACACCTGGTTCACAATCTGTAACCTGGAGAGTTACGCTGATAGGAGGTTCAACTGAGAATACTTCACCCTTATATGAAGAAAGCTTGCAGTTTTCATTCTCCTTAACGAATTTCATATCATCAGCGATAAGAGATTCAGCAACAGGGATCATCTCAAATGATTCTGGATCCATGAAGTAGAATAAATCACCATCTTTATATGAATATGTCATTTCTCTCTTTTCGATATGTGCTGTATCAAACTTTTCTGTTGGACGGAATGTACGTTCAACAACACCACCATTGATGATATCCTTTAATTTTGTTCTAACGAATGCAGCACCCTTACCTGGTTTAACATGCATGAATTCAATGATCTGATAAACTTTTCCTTCGATTTCAACGGTCATACCGTTTCTAAATTCACCTGCTGATAACATTTATAATTTCCTCCTTTAATTAGCACGCATAACTGTTAACATTTTAATATAAAAATCCTTATTAAGCAACAGTTTTTGCATCTTTTTTCTTGTTTCTCTTTGTAAGATATGATGTAAATATTAATAAAGCTATTGTACAGAAGGTTACAATAAAACCTCCGTACATTCCTCTTGGAGTGTAAACAAGTGATATCTTATGATCACCGCTTGTTACAGGTATTCCTATACCACCAAGGAAAGTAGAATGATCAACTCTCTTTCCATCAACATAGGTTTCAAAACTTCCTAAATTTGGAAGGGAGATATATATTGTTCCTTCAGCCGGGGTGGTAATAGTTCCATCGATGGAATTCCAGTCGGAAGATATATTCTGCAGTGTATATCTGCTTAAATCCTGATGTAATGCTTTAAGATTTTCTTTATTTGCAATACCAAAGGACATTTCTGATAATTCTTTTGGAGATGGGATAGTTATCTCTAATATTTCATCCGAATCGGAATCTTTTCTGCCACCGTAGAAGATGAAGTCCCCATAACCTATGTAGATATCCCCTTTTATATCTGCTGACAAATGCATTGCTACATTATAGTTAATGGTTCCATATACTTCGTTAGTAGTGGTTGTTGTATCACTTTTTGTTATCTGATAGAAATTATCTTTAGCTGTATAAGTTTTATCTTTATCATATTCCTCAAGAGAGATGATATTATAGATATCTCCATATCCTAAAGAATTACTGAAAGCATTCTGATATTTTAAAGAATTTGAGTAATCATCTTTATCGGACATATCCCACTTTGTTAATAAATCATTATTATTAAAGAATACGCCCATTGGAAGATAGGTATCTGCTTCATAAATTTCAATATTTGCTACCTGACCGGTCTTCTCATAATATGATCCTGAATATGCATCATACATATCAGCCAGATGATATTTGATATGAAGCATCATATCAGACAACAGGTTGCCTAAAGGATAGTAGATAACATTTGCTGAATAAAGCTGATTCCATTTAGCAACAATATTTGCATGAGGAATAGTAAGGCTGCTGTTAAATGTTGATAAGGTATTGATTCCTGTAAAGTTTCCTATATTATTGAGGTCGGAATTGATCAATTCTGTATTTACATCAGCTTTAAGCATATCTGGATATTTCTTTTCAATTTCTCTTATAGTATAAACATTATCAATATTTACAGCTTTTGCACCCACATGTCTATACATCGTTCCAAAGCAGTTTATTATTACTTCAAGTATTAATAAAAAGATAAGGACTTTTTTAGCTGTTTTAAAGTTTTCTTTTCTATAATATAAGAAATAGAAAATGTTTAGATAAATGATTATAAATAATACTGAAACAATATATGACATATCAGGTGTTTTACCAATATTTGGTATTGCCCATATTGAGAGAATAGTAATTGATGATATCGCCAGTACTCTTAATACATTTTTCTTATTTAATTCGCAAAGGTTTTCTATTATATCTATACCCATTGTAATAAGCATAAATATGATAAATATTGAGAATCGGTTTGGCACCATGGTCTGGTTATGGAATCCATGGAAGATATAATTAAGTGTTTCATTATTAAAAGCCAGATAGTAAAGGGCTATCAGTAATATCTTCTTAATCCTTACCTGCATAGGAACTTTTCTTAGAAGTAAATAAACAGGGAGGATCATAAGGAATAATATGCCACAATATATATTTATTTGATAAAAAACTTTTGTAACAGAACTCTGTTCATTAAAAATCTGGAATTCCTGTATAGTATTAAAATAGTTAGTACCAACAGAGCTTTTTTGAACTTCGGCATCTCCTACAAGATAAAGGGACTCTCTGGTCTTTAAGAAATAAGGTATTAAAATATAGGCACGAAGTCCAGCGCCTGCAATTGAAGCAAGGCCAAATCTTACTGATTTCTTAAAGAAGTCTTTAATATCATCAAACTTAAATGTAAGAAAATAAAAGAACAGGAACATACATGTCATAAATCCATAATATGGATCTCCTATTGCAAGGAAAAGTGCTGCGATATAGAGAGCAGGTTTATTCTCCTTAACTAATAGTTCTAATCCCAGTATTACTATTGGAAGTATCTGTAAAAAACCAAAGTTTTGATATCCAAAATATGAAATAGAATAACTACAGATTGAATATGTAAGGCCATATATAAGAATCCGTTTATCAGTTTTCTTTATCTTTTTAGAATATCTTCTATGAGATAAGTAGAAGATAAGAGAAAGTCCACCAATGGAAAATTTTGTAACAAAATCTAATGCAAAGAATAAATTATATAAAGATTCAGGGATTAGATAATTTATTAACCTTGAGAAAGGGCTAATAATTGAACTAATAAATCCGTTATAATTATCTGAAAATAGACCGCTGTTTGTTGCAAATAATGAATAGTGATTATTCTTAGCATTAATATAGCTAAGTAAAGTGCCTGAATACCACTGCTGATAGGTGTCAGCGTTACCTAGAGCGTTATCTCCAAAAGGCGCAACTGAAACAATAATAAGCATGATAGTAGCAATCATAAAAGATATAGTAAAGCAGTAGATATACATTCTGTTATCTACTATAAATCTTATAGTCTTATTATTTACTGCAAATGTACTTATATTACATGCGAGATTTTTGATTAAGATGAGAGCCAGTAAGAACACGCCAATAAGAGATATCAGGATGCTGCTGACGAGATATGTTCTGTCAACATTAATCATGATATCATTTTCACCAGCAAGAACCGGGATGCTAATAAGATTTTTATTTACCTTTGTTCCGTAAACAGTTTCATTATTATTACATATCTTTAAATCTGAATATGTATCGATAGGTACAAGGATTGAACCATTATATGGGGCGTTGATCTTAAAACTACCCTTATCATTTTTTTGGCATACTAAAGAATTGGATATGTTTTCCTTCATGGCATCAGCGTCGAAGAAGGCATATCTTACATTCATATTTCCATTTTTAAAAAGATATTTTGAAGTGAAAAAGTATCTAAGGGCAATTCCTTCTTCATCCATATAACCATGACTTACAATCTGATCATTATAATGACCATAAAGATCACCAGATCCATAAGGTGAAAATTTAAAGATGAAATAACTGGTATAGTTGTCTTCTACACCTTCAGGTCGAACATATGTGTCTTGAGAAGACATGAATTCACCATCTGTAACAGTATAAACATCCTTTCCATAAAGGTATGAAGAAAGAAGGAGATTAAGGGATTCGAAATAGTTTGAATCACTTAATTTCCAGCTGGTAATGTCATATGGAGTATATACTGGGGCATCATATTTTAATTCATTCTTATATATGTAAATGTTATAGAATTCTTCATCAAGAGGAAGAAAGTCTTCATCAAGAAGATTCTTGTCAGCTATTACATAATCATATCCTTCTATTGCGGAAAGTACCGGGTCGTAATTTGGATTTGATCTTGAATAGGTGAGGATTGATGCATCAGGATCCTTAGCTAAGATGTGCTTTTTTGCCATAAAGAAGGCATAATCAGTTGAAAAACGGCTGTCAGCAGTATTAGCTTTGATCTTTCTTATGGCAATAAAGAAAGTTGGGATTATCTCAAGGATTATAAGAAAACCAAGGCAGATCCTAAAGATACTCTTAGTCATACTGTTTGATCTATATATCAGAATAAGAAGATATACAGCAAGAAGGAATGCACTTGAGTAATAGAATACTGCGATGTTTTCCACGTGATATGATTTGAATAATGCCAGCATAGTAAGAGCTGCTGATATAAGAAGAGAGAGGTGTATATCAGGAGTTCTGGTATGTTCGATATTGATATATTCTTCATAACTAAGTAAAAGAAGGATAGCTATAAATGCAAAGTCATAAAGATTAAGATTCTTATCACTGAAATAGAATCCATTTAATATATAGTTTAATGAAGAGAATACATGTCCAAAGAGAAGGATTGTTATAGGAATAAGTGCCTTTAATCTTCTAAGAACTGTAATGTTTCTATTTAAAAGGAAGAGACACACTAAAAGAAGTACAAATATTCCTGCGTAAATATCTGTACCAAGGGAGTAATAGGATATGCTTGAAGGACTGAATCCCATTACCTGAGTTTTTAAAGTATCAAAGATACTTGAAAATGTTGTAAATATCGGAAACTTTATTGAAAAGCTTTCTTTAAATTCTGCGTTTTTTATGGCAGGGATTATCACGATGGCTGCCATTGCTATGGAAAGAGCATCGCTCATTAGTTTATAGAGAAGGCTCTTCATAAAATGCTGTGGCTCTTTATAGTCCTGGATAAGGAAGTATATAAGGGAAATGATAAAGGCTACAAGAGCTAAGTGGAAGTTGCCAAAGATTGAAAGAGTGAAGGCTATAGTGTAAATGAGCCATTTGTTTTCTCTTACAATCTTATCGATTCCCATGATAAGAAGAGGGAAGAGAGCGGCTACTGTAAGATAACCTGTGTTCATTCCCTTTGAAAGCATAAATGATGAAAGTGAGTAAGCCATGGAAAAGGCAAGGACAGGAAAGTCAAAACCTCTAAAGAAGAGGATGACAGGGTTTTTAGTTTCCTTGTCGCTTCCAATCTTAAAGTCTTTCTTCTGATTTTTCTTCTTTAATTTCTTTGCTTCTAATTTTGCTTTGTAGGCGGCAATTTTCTCTTTTCTTTTTTCTTCCATATTAGCTTTTTCGTAAAGAAGAGAAGTCTTTTTATAAGAAAGAAGCATGCAAAAGAAAAGACCAGCACAACCGATCTTTAAGATATAAATGATATTTAAAACTGTTGGCATGGTACGTTTTGGAAAAAGTACTGCAATAAGATTAAGTGGGTCGGAAATATAATAGGCTATGGTTGTACCAAAGTCGTTATATGCATTTCCGAGAGAACCTGTTAAGACGCTGGCACCGGTATAGAGCTTGTCATTTAGCTCGTAGTAGAAGGCCATAACGTTGCTATAGCCGCCTGCAGTGTAAACATCCTTTCCGCCAAATGGAGCAAATCTTCCTAAGATAAGCCCTATAAAAGCGATAATGACTGGCAGCATAAATGAAAGTGCCAGTAAAGTTTTTTTCTTTTTTGATGTCGTATTCATGTGTATCCTCCGCAATATATATCTAGAAAAAACGCATTTTAATTATATCATTTTTCTGTTATAATAACCAGTGTAACGTCCGTAAAAGAGGCGTTATACTGGTAGGTATATGATTCTGACACAAAGCAGGATTTTAAAAATATAATGTAAGAGAGTTACGCATATGGAAAATAAGAAAAACAAAGCTGAGGCAGTTGATATGAATAAGAAATCTGTTGAGGCAGTTTCAAGTCAAGAGAAAAAAGAAAAGAAAGATAAAAAAGAGAAAAAAAAGAACTATATCATAGCTGGATTTCTTGCATTTTTCTTTGGAAGTGTAGGACTTCATAAGTTTTATATGGGAGAATATAAGACAGGACTTTTATATGTGCTTTTTTGCTGGACAGGAATTCCTGGCACCATAGCATTTTATGAAGGGGCAAAGTATATGATGGAAGTTTAGGTAAGTTAAGTAAGTTAGGTAAGTTAAGTGAGTTAAGATAGAAGCTTATGTTAATAGAGGTCTATGTCATACGGGATTAAATATTTTAGGCCTATATTATATTGAAATGACTTGGATATAAGGGTTTGAATGATTTGTAAGGGAGGAGACTAACTATGGCAGACGTAGAAAAAGATGATTCAATATATACTATTGAAAGTGAAGATAAGATGGGATATATACAGATAGCTGATGATGTGGTTTCGTCTATTGCAGCGATTGCTATCACTGAAGTTGATGGGGTTTCAAGACTTACAGGTAATATCCCTACAGAGCTTATTGCTAAACTTGGCAAAAGAAATCTTGCCAAAAGCGTTAGAATTGCATATGATAATGACTCGGTTAAAGTTGATGCATCAATACAGGTGAAATTTGGATATAACATAGTAGATGTATCCAAAGCTGTGCAGGAGAAAGTTAAGTCAGCCCTTGATCTTATGACGGGACTGAAATGTTCTACTGTTAATGTCAGAGTTTCGGGCATTGATTTTAATGAGGACAAATAGGAGAATTATAAATTATGATGACAAGACATGAAATAAGAGATTCTATCTTTAGGATCATCTTCCGTGAACAGTTTGTAGGAAAGGATAATATGGAGCTTCAGGCAGGAGATTATATCGAATCTCTTAAGGAAGAGCCTTCTACTTATCTTCCAAAATCCAGGATGAAGGAAGATGGCGTATCTGCTGAAGAAGCAGCATATATCAGCGGTAAGGCATCTAAGATCCTTGCGGCTACAGATGATATTGATAAGATTCTCGCAGGAGCAAGTAAGGGATGGGACATTAGTCGTATCGGAAAGGCTGAGCTTGCTATACTTCGTGTTGCTGTTTATGAGATTAAATATGATGAGGATGTTCCAGGTAAGGTAGCTATAAATGAAGCTATCGAACTTTCAAAAGAGTATTGTGATGAGAAAGCTTCTGCATTTATTAACGGAGTGCTTAGCTCGCTGATCGAGGCTTAGCTTACTGATCAAGTATTAGCTCGCTGATCGAGGCATAGGATCAGGTAACACAGAATTAATCAGATGCGAAAAGATCGATCCTATATTGAACATTTGAATTATTAGAGAATATATGAAAGTTTATTCAGTTGGACAGATAAATAATTATCTTAAGAATTTAATACAGAGTGACTACCTTCTTCGCAATTTCCTTGTGAAGGGGGAGATCTCTAATTGCAAATATCACAGCATGGGGCATATCTATTTCTCATTAAAGGATGAGACAGGTTCCATGCCGTGTGTTATGTTTAAGGGAAATGTACCTTCTGGCCTTAAGTTTGAATTAAAGAATGGACAGGCGGTTATAGTTCAGGGCTCTCTTGGAGTCTATGAGCAGGGAGGGATGTATCAGCTTTATGCAAAAAATATCCAGCTGGATGGTCTGGGTGAAGGAGAACTTCATCTTAAATTTGAACAATTGAAATTAAAGCTCTATGAAGAAGGGCTTTTTGATTTTGAAATAAAAAAGCCAATCCCCAAATTTCCAAAGTCGGTAGGAATAGTTACAGCAAAGACAGGAGCAGCCATACAGGATATCATGAATATCGCAAGGCGTAGAGATCCTTATGTACAGCTGGTTTTATATCCTGCAAAGGTTCAAGGGGATGGTGCGGCAGAGACGATAGTAAAAGGTATTAAGACTCTCGATAAGATGGGGCTTGATACTATAATAGTCGGACGTGGTGGTGGTTCTATAGAAGATCTTTGGGCATTCAATGAAGAGATTGTGGCCCGTGCTATTTACGAGGCAAAGACTCCTATCATATCCGGTACCGGACACGAGATAGATAATACGATAGCGGATTATGTATCTGATCTTCGGGCACCGACTCCATCGGCTGCAGCGGAACTTGCTATTCCGGATATCATGTCTGAAATAAGAAAGATTGATAATTTAAGAAGTGGGATAGAGAGGTCTACTAAGGCCAGAATCGACAGATTACGGCTGCTTAATGATAAATATATTGCCAGATTAGAGAAGTTAAGCCCTGAGCAAAAGCTTATCAATAATAATCTTTATCTTGCCGGTCTTTCTGACAGGATGAAAGGTGCCATTGAAAGGAAATATGCTTTGTATGAGAGAAGGCTTAGCCTTGATATAGCAAGACTTGACGGACTTTCCCCTACAGCAAAGTTAATAAACGGTTTTGGATATATTTCAAAAAATGATGAACCTGTTACTTCAGCAAAGAAGGTTAAGGCAGGGGATGAGATAGAGATTATTTTACATGACGGCTCGGTTCGTACCAGAGTAGAGCAGGTCCACAATTAAATGCATTGTTCGTTGGGATTATATGTGCCGGGTTTGCTTAATTTTAAAAGAGGTATAAAATATGCCAAGAGCAAAGAAAAGTGAAGAAAAAGAGATAAATATTGAAGAATCATTTAAAAGGTTAGAAGAGATAACTGCACTCCTTGAAAAGCCGGATACTAAGCTTAAGGAAGCTATGGAGCTTTATACAGAAGGAGTTAAGTTAGCTGATAGCTGTAAGAAGACTCTTGAAGGAGTTGAGAAGGAGATAAAGATCCTTTCTGAAGACGAGTAAGTTATTAAGAGCAGACTTTTTTATGGATCATGGATCCTTTCGGAGGCAAAAGATGATTGATAAAAATATATTAGAGAATCTTCGACTTACATGTGAAGATGTTATAAAAAAATATATGCCACAAACTACGGGACGTAATGGCAGGGTGGCAGAGGCTATGAATTATTCCCTTGAAGCCGGGGGAAAGAGACTCCGTCCAATGCTTATGTTTCTTACCTATAAGGCATTTCTTGGTGAAAGAGAAGATGATAAGGTTGTAGAACCATTTATGGCAGCACTTGAGATGATACATACTTATTCTCTTATCCATGATGATCTGCCTGCTATGGATAATGATGACTTAAGACGTGGACTTCCTACCTGTCATAAGAAGTTTGGGGAGGATATCGCAATCCTTGCAGGAGACGGATTACTTAACTTAGCTTATGAAGTAGCCTGTAATGGTTTTATGATAAGACCTGGAAATCTGGCAGTAGAGAGAGCTTTTAAAGTCCTTGCAACAAGACCGGGGCTTAATGGCATGCTGGGAGGCCAGGCAGCGGATGTCTGCCTCACAGGAAAAAAGTTAGATGCATCAGATATTGATTATATATATGAAAATAAGACTGCAGCGCTTCTTATGTGTGCCATGGAGATTGGTGCAATCCTTGCAGGAGCAACTGATTCAGAGATTTGTCAGATCTCTGAAGCTGCATATTCCATCGGAATGGCATTTCAGGTTCAGGATGATATCATAGATATGACCGGAGATGCCGAGGTTGTTGGTAAAGAAGTAGGTCAGGACGAAAGAAATGACAAATATACTTATGCCTCGATCAATGGCATTGAGAGATCAAGAGAATATGTCCGTGACCTGTCATTAAAGGCGGCTGATTCTTTAGATGATTTATTTAAGGATAAAAAGAATGATTATTCAGCGATGCTTACAGAGGTTGTAATGTCACTGGTGGATAGAGAAAAATAATATGGCAATACTTGATAATATTAAAAAAGAAAATGATATAAAGAAGCTTAAAGCAGGAAGTCTTAATGATCTTTCAAAAGAGATAAGAGAGTTTATCATTGAAAATGTATCTAAGACCGGTGGTCATCTTGCGTCTAATCTTGGGGCTGTTGAACTTACCATTGCTCTCCATAGATGTATGACTTTTCCTGAGGATAAGCTTATTTTTGATGTAGGCCATCAGAGTTATACCCATAAAATACTTACAGGAAGAAAGAGCGGCTTTACAAAGCTTAGAAAACTGGATGGTATGAGCGGATTCCCTAAGTCTATTGAGTCGGCTTCAGATCCATTTAATACAGGGCATAGTTCGACTTCTATTTCTGCAGCTTTGGGATACTGCGTTGCAAGAGATCTTAAGGGTGGTAAGGAAAAAGTCTGCGCTGTGATAGGGGACGGTTCTCTTACTGGTGGTATGGCTTATGAAGCTTTAGACAGGCTGGCACAGCTTAGATCTCAGTGTGTTATCATCGTAAATGATAATCAGATGTCCATAGGAAAGAATGTAGGTGGGCTTTCTAAAGCGCTGAATCGTATAAGAGTAAGTGATACCTATAATGATATGAAATCAAATGTGGAATCTGCGCTTCAGTCTATTCCTGCCGTTGGATTTAAGATGGCAAGAGGGATCAAGCGTTCTAAGGATTCCATAAGAAATATACTTATACATGACAACATCTTTGAAGAGATGGGACTTACTTATGTTGGACCTATTGATGGCCATAACATAGAAGAGATGGTAAGCACCTTTAAGGAAGCTTTCTCTCTTAATAAGCCTATTGTTATCCATGTATGCACAAAGAAAGGTAAGGGATATCCTCTTGCAGAGAAATATCCTGAGCATTTCCATGGGGTTGCGCCTTTCGATATTGAGACAGGACGTACCAGGAGTCATAAGACTGGTGCTACAAATACAGATGTCTTTGCAAAAGAGCTGGTATGTCTTGGAAGTAGTAATGAAAAAATAGTTGCTATTACTGCCGCTATGGCGCAAGGAACCGGTGTAAGCCTTTTCAGGAGACATTTTCCAAAGAGAACCTTTGATGTGGGAATAGCGGAGCAGCATGCAGTGACTTTTGCAGCGGGACTTGCTAAAGGCGGCATGATACCGGTGGTGGCTATTTATTCTTCATTCTTACAGAGGGCCTATGATCAGATTCTTCATGATGTCTGTCTTCAGAGACTTCATGTGATATTTGCGATAGACAGATCTGGACTTGTAGGGCCGGATGGAGAGACTCATCAGGGAATTTATGATACTTCTTTCCTTAGAGAAATGCCGGGGCTTACGATCCTTGCTCCTAAAGGTGCAAAAGAGATTGAGGAAGCTCTTAGATTTGCCGTAAACGAATGCGACGGCCCGGTTGCTATTAAATACAGTCGTGCTCAGGCGGATTATTCTTTTGATAAGTGGAACGAGCCATTTAGATCAGGCCATTCTGAAATGATCCAGGACTTTGGTTTTAATCCAATGGTTGTTAAAAAGGAAATGGATTATAAGAAGAAGATCTCCATTGTTTCAGTTGGAAATATGATGGAAATATCAAATGAAGTGGCTGATCTTTTAAAAGAAAGATGCGGCATTGTGCCTCGTCTTATAAATGCCAGATTTATCAAGCCTCTTGATAAGAATTTCCTTAAAGAAACTGCTGATGCATCAGATATCATGGTAGTGGTTGAAGAGAATGTGCGTCGTGGAAGTTTTGGCGAAGCACTTTGCTATGAATTATATATGAGCGGTGTTAAAACTGAAATGATCCACTGCTGTATAGATGCTGAGATGGTGCCTCATGGTGGCATTGGAGAATTAAGAGAGAGACTGGGACTTGATCCAGAGAGTATATATAATAAGATTTATATTAAATTATAAAAAGGTTTAGCTATATGAAGAAAAGACTGGATGTTTTACTGGTGGAGAAAGGTTTTGCTGATTCAAGAGAAAAGGCAAAGCGCCTTATAATGTCAGGCATCGTATATGTTGATAATATTAAGGAAGACAAGGCCGGAAGTACATTTGAAGAAACAAAGAATATAGAAGTAAGAGGTACTACATTAAAGTATGTAAGCCGTGGCGGACTTAAATTAGAGAAAGCTATGGAGAATTTCCCTGTTAAGTTAGAGGGGACAGTATGTATGGATGTTGGTTCTTCTACAGGTGGATTTACTGACTGTATGCTGCAGAATGGAGCGCTTAAGGTTTATTCCGTAGATGTAGGTCATGGTCAGCTGGACTGGAAGCTTCGTAACGACGAGAGAGTTGTGGTTATGGAGAAGACCAATATCAGATATGTTACACCTGAAAATATAGATGAATTACTGGATTTTGCATCCATAGATGTATCATTTATCTCACTTACCAAGGTGCTTCTTCCTGTTTTTAATCTGCTTAAGGAAGACGGTGAGATAGTATGTCTTATCAAGCCTCAGTTTGAAGCAGGCCGTGAGAAGGTTGGTAAGCATGGAGTTGTAAGAGATAAGAAGGTTCATAAGGAAGTTATAGACATGGTACTTGACTATGCTAAATCTATTAATCTTTATGTTTCAGGACTAACTTTTTCACCTGTTAAGGGACCGGAAGGAAATATCGAATATTTAGCTTATTTAAAAAAGCAGCCTTCAGATGAAGAAGTAGTAATAGATGTTGATAAAGTAGTTGAAGAAAGTCATGCCACACTTGATAAAAAGGCCGAGTAAAAAGTATGAAACAGTTAAAGAATTTTCTTCTTTATACCAATATTAATAAAGATAGAGAACTTGAAGTTGCAAATGATGTAAAGAGCAGGATCTCTCTTCGGGGGGGAAATGCCTATATCTGCTGCAACGAGGATATCGATCTTTGTGCAAAAGAAAAAGAAATCGATCTGGACAGTCTGGATGCTATTATCGTTCTTGGAGGAGATGGAACTCTTCTTAGGGCAGCCCATACTGTAGGTGAAAGATATATCCCTATGATCGGTATCAACCTTGGAACAGTAGGTTTTCTTACGGAAGTAGATCTTCCTAAGGTGGATGAAATGGTATGCCGCCTTATGAATGGAGATTATACGATAGAGAAACGTATGATGCTGGATGGAAAAGTAAATGACTCTGACTTCACATCTCTTAACGATGTGGTGGTTGCTCGTCAGGGAGCTTTAAGACTTCTGGCATTTAAGATATTTGTAAATGATGTATTTTTTGATACCTATGAGGCAGATGGAATCATAGTATCTACCCCTACAGGTTCAACAGGTTATAATCTTTCTGCGGGAGGGCCGATTGTAAGTCCTAAGGCAAGCCTGATACTGGTTACTCCTGTAGCGCCACATTCTCTTTCGAAGAAGAGCGTGGTATTTTCTGCAGAGGATTCCATCAGGATCGAACTGGTTGAAAAGAGAAAGACACAGGTAAATGAAGCTCTTGTAAGTTTTGACGGTTTCAAGAACTTTGAAATAGGGGTTAATGACAAGATAGAGATAAGAAGGTCAGAAAATGAGCTCGAACTTATCAAAATTGATGAGGAAAGCTTTTATGAGGTAATTAGCAGGAAATTCAGGATATGAAAAGGGACAGACAAAGAACAATACTCAGACTTATTACAGATTATGAGATAGAGACACAGGAAGAACTGGCTACAAAGCTTACAGAAGAAGGTTTTGATACAACACAGGCCACTGTGTCCCGTGATATAAGAGAATTAAGACTTCGTAAGATCACATCAGAAAGTGGAAGACAAAAGTATGCTCCAGGAGAAGCGTCGCTTTCTACTTCAGCAGCTTCTTATAGACAGATTCTTCGCACTGGTATAAGCAGTGTTGAAGCGGCTGAAAATATCGTTGTGATAAAAACAGTATCAGGTGTTGCCATGGCAGTTGCAGCAGCTCTTGATCATATGCATATTGATGGCATTGCAGGATGTATTGCAGGAGATGATACCATATTTATTGCGGTACGTAAGAAAGTCCTGGTGGATTCAGTGGTTGATGCTATCCATATGACACTTAATTAGTTTTCTATTTTTCTATATAAAGGGAAGGACAAAGTAAAGATATGTTACAGAGTCTTCACATTAAAAATCTTGCTCTTATAGATGAGATTTCTGTGGATTTTTCTGATGGGCTGAATATCCTTACGGGTGAGACAGGCGCCGGAAAATCCATAATCATTGGCTCTATCGGTATCGGATTGGGAGGAAAATTTGATAGTTCTCTTCTAAGAGATAAAAATTCCGAAGGACTTGTGGAACTTATCTTCTGGGTGGATCCAGAGAGTGAGAAAGCACTTCGTGAATTAGACAGTGAGATCACACCATGTGAGGGACAGCTTATAATCCAGAGACGTCTTGTTAATGGCCGCACTACTAACAGGATAAATGATCATAGCGTTACCATCACTAAGTTAAGGGAAGTGGCAGAGGTTCTTATTAATCTTCATGCCCAGCATGAGAGTACCACATTGCTTAAACCAAGGAAGCATCTTGCTATCATTGATTCATCTGATCCAGAAATCATAGATCTAAAGGAAAAAGTCAGCGACAGTTATAAAAAATATAAAGAAGTATGTGACAACCTTAAAGAACTTTCAAAGGATGAAGGAGAGATGGCAAAACGTCTTGATTTTATCGGCTTTGAGATATCAGAGATTGAAAGTGCCTGCCTTAATGAAGGAGAAGACACTTTATTAGAAGAGCAGTATAAGAAGATGAATGCTTCGAGAGACATTTTATCTGTCTTAAATGATATTTACAGGGTTACGGGATATGATGACAGTAATTCTGCGGGAAATGTCATTTCGAGGAATCTGCCTCGTTTGAGAGATCTTATCAGATATGATAAGGACATTGAAGATATAGCAGAATATCTTTCTAATATTGACGGACTTCTTAATGATTTTAACCGTTCTCTTTCGGATTATATGTCTTCTATGGAATTTGATGAAGCAGATCTAAGAAATACAGAAGAAAGATTAGATCTTATCAATTCTCTTAAGATGAAATATGGAAAGACCATTGATCTTATTAAGGACACCTTAGAAGAACTTAAAAGTGAAAGAGAAAAACTTGCTAATCATGATGAGATAATAGCTGAATTAAAACAAAAGAAAGATAAGCTTTATAAGGAATTATCCCATGCGGCAGATGAACTTTCTCTTAAGAGAAAGGCAGCTGCAGATATTCTTACTGAAAAGATAAAAGAGTCCCTTCTTTTGCTTAATTTTAATGATGTCAGATTTTCTACTGATTTTAAGAAAAAAGAAGAGATCACTCAGGATGGTTGTGATGAAGTATGCTTTATGATATCCACTAATGTGGGAGAAGATATAAAGCCTCTTCAGGATGTTGCATCCGGTGGTGAATTATCACGAGTTATGCTGGCTATAAAGGCGTCTCTTACAACGGATAATGATATGACTACGCTTGTATTTGATGAGATTGATACAGGTATAAGTGGGATCACAGCAGAAGCTGTAGGAAAGATGATGAAATGCATCGCAGCAAAAAGACAGGTTATCTGTATCACCCATTTAGCTCAGATAGCGGCTGTTTCAGACCATTCATTTATCATTGAGAAAAAAGTTACCGGAGAGGAAACTGATAAGAAAACGGTGACTCTTATAAGAGAGATAGATGAAGAGGGTAAGATCATGGAAATCGCCCGTCTCCTGGGAGGAGCTCAGATAACAGATAATGTTTTGGCTACAGCAAGAGAGATGGTTAAGAGTAAGTGAATTTATTCAAAAAAAACAGCCAAAAAGTTAAAAAAATGATTGACGGTAATTGCTTTATTAAAGTAAAATGTGACCGTTGAGTATAAGAGAATAAATCTCTAGAAAAAAATATTTTAAAATAGTTTTTTAATGAAAAACGAAGGAGTAAAAAGTGCAGACTCAGGGAACTAACGAATCCGGCCGCGAGAGAAATACGGACAAGAAGCAGTTTTTTGACAGGAATTCTTCTGATAGGAATTCTTTCGACAGAAATTCTTACCGTGGTAAAAGAGAAGGGAATGGATCCAAGGATGAAAACGGATCTTACCGTAGCAGGGATGGAAAGCCTTATCGAGGATTTAGAGATGGAAATGGCGAAGGCAGATCATTTGTAAAGAGAGATGGAGAAGAAAGACCTTCTTACAGAAAAGATGGAGAAGGAAGACCTTCTTACAGAAAAGACGGAGAAGGAAGACCATCTTACCGCGACAGAAATAACAATGGTAATGGTGGATTTAAATCCCGTGATGGATTTAAGCCTCGCGATGGATACAGTAAGAATGCCGGTTTCGCGAAAGACAAGGATGAAGATGATGATGAGAGAAGCAACATGCATAGAAGTCATTCTTCACGCCCTCAGAAAAGCAAGGTTGCAGGTGCTGTGGCACAGCCTGATAAGGCTAAGACAGCAATGAGATTTGAGAAGGAACAAAAGACTATGAAGAAAAAGTCTGAAGGTAATTCTCAGCAGAAAGATAAGAAGAGCCAACGTCCTCAGCCTAAATTACATAGACAGAATAACATCAATTACACCAAGGCATATTTAAATGGTGAGTATGATGATTATGAAGACTATTACGATGAGTTTTAAAACATTGTAATATCTAGTTAGTTAATGTATGATAAGCAAGGACACAGAAAATTTTTAGGTGTTCTTGCTTTTTATTTTATAAGGATTATGAAATGATAGAAACTGTAGCTTCAATTAACCTGAATGTGGCAGAGTCTCTTAAGATAAAGAAAAACAGACTGATGCCGGATTTTCCAACAGGTCATGAAAGAAGAATATGTATTGTTTCCGGTGTTTATGGGGACGAACTTATAGGCCAGTTTGTCTGCTATGAGGTAATAAGAAGGATCAAGGAAAACTTCAACTGCCTCAAAGGAATAGTTGATGTATATCCTGCGCTTAATCCCATGGGCCTTGAAGCAAAGACAAGAGAGATCCCAGGATCCGCCATTGAGATGAATGGCCTTTTCCCGGGTTCTAAGTCTGGTGTTATGGGAGAGTATGCGGCCTATTGTATAATTGAGGATATCAAAGGGGCAGAATTCTGCCTGGATGTACATGGTAGTAATATGTATCTGCATGAGATACTGCAGATAAGAATGAATGATGATGTAGTTGATAAGGTCATGCCTTATGCTAAGATGCTTAATACTGATATGATATGGATCCATCCTTCAAATCAGGTTAACAGAGGCAGTCTGAGCTACGAATTAAATCGACTTGGAGTGCATACCTGCGTAACAGAAAGCAGTTATGCTTATAAGATAGATCAGACATACTGCCTGCAGCTGGTAGATGGAATATTCAGTCTCATGAAAGAGATGGGTATCTGGGGCGGAGAAGTAATAGTTCCCCGTGAGCCCCTTATCACAGATGATAATGAAATGCATTTTGTTAATTCTGAATCCAGTGGGATATTTATTCCAAATGTATCAGTTCATACTTATGTAAGAGAAGGTGATATGATCGGTAAAGTAGTCGATGTTATCACTGGATCCGTGGAAGAAGTGATACAGGCTCCTTGTGAAGGAGTTATTTCTGCCATGAGAGAATATCCTGCTATTGAGGAAGGTTCTCTTATCTGTAGAATAGTAGGAAGTAATAAAAACGGAGGTGGAAAGAATTGATAAAAGCAGAACTTTTTTCAATGCAGACTGCATTCCGTGGTGAACACTGTATTTATGGCTATCATTTCGGGCAGGGAGAAAAAGCTGCCTGCATAGTTGGAGCCATGCGTGGAAATGAATATCAGCAGCTTTATATATGCTCACTTCTTTCCAGTAAATTAGCAGAACTTGAGGCAAGTGGCAATATTACAAATGGAAAAGAGATACTTCTTATTCCTTGTCTTAATTCCAGTGCCATGAACGCTAGTCATAAATTATGGTTATCTGATGATTCAGATATAAACAGAGAATTTCCAGGAAATCCTGCGGGAACAGCAACTTCCCGTATTGCTTTTAAAACATTGGATGTTTCCAGAGAATATCAATATGGAATTCATTTTCCAAGCTTTTATCTGCCGGGAATGTTTATCCCTCATGTAAGGATCCTTGAAACAGGCAGAGAAAGTGTGAATCTTGCCAATCTCTTCGGACTTCAGTGTGTGCTTTTAAGTGAACCAAGAGCTTATGATCTTCACACGCTTAATTACAATTGGCAGCAGATGGGAACAGAGGCATTTTCTATATATTCAGGTGGAACAGATCATCTTAATCAGAAATATGCTGAGATTGCGGTGTCCGCAGTACTTCGTTTCCTTTCACGTATGGGAATTATCAAATATAACAATCTGAGTGGTTATATCTCAGAAGTCATGAATGAAGATGAAATGACTAATATCAAGGCCGATGACGCTGGTTTCCTGAGGCGTTATGTGGGCGCAAATGAAGAGGTGCGCCGTGGTCAGAAACTCGCAGATATTGTTGATCCTATGGATGGCAAGATCAGGTCGGAGGTTATCGCTCCAGGAGACGGAATAATATTTTTCGTTATGGATGAACCGATGATATCACAGAATGTTACCGTTTTTAAATTGATAAGAAGGCTTCATAAGTAAGCTTTTATAATACTAGGAGGACTTAAAAATGAGCAATGTCAGGAGAATTTACGTTGAAAAGAAGGAGAGCTATCGAGTTCTTGCAAATGAACTTAAGGAAGAATTCCATGATTATCTTGGACTTAAAAATCTTAAGGTAAGACGTCTTGTAAGATACGATATCGAGAATCTTTCAGACGAGGTTTATGAAAAAGCCTTAGTTACAGTATTTTCTGAACCACCAGTAGACTATGTCTATGAAGGAACATTTCCAGGAGAAGATACAGACTTCGTATTTTCAACAGAATATCTTCCAGGTCAGTTCGATCAGAGAGCTGATTCGGCAGAACAGTGTGTTAAGCTTCTTTCAGACACAGCAGAACCAATCATCAAATCAGCAGTTACATTTGTAATTTCAGGAGAACTCACAGCTGATGATAAAAAGGCTATTCAGGACTATGTTGTAAACCCTGTAGATTCAAGAATCACAGATGAGACTATTCCTGAGACTCTTGTTGCTGATTATCCAGAACCAGCCGATGTAAAGATTTTTGATGGATTTGGCTCACTTAATGAGGCAGATTTAAATGAATTATACAGCTCACTTGGTCTTGCAATGACATTTGCAGATTTTAAGTGGATCCAGAAGTATTTCCAGGAAGAGGAAAAGCGTGATCCTAGCATGACTGAAATCCGTGTTCTTGATACATACTGGTCAGATCACTGCCGTCATACAACATTCGCTACTGAATTAAAGAATATCAAGTTTAACGATGGTAAATATGCAAAGCCTATCGTTGATTCATATAATAAGTACTTAGAGGATGCAAAGGTTATCAATAAGGGAAGAGATGATAAGTATACATGTCTTATGGACATAGCCCTTATGGGTATGAAGAAGCTCCGTGCTGACGGAAAGCTTGATGATCTTGATGTTTCAGACGAGATCAATGCCTGCACGATAGTTGTTCCTATCACAATCGATGGCGTAGAAGAAGAGTGGCTTGTAAGCTTTAAAAATGAAACTCACAACCATCCTACAGAGATTGAGCCATTTGGTGGTGCTGCAACATGTCTTGGTGGTGCTATCCGTGATCCACTTTCAGGCCGTACTTATGTATATCAGGCTATGCGTGTAACTGGTGCCGCAGATCCTACAAAGTCTCTTAAGGAAACACTTCCTAACAAGCTTCCTCAGAGAAAGATCGTTACAACAGCTGCAGAAGGTTACTCATCATATGGTAACCAGGTTGGTCTTGCTACAGGTTTCGTAAATGAGATCTACCATCCAAATTATGTTGCTAAGCGTATGGAAGTTGGTGCTGTTATCGGTGCTGCTCCAAAGAAGAATGTTAAGCGTTTCTCATCTGATCCTGGAGATGTTATAGTTCTCCTTGGTGGACGTACAGGTCGTGATGGTATCGGTGGTGCTACAGGTTCTTCTAAGGCTCATGATTCCAAGTCACTTGATTCATGCGGAGCTGAAGTTCAGAAGGGTAATGCTCCTACAGAGCGTAAGATCCAGAGACTTTTCCGTCGTGAAGAAGTTGCTTCAATGATAAAGAAATGTAATGACTTTGGTGCAGGTGGAGTTTCAGTTGCTATCGGTGAACTTGCTGCAGGTCTTGATATCAATCTTGATCTTGTTCCTAAGAAATATGCAGGTCTTGATGGTACAGAACTTTCTATCTCAGAGTCTCAGGAAAGAATGGCAGTAGTTGTTGCTGCAAGCGATGCAGATAAGTTTATCGACTATGCTGCTGAAGAAAACTTAGAGGCTGTTAAGGTTGCGGTTGTTACAGAAAGTCCACGTATGGTAATTAAGTGGAGAGGTAAAGAGATCGTTAACTTAAGCCGTGCATTTATAGATACAAATGGTGCCCATCAGGAAACTGACGTTGAAGTTGTAATGCCTTCAGAAAGAAGTCATTTTGAAACAAAGGAAGAGGTTAAGGATGTTAAGG
This sequence comes from uncultured Lachnospiraceae bacterium, assembly GCA_902789175.1. Classification (GTDB taxonomy): domain Bacteria; phylum Bacillota; class Clostridia; order Lachnospirales; family Lachnospiraceae; genus Eubacterium_Q. The sequence continues at coordinate 160,711 of CADANF010000002.1, forward strand.
AAACATGGCTTAATACTCTTGCTGAGCTTAATGTATGTTCAGAGCGTGGTCTTGTTGAGAGATTCGATGCTACAATCGGTGCAGGTACTGTAACAATGCCATATGGTGGTAAGTATCAGCTTTCTCCTATCCAGACTATGACAGCCAAGATTCCTGTTCTTAAGGGGAAGACAGATGCAGTTACAATGATGAGTTATGGTTATGATCCATATCTTGCAAGCTGGAGCCCATATCATGGTGCTGTTTATGCAGTTCTTGATTCAGTGGCAAAAGTAGCTGCTGCCGGTGGTGATGCATCACGTATCCGTCTTACATTCCAGGAGTATTTCGGACGTATGACAGGAGATGCTAAGCGTTGGGGTATGCCTCTTTCAGCACTCCTTGGTGCTTACTCAGCTCAGATCGGACTTGGACTTCCATCAATCGGTGGTAAGGACTCAATGTCAGGAACATTTAACGATATCGATGTTCCTCCAACACTTGTTTCATTTGCAGTTGATGTAAACAGCTACATGAATATCGTAACTACAGAATTTAAGGAAGCTGGTAACCTTATCCTTAAGCTGGATGTTGAAAAGGATGAGTATGACCTTCCTGTATATAGTGATGTTCTTTCAAAATATGATGCTTATCGCAAGGCTGTTGTTGATGGTAAGATCGAGTCTGCTTATGCAGTAGGCTTTGGTGGTATCATCGAAGCTGTTTCTAAGATGGCATTCGGTAATAAGCTTGGCGTAAGTCTTGATGCTAATGTTATCGCTAAGAACGATCTTGATGCTAAGCAGTATGGTTCTATCATTTTCGAAGTTAAGGCTGAAAACCTTGCAGAGCTTAGTGTCCCTGCAACTGTTATCGGTAAAGTTACAGATGATAAGAAATTTACTTATGGTTCAGTTTCAATCGACCTTGAGGAAGCACTTAAAGCCTGGACAAATACTCTTGAAAAGGTATTCCCAACAAAGTCAAATGTAGAGCAGGTAGAGATAAATACTGATATCTATGAAGCAAAGAATATCTACGTTTGCAAGGAAAGAATAGCCCGCCCTCGCGTATTTATTCCTGTATTCCCAGGAACTAACTGCGAATATGATACCCAGAAGGCATTTGAGAGAGCAGGAGCTGATGTTCATACAGTTATCCTTAAGAATACAACAGCTCAGGGAATCAGAGATTCTGTTGATGCATTTGCAAGAGAAATAAGTGAAGCACAGATCGTTATGTTCCCAGGTGGTTTCTCAGGTGGTGATGAACCTGACGGATCAGGTAAGTTTATAGCAACAACATTTAGAAATGATAAGATCAAGGATGAAGTTATGAAACTCCTTAACGAAAGAGATGGTCTTGTACTTGGTATCTGTAACGGATTCCAGGCCCTCATCAAGCTTGGTCTTGTTCCTTACGGCGAGATCAGACCACAGGAAGCTGATTCTCCAACACTTACAAGAAATTCAATCGGTCGTCATCAGTCTCATATGGCTTATACTAAGGTTGTATCTAATAAGTCACCTTGGTTACAGAAGGCTGAACTTGGCGGAGTGTATGCAATTCCTGTTTCACATGGTGAAGGAAGATTTGTTGCTTCTAAGGAATGGCTCGATAAGCTCTTCGCTAACGGACAGGTTGCAACTCAGTATGTTGACCTTAACGGAAATCCTACAATGGATGAGGACTACAACATCAACGGTTCATACATGGCAATCGAAGGTATCACAAGCTTAGACGGCCGTGTACTTGGTAAGATGGGTCACTCAGAGCGACGTGACACAGCAGATTACATCAACATCTATGGTGACAAGAACCAGTTCATCATGGAATCAGGTGTGGAATACTTTAAATAAAATAATATGTTATATCTTCCCCGGAGAGTCAGATCTCCGGGGTTTTTATTTTAATTTGTAATAAGAAATGTAATGTGTTATTCTTGAAATAAAGATTTCAAAAACAACACAAAGTATTTAAAATTGCAAATATACTATGTAAAAATCAAAATGGAGATGATATATCATGAAACATTACGAGGATTTAGTAGCGCGTGGGTGTTTTTCCAGAGATGAATTAATAAAACTGGTGAAAAAACCAAGTACTGCGAATAATATAATATACAATTATCAAAAAAAGGGATTAATAGAAAAGGTAAAACGCGATTACTATGTCGTTATAAGCTTAGAGACAAAGCAACCTATCCTTTCGAGATATCAGATAGGTGCTTATATGTATCCGGATGCATATTTAACACATCATAGTGCATTTGAGGTGTATGGATATGGAAGTCAGGTGTTTTATGAATGTTTTGTAGCTACTGATAAGAGATTTACTGATTTTGAGTATAATGGGGTTTTGTACCACAGAGTTCCGAAAAAAACTGATACGGATGTGATAATGCATGGAAATATTCGTGTAACCTCCGTAGAACAGACTGTGGTGGACAGTATTAGAGACTTTGAAAAGATAGCAGGTCTTGAAGAAGTAATCAGATGTTTATTGCTTGTACCAGGATTGAATGAAAAGAAAATGATTGAATGTTTGGAAAAAAATAATAATGGATTCTTATATCAGAAGTGTGGATATATTTTTGAAGAATTAAGTAAAGAATTCCATTTATCATCAGCTTTCTTTGAAGAATGCGAGAAGAAAGCCTCTGGTGCCAAGAGGTATTTAATAAAAGATTTAAGAGAGAGTGTGTATCAGGAAAGGTGGAGGTTATATACGCCGTCTTCGTTAAATTCTTTAATCAATAAAGGAGTAAGTGATTATGATGCAATTGGATAGATTAACACTTGGAAGGACGGCAAAAGAATTGGGCTTTGTCAGGGATACATTGGAGAAAGTCTGCAGATTGGTAGATGTTTTGAAATTCTTTGAATCGGATGAACTCTTGGCAGATGCACTTGCTTTAAAGGGTGGGACAGCAATTAACTTGACTATATTTGATTTACCAAGACTATCAGTTGATATCGATTTGGATTATTGTAAAAGTATAGATAGAAAAGAGATGTTGTCGGATCGAGAAATTGTTTCAAATAAAATCGACAAGTATATGGTGGCGAATGGATATACACTTAGTCCAAAATCAAAGAATTATCATGCTTTGGATTCTTTTGTATATGATTATATTAATACTGGTGGGGTAAAGGATAATCTTAAAATCGAAATCAATTATATGCTGCGATGTCATATTCTTCCGGTAGAGAAGAGAAAAGTGAATCTTCTATGGAGTGATGAAGCTATAAAGGTTCTTTCTGTAGCACCTATTGAAATATTTTCTTCTAAGACAGTGGCGCTTCTTTCGAGAACCGCGCCAAGGGATTTGTATGATATCCATAACATGGTCAGATTTGGTGTGATTGATGATGATATGAAGGAACTGTATAGAAAGTGTGTTGTTTTTTATAATGCAATCAGTACAGAGCATCCGCCAAAAGACTTTATTCTTGATAATATTGGAAATGTTACAAAGATGCAGATTAGGCGTGACCTGGATCCTGTTCTTAGAAAAGGTGAGCGTTTTGAGCTAAATCAGTTACAGGAAGAGGTTAAAAGCTTCCTATTAGGTGTTCTTGTGGCTAGAGATAATGAAAAAATGTTTTGGAAGAGCTTTTCAGAGAAAGAATATAAACCGGAACTGATATTTGATGAAGATGCTGGTAGAATAAAAAAGCATCCCATGGCTCTATGGAAGTGCAGATCGTAGTATTATGACTTAAGTGTTAAAAGTCAGACAGCGTTTCTGCATACAGTACTAGTCAAACAACCGGAAAATTACAAAAATTATGTAAACTACATCTTTGCCTAATAGTAACAAAATTAAAAAAAGGTTCAGTAACTAACTGAACCTTTTAATCCAAGAAAACACCCTCTTTTACTATTTGATTATGGTGGATTCCTGAAGTTATATGGTATAGTAAAATAACAGTAGCTTGTAAATTTTTATTTAAGAGTCTTTTAAAAAACAAAATGTTTCAAGGAATATTAAGTGGTATAAAACCTTGTATTATTGGTATTATTCTTGCGACTGGAATATATATGATCTGGAAGAATTTTAATATCTGTTCGAGCACAGTGTCTGATGTCCCAGCTATTGTTTTAACTATAGCTTTGGGTGGATTATATTTTGGATTAAGAAAGCTTATAAAAAAGAAAATATCTCCTATACTGCTAATATGTGTATCAGCAGTATGTGGAATGATAGTTTATGGATGGTAGTTCGTGGAATGAGGATAATAAATCTTATTGAAAATACGGAAGGCAGCATGGGATGTGCATATGCGCATGGTCTGTCATTCTATGTTGAAACAAAAAAACATAAGCTTCTTATGGATCTCGGACCGTCAGAGGAGACTCTTAAGAATGCTGAGAAGCTGGGAATTGATCTTACACAGGTGGATACAGTTATCTTAAGTCATGGTCATTATGATCATTCAGGTGGGATTATGGCTTTTACAAAGATCAATCCTGATGCCGTCATATATATGCAGGAATCAGCAGGAGATGATTACTATGCCGATGATGGAGAAAATGTAGATAAGGAACGCTACAGGTATATCGGGATAGACAGGGACATTATGAACCTGCCACAGGTTAAGACTGTACAGGGGTATCATAGGATTGACGATGAGCTTGAACTGTTCACTGTGAAGAAAAGAACACATAAATTGCCATTCACGAACAAGAGACTTCTGATTAAAGAAAATGATGAGTATGTCCGGGATGATTTCAGACATGAGCATTATCTGGTGATCAGTGACGCTAATAAAAAGGTCCTTATATCAGGATGTGCACATAACGGGATTCTAAGTATCCTTGACGTTTATAAGGTGAAGTACGGCTCTTATCCGGATGTAGTAATCAGCGGATTTCATCTGATGAAGAAGACGAAATATACAGATGAGGAGATTCGCGAGGTTTTGGATATTGGCAGAGAACTGAAAAAATATCCTACAATGTTCTATACCTGCCATTGTACCGGTGAACCTGCATATAAAGTGATGAAACTTTCTATGGGCGAACAGCTTCAGTATGTCCATTCGGGAGATGAAGTAATGATGGGAACATAGGAAATATTTCAGTATAAACTTACTATCAGAGGAGGAGCGCGGTATGTTTGAAATAAAGGATTGTGAGGATTACGAAGAAGTAAATTGTGCTGATGGCGTGGCTTCTATGAGAATGACTTTATAAGTTATATGTTACAGGATAATGAAATAAGCAAATCGGGGATTGGAGGGTAAAACATGTTAGAAATATTAAAAGCGAGGTTTCAGGATAATATGAATCTTCATATGGAACTGAGTTGGCTTGACGTGGAGAAACGTTTGCTTGAGCATCCGGGCTCCATAGAAGTTTTGAGAAGGATGGAGGAGAGCGGCGGAGAACCGGATACCATCGGCTATGACGAAAAGACGGGAAAACTAATTTTCTGCGACTGCGCAAAGGAGTCCCCTTCTGGGCGCAGAAGCCTGTGCTATGACGAAAAGGCATTACAGGGGCGTGCTAAAAACCCGCCGTCAGGCAGCGCCGAATGGAAAGCAAAAGAAATCGGCGTTTTGATCATGACGGAGGAACTCTATCGCCGACT
>CADANF010000003.1 GCA_902789175.1 uncultured Lachnospiraceae bacterium
CATTTTTTCTCAATACTCCCCCACCACTTTTTATAAGAGCCATAACGTATTAATTCGAAATTATAGGAATTAATTTTCTGGGATATTATAAATGCCGCAAAAAACCATACTGGAAGGAATAGCAGTCCAAACAAAGCACTGTCCGAATCCCCTTCTGCAAAATATTTTCCATTCATATACCCAAATGCATCCGAATATAATAAGTGGGTATATAAAAATAAGGCTATGATATATATAATTGTAAAAATATAAATCCTCTTAGTTTTCATTATTACTCTCTTCAAAATCTGCAAATGGATACAAGGTACTTGCAAAAATATAAACAATGTAATTTAGCAGTATCATATATAAAATTGAAAAACCATATCCTGACAATTCTGGTTGATAGCCCATTGGAAAAATAGCATTTCTTATAAAAGAAATCTTATCAATCTGTGGAAACATAAAACTCTGACGATCAAGGATTGTTTTTATAATATATATAAGTCCTACAACTACTGTTCCTATATATTTTCTTTTAAAGACCATATTAAATGTAAATATGATTTCTGAAATAAAAATAATATATAAAGAAAAAAGAACTACAGTAATAATCACAGTCTTGACAGGAGTTAATGTACCGATTGATACTTTTGGCGAAGAAATATTATATTCTTCCATTCTATTAGTATGTCCATTCATAATACGAAGGAAGGTCTGACTCCACTTATTTTCTATATATCCCATAGTTACAAGAGGAAGCATTGACACCAGTAACAACAAAATATTAAAGATTATAGTCTTTAATATTATATAGATATATTTTGAATAAAACCATTTCTTTCTCTTTATTCTATATACTGATAAAAAACTGTAATCGTCAATAAACGGCGCATCAATAAAAAGCAATAATGTAGGAATTAATATAAACATCACATCTATTTTGGAAGAAAAGTTAAGTAAAAATCCTTCAAAAATATTTACTGTATGGCCACCTGAATATCTTATATATGAAAGCGACTTTATAAATACTACTATGCTTCCAAAAAGAAGTGCAGCAAGACTATTTCCTTTAAAAAAACTGTTAAGCAGGTCATTTATAATTATATTTATCAAACCATTTTTTCTTTTATCAGAATTCGCCATTTTCAACCATCCTCCTGAATCTAAGATTACTTACCACGATGGTTATTAATATGTAAATCACAAATGCAACAAAAGGAAGTACTAAAGGTGCTCCAAATCTCTCATCATATCTGATCATAAATCTTGGATTTGAATAGGTTAACCATCCAATATTAATTGTTGCTACATGTAAAAACATATAAATAATAAAAGGAAGAATATATGCAACATATCTATTTCTAATATAAAGCGATATAAGTAAAGCTAACTCAGCCCACAGAATTCCAAAGAGCGCCATTAAAACACCCTTTAATAAATATATAATCATGGATCCATTCTGAAGTCTGGCAAAAGGTCTCCAAACCAAGTGTTCCATATTATTGATTGTATTACTATCAATAGTATGACTTCCAAATAAGTTAGCGAGAACAACTACCACAGTATAAGGTAACAATGCACTTATCATTCCTGACAGACCAACAGCAAGGATTTTATTTCTTATATATTTTCTATATCCATATCTTATTAATTCTAATCTAAGAACCCCACTTCTTTTTTCATCTGCAACAGAAAAACTGTATGGGAGAGCCGGAAACATTCCTGCAATCAAACTATATATTGATAATGCGTAAACTGAATAAACAATTTTTAAGCTACAGGTTTTATATCCATTAAAGTAGTCACTAAAGAAATGTAAATTATACGCCATTTCAAAAAGAAGCGTAGAAAGACTGATTATTAGTACAGTTAACATTTGATAATTAATTAGAGATTTCTTAATCATTTTCATTGCTCAGTATCTCCTCGTCCAAAGTCAAAAACTATTTTTCCTGTAACTGCATCAAAAGCATATGTCACTATTTCATCCCCTAAAAAATTAGATGTAAAAATCCATACAGGAATAACATTTTCATCCTTAGTCTCAATATATCCAAGTGTAATTCTATCAATCACCCAATCATTTGACACTGATATGTTTCCATTTTTATATTCATTATTAATAATTTCAATAATAGCTTCAGGAGATAATACTTGATTCACTCCTTTTTTTTCATTAATAAACTCTAAATTTGGAGCATATCTTATTTCAGCTATATTAGAGCCAACTTTTCTTATAGTTGTGTAATCCAAACCTAAATTTGAATTTAAAAACGGAATATCATCAAGCATATTTAAAAATCTGATTTCATTTATTTTATTATTATTTTCTATTCCTTCATAAAATTTAAAAGGTTTAACATTCATGTGTAACGCATCCAAAGTTTCATTTTCATAATGAACCATATCATAATTTGATGCATCTAAATATGTTGCCTTTTTATCATCAAACTCGAAATGATATTTTTTATAATCTGAAAAAACAATGCTTCCTTCCAATTCATTATTTGAAAACATCGCCTTTAACTCATCATTATTCTTTTCATATAACGCATAATATGAATCTATTTTTTTTCCATTAATATTATTATTGTCATCAAATAAATCATTTTCAGTATGCTCTTCTACCATTTTTTTTCCGTCAAGAACAACATTTTCCATATCTTCAACTGTTGGCATAGATTTTAATACACGTCCTGTGTATAACTTATTACTATATACATAAACTACCGCATCAATACTAATACCATCATTATTTTTACCAATATATTTATTTATTTTTTTATCATTCCACTCTAATATATTTATTGTATCAACTTTTTCGTAATCCTCATTATAATTATTATCATTTTCTCTTTTTGCACAACCATTAAATAAAAGCCCTAAAATCAGTAGTATAGAAATACTTTTTATTTTTTGCTTAAACATCACTTACTCCCTTATAATTCAGAAGTGGTAACGAACAATTTCCGTTACCACCTAGATTATTTTAAATATTATTAATTCAAATAATTATTAAATAAAATTAATAATCGGCATTCCAACGCCCTGTTACATCAGCACTGTTACCAGAAAAATCTGAATCTGTACGAACGCCTAAATAATATGTCTTTTTTCTACCTTTTCCTTTCCAATCTCCTACTGCTTCATCATCTGAAGAACAAAGCCATTCAAAAGAGCCTCCAGCGATATAATATGTTTTATCCCAATTCATTGGAGTAAAACAAAGAGCCTTTGCTTTAGATGAATTAGATCTATATCTAATATATCCAGCCTTTACATACCAATTATCCCAAGTAGTTGTTTTACTATTAGCTGAATTTCCTATACCATTATAACGATAACCAGTATTTTTCAAATAATACTTTGAAAATCCAGAATCTGCTAAAACTGTTGATGAAACAAGTGTGCATAATATTGTTCCTAAAAGAACACCTTTTTTAATATTTATCATGTTTAACTCTCCTAATAATTCTATACTTTATATTTTAAAGTTTAAATCATATTCATAATTTAAACTCTTAAAAAACGACAAAAAAAATAAGACAACTCCGTTATCTTTGTCTTAAAATTTTGAAAAAAATATTTTAAATTTAGTTCGTACCTTCTTCCATTTCAAGTCTCGTCCCTGCAGGTTTATTTTGTCAAAGACACTGTGCTGCATGCAACTACACATATCTTTGACGCAGATGAAAGTATACTACTACTACTACTACTATGTCAATCATTTTTTTAACATTTTTAACATATTTTTATTATATAAAAGGACAACACTTCTCGCGTTGTCCTAAAACTATAACCATATTACAGAATTTCATTTAAAGGTTTACTTATCTTTTTTCTTGTGAATTCACAAAGTCCAAGCCCTGTCATATCAACATATGTAAGTAAATTATCTCTTGCTACAGATTTCTTAATATAAGAAATCATCTCCGCATATTTATCTTTATCTTTAATATTCATAAAATCCACAATGATAATTCCAGATATATTACGGAGAATAAGTAAATCAATAATTTTATCTAAAGCTTCCTTATTAAGCTTAAGCAGATAATCATCTTTTTCCTTCTTTTTGCTTTGAGATTTACCACTATTAACATCTATAACAGTAAGTGCTTCTGTTGGATCAATTATTAGATATCCGCCAGATTTAAGATAAACCTTCCTTGCCATTGCTTTAGAAATCTTATCTTCAATACCATAAAGGTTAAGTAGGCTTACCATATCATCCGAATAAAATTTTATATTAACTGGACCAACATCAATTCCAGACTTAAGTAATTTAAGCATATCCGCGTCATCAGTTACAACTGTAAAGTTATCATAACAGTTGCGAATAATAATATCTTTTATAAATGATATATGATCTTTTTTAATTGTATCAATAAGCTTAAAAGGAACAGAACTAAGTCCTTTTTTTATAATACCGGTAAGTCGTGAGTATAGATTTTTTGCCTCATTTATTACTTCATTAACATCCGAATTTTCAGCAGCAGTTCTTATTATAATCCCCACATTATATAAAGACTCTTCATTAAAATACTCACTTAATTTGCTTTTTAATAAAGTGACTTTATCTTTATCATGGATTTTCTTCGATATATTAATCTTGCCAGACCTGTTAATAACTACATAATTCCCCGTAATGGAAATATCTGAAGTTACTTCCGCTTTTTTTGTTTTTATTGGACTTTTAGAAACCTGAACCAAAATCTCATCTCCAGCTCTAAGTTCCTGTTTTTTTCCATGTTTAATATAAAGATGTCTGCTTTCATTTTCCTTAAGAGGATAATATAAAGTATCCCCAAGGCCAGCATCAACAAAGGCAGCTCCAATTCCCTGAACATAATCCACTACTTTTGCAGAATATACATTTCCTAAAATATCATCTTCAGCGAAATATTCAGCAGAAACAAGTCTTTTTTCATCTAATAAAAAGCCCATCATCTTACCTTTATATTCTGTTATTACATATGTTCCATTCATATAAAGCAATCCTTTATTTAAAAAGTTTTTCCAGCTGAAAGAAGGCTTAAATAATTACCTTTATCATCTGAAAGGTATGTCTCCTGTCTTTCTATATCATAGTAAAAACGGCTAATTTCTTTACCAAGTCTCGCCGCTATAGCATCTACAAACAGTTCTGGTTTAAGATTATTACGACTGCCTGCGTCCAGCATAATATAAATATCTTTATTATTTCTAATTTTCATATTAATTATACCGGACCTTATATTAGTAAGAGCCTCCGACTTCTTGGTCTTCTTTATCACTTCAATACAGTCTGAACTATATAGTTCTTTTGCAGTTTGAAGGATTTCATCTAATGTAAGAATGCCCTCAATCTTATTATTAAATGAAATAATATAATCCGAAGCAGTAACTGCAGCCATGGAGTTTTGGGCATCATCAGGAAGAATTACAGCATCTGCCATTTTTAGGAATGGTGAACCTACACTATTGAAGCTTTGAACCATATCTTCAGCAGTTGTAACTGATTCAAATTCTGCATCAAAATACTCTCCTAATGAAGTCATCATAAGAGGCATAGGTGCTGCAAATGAAATAATCTGGTGAGGACTCATTCCTTTAGTGTAAGAAATATCAAGCCCTGCTCTTCTTATTCCTTTCTGGAAATATCTCATTACATCCAAATGACTTATAAATCTAAGAGGTCCTTTTTTTTCATATTTAACTCTAATTTTCAAAACATACACCTCCACCAAAAGAAGCAGCTCCACATCCCTGACATTTCATACGGCAATTTGGAGATGGTGTCCCTTCCATAGCCTTCTTCCATTCATTTTTAAGGAAAGTATCACTAACTCCTGCATCTATTACAGACCAAGGAAAAACCTCATCAATGGGTCTTTCTCTATAAATGTACCATTCCGGATCAATTCCCTCTTTAACAAAGGCATCATTATATCTTTCCATAGAGAAATATTCATTCCATGCGTCAAATATTCCTCCAGCATTATAAACATCAAGTATTACTTTTGAAATCTTTCTGTCTCCTCTTGCATAAATTCCTTCAATAAGAGAAATATCTTCATCGTGATAAGCAAATTTAATTCTTTTTTTGTTTTTTAAATTTCTTATTGTATCCTTTGCATGATGAGCATGTTCTACATAAGTTGAACGTCTGAGCATAGGCGCCCACTGGAAAGGAGTAAATGGCTTTGGAACAAAATAAGAAGCACTGGCTGTAATCTGTATAGAGCCTTGTCTTTCCTCTTTTGGAACAGTATCAAAATAAAGCTCTGAAATTTTTTCACAAAGCTCGCCTATTCCTGCAACATCATCTAAAGTCTCTGTTGGAAGTCCCATCATAAAGTAAAGCTTAACCTTATTCCATCCTCCAAGGAATGCCTTTTTAGCTCCTTCAAGGATTACTTCCTCAGTAAGTCCTTTATTTATTACTTTTCTAAGTCTTTCAGTACCTGCCTCAGAAGCAAAAGTAAGAGATACTTTTTTTACATCCTGAACTTTTTTCATTACATCCAGAGAAAACGCATCTATTCTAAGTGAAGGAAGTGATATATTTACATGATCATTTTTTAATTTTTCAAAAAGAAAATTCATTAATTCCGGAAGTTCTTCATAATCACTGGTAGAAAGAGATGAAAGAGATATCTCTTCATAACCAGTGTTCTTAAGAGCTTCCTCTGCATATTTTTCTACTAACTTAACATCCTTTTGTCTTGTAGGACGATAAATCATTCCAGCCTGACAGAATCTGCATCCTCTAATGCACCCGCGCATAACTTCAAGAACTACTCTATCCTGAGTTGCTCTTAAATAAGGAACTACAGGTTTTGTAGGATATGGAACCGAATTAAAATCTGTAACTATAACCTTTTTAACCCTCTTCGGAATATCATCATATAGCGTATCAATTCTATCGATTGTCCCATCTTCTTTATATATAGGATTATATAAAGAAGGAACATATATACCCGGAATCATAGCTGCCTTATGAAGGAATTCCTCCCTGGTTAAATCAGAATATTTATATATCTTATAAAGATCCAGCAATTCATTATAGCTCTTTTCACCTTCTCCAATATAAAAAATATCAAAGAAGTCAGCAATAGGTTCAGGATTAAAAACACAAGGACCTCCGCCTATAACAATAGGATGTTCCTTGGTTCTATCCTTTGACATAAGTGGAATTCCAGAAAGATCTATTACCTGAAGGATGTTGGTATAACACATTTCATACTGTATTGTAATTCCAAGAAAATCCATTTTATCAACAGGAGTCTGGGTCTCTAAAGTAAAAAGTTTTATATTCTTTTCCCTCATTATCCTGTCTAAATCTGGCCATGGAGAGTATACTCTTTCGCAATATGTATCTTCTCTCTTGTTAAACATATCATAAAGTATCTGAATACCAAGATATGACATTCCTATCTCATAGACATCCGGGAAACACATGGCATATCTAATATCTACTTTATCCGTATCCTTAACTACCATATTAATTTCATTTCCAATGTATCTTGCCGGCTTATCCACAGCCATTAAGATTTCATCCGAAAGAGCTAATTTGTTCATTGCTTCTCCTTTAAAATTAAGCCGCAAGTTTTTCTTGACCTGCGGCTGAGAATTTTTTATCTTAATTCTTAAAACTATGTATAGGTGCAGGAATACGTCCTGTTCTATTTACAAAATTATCACTTGAGTATGGATTTACTTTCATGATAGGAGCTTCTCCAAGAAGACCTCCGAATACTGCTCTATCTCCTTCTTTCTTTCCTATAACAGGAATGAGACGAACTGCTGTTGTCTTCTGGTTAATCATACCAATAGCCATTTCATCGGCAATCATACCTGAAATAGTTGTAGCCTTTGTATCACCTGGAATAGCGATCATATCAAGACCTACAGAACATACACAAGTCATAGCCTCAAGTTTTTCTATTGAAAGAGCTCCATTTGAAGCTGCTGTGATCATACCCTGGTCTTCGCTTACAGGAATGAAAGCGCCTGAAAGTCCTCCTACTGAAGATGAAGCCATGATTCCGCCTTTCTTAACCTGATCATTAAGAAGTGCAAGGGCTGCTGTTGTACCAGGAGCACCGGCATATTCAACACCAATCTCGCAAAGAATATCAGCAACTGAATCACCGATAGCTGGAGTAGGAGCAAGTGAAAGGTCTACGATACCAAATGGTACGCCAAGTCTCTTTGATGCTTCCTTTGCAATAAGCTGACCAACACGAGTAATCTTAAATGCAGTCTTTTTAATTGTTTCACAGAGAACTTCAAAACTCTCTCCTCTAACTTCTTCAAGAGCAGTTTTAACAACTCCAGGACCACTTACACCAACATTTATAACTCTGTCACCTTCTGTAACACCGTGAAAAGCTCCAGCCATAAATGGATTATCATCTGGCGCATTACAAAATACAACAAACTTGGCACATCCAAGCGAGTCATTATCCTTTGTAAGTTCAGCTGTTTCTTTGATGATCTCACCGATAAGTCTTACAGCATCCATATTGATACCTGTCTTTGTAGAACCAACATTAACTGAACTACATACAAAATCAGTACAGGCAAGAGCTTTTGGAATAGAACGGATAAGAAGCTCATCTGCCCTGGTCATATTCTTTGATACGATTGCAGAATATCCTCCAAGGAAATTTACCTTTACTTCCTTTGCAGCTGCATCAAGTACTTTAGCTATCTCTACAAAATCATCACTTGTCTTACAAACTGAAGCACCAACCAAAGCGATAGGTGTAATGGAAATTCTCTTATTAACGATAGGAATTCCATAAATCTTAGTAAGGTCTTCGCCTGTTTTTACAAGATCTTTAGCGCTTGTTGTAATTTTATCGTAAATTGCATCACAAGTTGACTTTAAATCATTTCTAACACAATCAAGAAGGCTGATACCCATAGTGATTGTTCTTACATCCAGGTTCTCCTTACTGATCATATTATTAGTTTCTAAGACTTCTTCTATACTAATCATATTAATGCCCTTTCTTTAATAAATTATAGATATGAATTAATTACCGTTATGGGCATTAGATTCTATGCATCATGTCAAAGATTTCTTCTTTTTGTGCTTTGATCTGAACACCAATCTCACTGCCTACTTCATCAAGTTCTCTGGCAATTTCTTCGTGGGATTTAACAGCTTTATCTGTATCAACTACCATCATCATATTAAAATAGCCCTGCATGATAGTCTGTGTAATGTCACAGATATTAATGTTGTTACTTGCAAGGTAATTACATACTTTAGCGATGATACCTACGTTGTCCTTACCAACTACAGTAATGATTGTCTTTGTCATGATAAAATGTCCTCCTAAAACTTTTTAAAACTCTGCCATTGCACTACACATATCACGGCGTGCAACATTCAGATTAAAATCTCTCACATCATCTGTATAAGGATTACCTTTCAGCTCCTCCTTAACAGTTTCATATGCAAGTTCTATAAAATTATTCTCGTGACTTAAATGTCCGAGAATAATATTTTTAATGTGATCATTTAATAATTCTCTTATAAGAAGACCTGAGGCTTCATTGGAAAGATGTCCTTTATCTCCCAAAATTCTTCTTTTTAGCTGATAAGGATAAGGTCCGGCCTCAAGCATTCTGATATCATGATTTGCCTCAATAAGAAGACTATCATGGTCAGATAAAAAATCTATCATATTCTGATCATAACATCCTAAATCAGTTGCAAGAGCTGCTTTGCTCTTTCCATCAGAAAATGAATAGCAGACAGGATCAGCAGCATCATGACTAATAGGATGTGTACTGATAGTCATATCCTTTATCGTAAAGGAATTATTGTTATCTATTGTTTTTAATAATGAAGTATCCATTTTTCCAAGAGATGACATAGAAAGAACCGCATCTCTTGTAGCCGGGGTAAGATATACTGGTGTGCCATATTTTCTCATGATGGTACCAAGACTTTTAACATGATCGATATGTTCATGGGTTATAAAGATTCCATCAATATCTTTAAGACTAAGGCTTTGGCTATTTAGACCTTCTTCAGTTTTTTTCATACTGATGCCTGTATCAACCAGAAATGCAGTATTTTCAGTACCAACAAAAGTACAGTTGCCCTGGCTTCCGCTGGCAATATTCATTAGCTTCATATAATCATCCTTTTCAGAAATCTAAAAGCTATTATACAGTAAAAGATTTTAAAATCAAATCTTATCTTCTATTTATCTTCTTTTTAATATAAGGTTTTGTTCAAATATGCTCTGATACTGTGCATTTCCGCCAAAATTGATTATAGAAAAATTTTCTCTCATATCCTTTAGTAAAGAAATCTTATCAGGATCAAAAACAAGTATCTCAGCTCCAAGAAGAGAAGTGTTTCCTGCTATTTTTGCTTTAGAAACAAGAGATTCCGGGATAATCCCAAGAAAAGCACTGTCGGAAAGTGACATATTAAATCCAAAACCTCCGGATATATAGAGATTATTTATATCATTAATATCATTAATATTAAGCCCTGCTTTTTTTATCAAAAGATAAAGTGATGAATATATTGCACTTACTGCTAATTGAACATCTCTTAATATTTCAGCTGAAATATTAATTTTTGTCCCGTTAGAAATAAGATCAATGCCATTTTTAACCATATCTTCATTTAATATTATATCAGGACTTATGATCTTCTTTTTTAATAATAAAGAAATGGCAGATAAAGTTGTAGAACCGTATATTCCTTTTGCTCTTGTGCAATTTTCGAAAGCAGGACCACAGGCTGCTGAAGTAGCATAATACTTATCATTTTTTCTTACAACTATTTCTCCATTGGTACCAAGATCCATAAGGATATCATTTTCTTTTAAGGAAAGATAGATAAGCCCGCTTAATATATCTCCGCCGATAAAGGCTGATGCCCCAGCTATAACTCTTGTCTTAACTCCTGCAAAAGTAATCTCTTCATCTGATGTAAAAGGCATCTTAAAAGGGCTTACCCCAAGAGATTCAATATTTTTTCCAAGGATAATTGATGCCATGGTAGTATTTGCGGATATTACAGCTCTTTTTATTACAGGTTTTATGTCTGGATCCTTATTTTTGGCAATACTAAAAAGCATTTTATTATAACTATCTAAAATAGCTTCTTCCATCATTTTTTTCATTCTTATAAGATTATCAGCTTTTTTAGAATTGGTTATACGGGATATTACATCAGAACCGAATATCTTCTCGGGATTAAGAAATCCATCTTTTGCAATTACTATATTATCTTCATTTATTATTGAAACTGCCACCGTTGTAGTTCCTACATCGATGGCAGCAAACAGCCTTTTTTCCATTATTTATAAAACAGCCTTAGGGCTTTTATCCATAGGTCTATATCCTTTTTCTTTTAATACTTTGAATATCTCATCCTTATGTTCTGGTCCAAACGCTTCAAGAGTGATGACCAATTCAACAGCTGCATTTCTATTAAGAGATACAAACTGATTATGTTCAAGCTTAATGATATTACCTTTAAGTTCTGAAAGGATGTGAGATACCTTCTCTAATTCACCTGGTCTATCAGGAAGAAGCACTGATACAGTAAATATTCTGCTTCTTGCAATAAGACCATGCTGAACAACAGATGATAATGTAATAACATCCATATTACCGCCAGAAAGGATACTTACCACTTTCTTTCCTTCAGGCTTAAGATGTTTTAAAGCAGCGACTGTAAGCAGACCTGAATTTTCAACGATCATCTTATGATTCTCGATCATATCAAGGAATGCAACGATAAGTTCACTATCCTCAACAGTGATTATCTCATCTACATTTTTTTGAATATAAGGGAATATCTTTGTTCCAGGAGTCTTTACTGCTGTACCATCTGCAATGGTATTAACTTTATCTAATGTAGTTACCTTGCCGTTTTTTATTGAAACCTGCATGCAGTTAGCCCCAGCTGGTTCAACGCCTATAACCTTGATCTTTGGATTAAGCATTTTGGCGAGAGTTGATACACCACAGGCAAGGCCGCCGCCACCAATTGGAACAAGGATAGTATCTACAAACGGAAGTTCTTTTAATATTTCCATAGCGACAGTACTCTGACCTGTTGCTACTTCAAGATCGTCAAATGGAGGAATGATGGTATAGCCATTTTCTTTTGCAAGTTTCTTTGCATAGGCTGAAGATTCATCAAACACTTCACCATAAAGAACCACTTCTGCCCCATAGGACTTAGTACGATTTACTTTAATAAGTGGAGTTGATGTAGGCATAACGATAACTGCTTTACAATTAAATGCCTTTGCAGCATAAGCTACACCCTGAGCATGGTTTCCAGCTGAGGCTGTAATAAGCCCTTTAGCTCTCTCTTCATCTGATAACTGACTTATCTTATAATAAGCTCCTCTGATCTTATAGGCACCAGTAACCTGCATGTTTTCAGGTTTTAAATATACCTTGTTTCCTGTGATATTAGATAAATACTCAGATTCAACAAGAGCTGTATTCCTGGCTACCTTTGAAACGACTTCATAAGCCTCTTCACATTTCTCTCTGCTCATTACTTCCATCATGTGCCTTAAACCTCCATAATTGCTAAAAAACTAGTAAAATAAAACTTATTCTATATCGAATAGATCATCATCTTTTTCTTCACCGATCTCATTATCTACCATAATATCGGTATCTGATTTGATATTAAAATCACTGAACAAAGCTGTAATATACTGACTTGGATCAAACCTCTGAAGATCATCGATCTTTTCACCAACACCGATATACTTAACAGGAACTGAAAGTTCTGATTCGATGGCAACAGCTATACCACCCTTTGCAGTACCGTCAAGCTTAGTGATGATGATACCATTTATCTCAGTTACATTTGAGAACTGTCTTGCCTGCTCAAGAGCATTCTGTCCTGTAGAACCATCAAGTACGATAAGGCTTTCTACATTTGCTTCAGGATATTCTCTTCCTATCACTCTTCTCATCTTAGCCAGCTCATCCATAAGATTTTTCTTGTTATGAAGTCTTCCGGCAGTATCGATAAGGAGTATATCTGCTTTTCTTGCTTTAGCAGCACTTACTGCGTCATATACTACGCTGGATGGATCTGAACCTTCATGCTGAGAGATCATCTCAACTCCGGCTCGATCAGCCCAGGTACCAAGCTGATCTATAGCTCCCGCACGGAAAGTATCAGCTGCAGCAATAAGTACATTTTTACCTCTGCGCTTATACTGAGCAGCAAGTTTTCCTATAGAAGTTGTCTTTCCAACTCCATTTACACCTATGATAAATATTACTGATTTTTTATCTTCAAAATCATAAGCTGACTGATCTACAGACATCTGATCACGAAGAGAATTAATAACTAATTCCTTACATTCATGAGCATCTTTAAGATGAAGTTCTTTAACTTTTGCTTTTACATAATCAAGAACTTTTTCTGTTGTCTCGTAACCCATATCTGCTTCAATAAGTGTCTCTTCCAAGTTATCATAAAAATCGTCATCGATCTCAGATACTTTAAATACATTTGCGATACTCTGACTGGTCTTCTTGAGTCCTTCTTTAAGTTTTTGAAAAAATCCCATATTATCCTCCCTTAAACTAGTTATCTAATTTATCTTCTATAAGGTTAACAGATACCAGTGTAGATACACCTTTTTCCTGCATGGTGATACCATAAAGGCAGTCTGCACACTCCATTGTACCTTTTCTATGAGTAATAACAATGAACTGTGTATCTTTAGTAAGCTTAGACAGATAATTAGCAAATCTCTTTACATTTGAATCATCAAGAGCCGCCTCAATCTCATCCAAGAGACAGAAAGGTGATGGCTTGAGACTCTGTATTGCAAAAAGAAGTGAAATTGCTGTAAGAGCTTTTTCTCCACCGGATAACTGCATCATATTCTGAAGCTTCTTTCCTGGTGGCTGAGCATTGATTATGATACCTGTTTCAAGAAGGTTTTCTTCATCTACAAGTTCAAGACTGGCACGACCGCCACCGAACATTTCCTTAAACACTTTAGAGAACATGGTCTGTATCTCTCTAAATTTAAGGGCAAATGTATCTTTCATTGCTCTGTCTAAGTCAGCAATTACTTTCTTTAAGTTTTCCTCTGCCTGTACTATATCATCATGCTGGCTCTTAAGGAATGTATATCTTTCATTAACTTCCTTAAATTCTTCAACTGCTCCAACATTTACTTCACCTAAAGCTTTTATACGCTGCTTAACACCGGATATAAGCTTCTTTAAAGCATTTGAGTCAGTATATTCATTTGATTTTAAACTTTCAGCTGAAGAATAAGTAAGCTCATATTCTTCCCACATGTAATTAGATAAATTATCTTTTTCTAATTCCTGTTTTTCAATAGTTGAATTAAGAGTAAATTCAGCCTTATCAAGACCACTGATACGTCCTGATAATTCCTCACGTTTAGAAAAGAAAGCCTTATGACTATCATTTATCTTTGCTTTACTTCTGTTTAATTCATCTAATATCTTATTATGCTTATCTGTTCTTTCATTATTTTCAGCTATACGATGAGAATATTCTTCAATCTCCTTATTAAGACTTTCGGTAAGACTGGATTGTTCTTTTGTTCTCTCGTTATAACTATTTAATTCTGCTTTATATCTTCCTATATCAGCTTTTATCCTGGAAATAGCAGAATCAATAAATTCTTCACTCTTTTGGGCAGAACCAAGTTCAACCTTAAGGGCTGCAAGGCTCTCTTCCTTTCCGGTCCGGAAATTCTTTGCATCTAAAAGTTCCTTTTCCAAAGCTGAAATGGAATTTCTATTATTTTCAACAGCAATATCATGCTGTTTTGCTTCATCTAAAAGCTCATCCTTATTGCGGTTGATCTCAATTACCTGCTTATCTAATTCATCATTTTCTTTCTTGATAGAACCAAAACTAGCCTGGCATTCTTCTAAAACCTTTTCTACAGAACTCATATTGATAGTTATAGAATTCTTATCAATACTGAGACGATTAGCTTCAGAAGAAAGTCTGTCCTTTTCCTCAGATAATCTTCTTACGTTAGCATCACATTCAACAGCTTCTTTTTGGGATTTTTCAAAGATTTCAGATGTTTTTTTGATCTCTTCTTCTAAGTCATCCATCTCTCTTTTTCTACCAAGAAGATTTGAATTGTTTTTAAATGCACCACCGCTCATTGCACCGCCTGGATTAAAAAGATCCCCAAGAAGTGTAACAATCCTTAAGTTGTGCTTATATTTTCTTTCAATCTTAATAGCATTATCGATATTATCAACTACGATAACTCTGCCTAAAAGGCTTGCAACAAGATCTTTATACTTCTTATCTGAGCTGGTAAGTTCTGAAGCAATACCTATAACTCCATGTTCATGAAGAGCATCCTGATCGACACTTCCTCTGCCTTTAACAGAAGTAAGTGGAAGGAATGTGGCACGACCAAATTTGTTATCTCTTAAATATTTAATAAGATCTCTTGCAGTCTCTTCATCCTCAGTAACGATATTTTGAATTGCACCACCAAGGGCTGTTTCAATAGCTGTTTCATATTCTTTTTCAACTGAAATGATATCAGCTACAACACCAAGAATATTTGGATTTTTATCCTTTCTTTCCATGACACGCTTAATGGACTGGCCATAACCTTCGTATCTTTCAGAAAGGTTTCTTACATTTTCATATTTTGACTTTAGGCTTATTATCTGCTGATTATATCTTCCCAGATTGTTCCTTAATTCATTTTGTTTTCTGATGCTACGCTCTAATTCATCTTCAACATTCTGTATATCTGTCTGATTTTTAGAATACTCAGCATTGATAGCAACAAACTTTTCAGAAAGTGTGCTGAAATTATTCTTTGCCTCATCTTCGGTCGCCTTAGATGTGATAAACTTTGATTTAAGTTCACTTCTTCTAAGAGAAATATTTTCAAGCATTGCATCATATCTTGCAGATTTTTCTTTTAAAGAACTGGAATTGTTAAGAGAATCGATGATGAATCCTTTAGCATCGTCAATTCTATTTTCAATCTCTGATACTTTAACAGAAGCTTTATTTACTTCATCTTCTGCAGCATGAACTCTATCTTCTCTTTCTTTATGATCAAGGTTAATGCGGGACTTTTTCTCATTTTCTTTAGCAAGTTCTTCATTTAATCTTTCAAGTTCACCCTTAACACGTTCAATCTGGGTGACAGACTCTTTTGCAATACCTTCACAGGATGCAATCCTTTCTTTAAGTACACGGATCTCACCTTCTGATCTTTCATTATCAAGGGTACAGCCATTGATAACAAGTCTTGTATCTTCAATCTTCGTATTTAATTCTTCTAATTCTTCTTCAAGTCTTTCATATTCAGACTTGGTATCTTCAAATTCCTTAAGAAGACGTTCTTTATCGTCTTTTGTTATCTGAAGCTTTTCTTTATTTTCATCAAGTTTTTGTCTTAATTTATCTACTTCAAGAAGAAAAGAATTAACTTCATAAGTCTTTAATTCTTCCTTGTATTCAAGATATTTAACTGCCTTTTCAGACTGAGCTCTTAATGGCTCAATTCTATCCTGCAGGCCTGATAATATATCATTAACACGATTAAGGTTAGCATGTTCCGTTTCAAGTGATTTTTCTGTAGCCAGTTTATTCTTTTTATACTTAACAATACCTGCTGCTTCATCGAAAAGATCTCTTCTTTCTTCTGGTTTACCAGAGATGATCCTTTCTACCTGACCCTGTCCTATAATGGAATATCCTTCTTTACCGACACCGGTATCAAAGAAAAGGCTTGCTACATCTTTAAGACGGGATACATTTCCATTAATAAGATATTCACTTTCTCCTGAACGATATACTCGTCTTGCGACAGTTACTTCATTATAATCTATAGGAAGACTATGATCGGAATTATCAAGAGTTATCGCAACATAAGCTGAACCCTGAGGCTTACGTAGCTCTGTACCTGAAAAAATAACATCTTCCATCTTGGATCCACGAAGTTTAAGGGCACTCTGTTCACCAAGTACCCATCTTACAGCATCACCAACATTACTTTTACCAGATCCATTAGGCCCTACAATTCCGGTAATACCCTTCTCAAATTTGAAATTTATCTTATTGGCAAAGGATTTAAAACCATTTACCTCAATATTCTTTAAATACATATATAGTTACCTGTTATTTTATTTTTATACCATTTTTAATTATAGTTCTGTGAGCAGC
Source organism: uncultured Lachnospiraceae bacterium (assembly GCA_902789175.1). GTDB lineage: Bacteria > Bacillota > Clostridia > Lachnospirales > Lachnospiraceae > Eubacterium_Q. The sequence continues at coordinate 17,186 of CADANF010000003.1, forward strand.
TTCCTGTTCAGCAGTTTTAATGGTATGTCCCGAACCTTCTTCACATTTAACTCCATTAAGATATGCAGCCACGGTGAATCTTTTATTATGATCCGGTCCCTCTTCCTTAAGAACTTCATAATGAAGCTCAATCAGATTCTTCTGGGAGTATTCCTGAAGGATTGACTTTGCATCATGATACATAGCTTTACCTTCAATATCATCCAAAAGAAATGTATTAACAAATTTTTTTGCTTCTTCCATGCCCCCATCAAGATAAATGGCACCGAGAAGTGCTTCGAAAAGATCACAAAGGATTGAAGCTCTGTCTCTTCCGCCGGTCTGCAATTCACCTTTACTAAGATAAAGATAATCTCCTAGATTAAGGCTTCGTGAAATCTGAGATAAGGTGTATTCACAGACAAGACTTGCACGAAGTCGTGTTAAATCACCTTCAGCCTTTTCAGGATAAGTGTAAAAAAGCACTTCACTGGATATATATTCTAATATTGCATCCCCAAGAAATTCATATCTTTCATATGATGGCACTTTATTTAAATGATATTCATTTGCATAGGATTTATGGGTGAAAGCAATATCTAAATGGCTTTTATCCTTAAATATATATCCAATCTTTTCTTCAAGACTTTTATAATCCTGTCCACCATAATTCATGTTTATTATTCCTCTTCTTCTGCTTTAAGACCTTCAATGATCTTTCCACATACATCATTTTCAACGAATTTAGTACACTGTTTGATGGCAGAGATTACTTCCATTTCCTTTGAATTACCATGAATCTTAACAACAAGACCGTTAAGACCAAGAAGCGGAGCTCCACCCTTATCGCTGGCATTAAACTTCTTAAGGACCTTTTTTAATGAAGACTTAACCATAAGAGCACCAATCTTTGACTTGAAATTAGAAAGAAAAGCCCCCTTAATCTCACCTAAGATCATCTTAGCCATGCCTTCATACATCTTTAATATCACATTTCCCACAAAAGCTTCTGTAAGTATAACATCAGCCTTACCAGAAGGAATTTCTCTAGCTTCTATACTTCCGATAAAATTTATATGCTTATTTGCCTTAAGGATAGGATATGTCTCTTTAACAAGAGCATTTCCTTTTGCTTCTTCAGTACCGATATTAACTATAGCAACTGTTGGATTCTTGACGCCCATAATGTTTTCCATATAGATAGAACCCATCTCTGCAAACTGATTAAGTACATCCGGCTTTGCATCTACATTAGCTCCACAGTCTATAAGAAGAGAAGGTTTACCTGATGTAGGAAGTATCGGTGCAAGAGGTGTTCTCTTAACTCCCTTGGCTCTACCTACAATAAACTGTCCTCCTGCAAGGATAGCTCCTGAACTACCGGCAGAGATAAATGCATCTGCCTTACCTTCTTTTACAAGATTAAGTCCTACTACAAGAGAAGAATCTTTCTTTTTTCTAACTGCTTCAACAGGATGTTCTTCTGGTGATATTTCCTCAGTTGCATTAACAACTTCAATCCTGTCCTTATCATATTCATATTCAGAAAGGAGTTTATTTAACTCCTCTTTTTTTCCTGTAAGAAAAATGTGAACATTTGGATTTTCCTTTATCCCCTGTATGGCACCTTTAACGCATACTTTAGCGCCATTATCCCCTCCAAATGTATCAATGACAATATTTATCTTTCTATCCATAAAATATTAGTCTCCAATCACATATTTACCTTATTTATTAAAAACACAAATTACATTGTATAATAATTAGCCATAAGTGTCAAAAAAAGACTCTGTAAAAACAGAGTCTTTTTAAATATATCAAACTAAATTAGTTGGCCTTATTAGTAGATACGATTTCCTTCTTGTTATAATAACCACAGCTCTTGCAAACTCTATGAGGCATCATGAGAGCTCCGCAGCTAGGGCACTTAACGAGAGTTGCAGCTGACATTTTCCAGTTAGCTCTTCTCTTATCTCTTCTAGCCTTTGATATTTTTCCCTTAGGACAGATTGACATTCGAATTACACCTCCTTACCGAAATCACACTTGAACCATTATACAAATGAAACCATAGTATGTCAAGTCATTATGATAAATTATTTTGTAAGTCTTACAGTTTCACGACAAATAGCAAGTTCTTCGTTAGTAGGAATAGCGTAAACCTTTACAGTTGAGTCATCTTTAGAGATCTTTATCACATCTCCGCCACCTTTATTTGCTTCATCATCAACTTTTATACCGAGATATGTAAAATAGCTAAGGATCTCAGCCCTTACTGCTGTATCCCATTCTCCGATACCTGCTGTAAATGCGATAACATCAACACCATTAAGAGCTGTAATATAGGCTCCAACAGTCTTTGCAATGTGATAGCAGAATGCATGGAAAGCTAATGTACAGAGTGGATCACCTTCACGGTAACCAGCATCAATATCTCTCATATCACTTGATTTACCTGAAAGGCCAAGAAGTCCGGATTCTTTATTTAAAATATTAAGAACTTCATCTACTGATTTATTTTCTTTATTAGCAATATACTGAATAACAGCAGGATCAACACTACCACTTCTTGTTCCCATTATAAGACCTTCAAGTGGAGTAAGACCCATGGATGTATCTACAGATTTACCGCCTTTAACAGCACAGATACTTGCACCGCCACCAAGATGACAGACAATAACTTTAGATTCTTCTATAGGCTTACCGGAAAGCTCTGCTGCAATTTTAGATACATAGCTGTGACTTGTACCATGGAAACCATATTTTCTAAGCTTATAATTCTCATAATAAGAATAAGGGATTCCATAAATAAAAGCTTTTTCAGGCATTGTCTGATGGAAAGCTGTATCAAATACTACTACATTAGGAACTCCTGGCATAAGATTCATACAAGCTTTAATTCCAAGTATATTTGCCGGATTATGAAGAGGAGCCAGATCAGAACATTCTTCTATCTTCTTAAGAACATCTTCAGTAACAACTACTGATGAAGAAAAATACTCTCCGCCATGAACAACTCTATGGCCAACAGCACCAATCTCATCGAGAGATTTAATAGCTCCATGATCTTTATCTGTTAATTCACGGATTACAATCTTTAAAGCAGCACTATGATCTGGCATAGCTTCCTTTATTAAGATTTTTTCACCTGTACGTGGATCGTCAAATTTGATCTGTCCATCTAATTTTATCCTTTCGCAAAGACCTTTTGCGATAACACTCTCATTTTCTGAATCAATCACCTGATACTTAAGAGTACTTGAACCACTGTTAATAACTAAAATTTTCATATTTATTCTCCTGTAAATATATTAAACACCCTATGCAAGGCATAGAGTGTTATAAATCCTGAATATTATTATAGCTTTCTTCTTCTTTTCCATCAATAACAATATGTCCTCTGCCATGTTCTTTACTGTAATACATGGCACGATCCGCCCTATCAAGAACTTCATCAATATTAGTTGTGGTATCAGGATAAGAAGCAACACCCACACTGGTATTGATATCAATAGATAGATTATCATACTTTACTTTGGTTGTTCTTATTTCCTTATGCATTTCTTTTAAAATCTCGATAGATTCATCAAGGCCTTTACCAGTAAGTATCATAAGGAATTCTTCACCACCATATCTTACCGCTATTCCACCATTTTTTTCAGCATATTTATTATCCATTCCGGCAACCATCTTGATAACTTCGTCACCTGCAAGATGGCCATAAGTGTCATTGATGGATTTGAACTTATCAATATCCATTAAAGCAACTGTAAGCCTTAGTTTTTCATCGAGCACGTTCTTTACTATCTTCTTATAGGATTCATTAAAATAAGCTCTGTTATAAATAGATGTAAGACCATCTTTTCTTGCCATATCTTCCATCTGTAAATAAAGTCTTACAGATCTTAGAGCTGTTGTGAAATCCATAAGTGAAGATTCATAAAAGGAATATCCTGATTCAAAGAAATCATACTTATTTGAAGCTACTACCATTACTCCGTAGTAATGATCATTTTCATAAGCAGGAAAAGCTATCGCATTGCATATATTAGTACCTTTAATGAATTTTTCTTTATAATCCATATTATTTATCAATACAATAGGATTTGGAGACTTTCTATCTCTTACGATATTATAAAGTTTTTCAAAATCGGCTCTTAAAGCTACCTGATTCTCTTCATTCTGACCAATGATATCCATAAATGGTTCTTTATTATAAAAGACATCTTTATTAATAAACATACCGCACATACCGGCATTTTTTACATCCAGGATATTTTCCATCATCTTTCTTACGTTTTTTCTAACATCAAAAGAAGATGAAAATTCTTTCATGACTTCAATAAGAGATCTGACCTCTTTATTCATATTTTCAAGATTAGAATTAGCCTTCATAAGATTAATCTTTTGAAGATTGATCTCATCATTAACGGACTTAACTCTATCCTGAAATACTATAAGTTTTTTTCTGTCTTCATCGAGGCTCATCTTGTCAAAATAATACTCGTTCGCTTTTTTATCTAATTCACCGATAGACTCTGAGAAAAGATGAAGCACATATAGAATTGTAACTGAAGCAATAACTGAAAGAGCAAATCCTCCGAAAGCCCTAGTGGCATCTGAAAAGTCAAGGAATGAGCCAATTGCACCTGCAGATAATAAAATAATATATATGACCCTTCTTACCATGATATTATAATCATCATATATATTATTAAATATCGTATCTTCAAAGATCAAAACTAAAGAAAATACCAGGAATGGAATATATGCCATTACAGTTACATTAGGATAATACATGCATGCAGAGAAAAGCAAAATCTGTATAGCACATTTAATACTTACGGATTTCCTTTTTACTTTTTTTCTATTAGTATGATAAATCTTGTCAATCATCCAGCTTCCCAATATGACACCCACACTAAGATATGTAAAAACATTACTTAGACCCATGCCTGCCAGATTTAGATATACAATATATATTATCTGAAAAATATATATAAAGCGGTGATAAAACAAAGATTTTTTTATCATTTCTTCAATGAATTTCTCTGACATTATCATTACCCCCTAGTAATAACGCATAACAATACATACTTTATATTAACATAAAACCTATATTCCATCAACTTTTTTGTAGCAAATCACCTATTTTCTCAGACAATTCTATGAAATTTTCATCATTTTCTATAACATGATCTGCGTTTTTATAAAAATATGAAGAAGAAGGTTGTTTATTTATGATAGTTTCGCATTTTTCTCTGGTATATCCTCTAGATTCTATAAGCCTTTCAATCCTTACTTTTTTAGGAACATGTATAAACCATATCTCGTCACAGATTTTTTTATATCCATCCTGTATCAAAAGAGCCGCTTCTATAACAAAAACTTTGGTTCCATTTTGCTTTTCTTTTTTAATAAGCGAAAGGATATATTCTTTAACTGATGGATGTACAAGATCATTTAGTGCCGCAAGTTTTTCTTTATCCAAAAAGACAATACCAGCTATTTTTTTATGATCTAGTTCCTGATCAGCATCTAATATGTCTTTTCCAAGTAATGAAATATATGACTCATATAAAGGCATTCCTTTTTTAATAAGGTCATGAACTAATTTGTCGGCCTCATATACCTTAGCGTTATATTCATTTTTAAGTATGTTGAGTACTGCACTCTTTCCCGAGCCAATACCTCCTGTAATACCTATAATCCTCATATTTTCATCCTATTTTACATCATAAAGGTCATTTCCGGCATGAACATCCACATAAAGAGGAACAGCCATATTTACTGCATTTTCCATCTCATTTGTAAGGATCTCTCTTACAACATCTAATTCTTCTTTAGCAGTTTCAATAAGAAGTTCATCGTGGATCTGCAGGATAAGTCTCGATCTAAGATTATTCTCCTTAAGTTTCTTTCTTACATTTATCATTGCAATCTTGATTATATCTGCAGCTGTACCCTGTATAGGAGAATTCATTGCAACTCTTTCCCCAAAACTTCTCTGCATAAAATTAGAGCTTTTAAGTTCAGGGATAGGTCTTAAACGATTAAAATAAGTACGTACAACTCCGGTTTCTTTAGCCTGTTTTACAGTTTCATCAAGGAAACTCTTAACGCCTTTATAATTTTCAAAGTATTTATCTATATACTCCTGTGCTTCTTTTCTGCTTATATCAAGATCCTGTCCCAAGCCAAAACTGCTTATTCCATAAATGATACCAAAATTTACAGCCTTAGCTTTTCTTCTTAGATCAGCAGTAACTTCATCAAGACTTACATTAAATACATGAGATGCAGTTATTGCATGTATATCCTTAGCTTCAGAAAATGCCTGTATGAGATTTTCATCTTTAGAGATAGCAGCCATTACTCGAAGCTCAATCTGTGAATAGTCCGCATCAAGAAATACATATCCATCTTCAGGAATGAATACTTTTCTTATCTCTCTTCCAAGTTCAGATCTCATGGGAATATTCTGCAGATTTGGTTCTGTAGAACTGATACGTCCCGTAGCTGTCACTGTCTGATGGAATGTGGAATGTATCCTTTCATCCGCTCTTATTTCTGACATAAGGCCGTCACAATAAGTAGACTTAAGTTTAGTAAGCTGTCTATATAAAAGTATCGCAGGGATAATAGGATGTTCTCCCCTTAATTTTTCGAGGACTTCCACATTTGTAGAATATCCGCTCTTTGTTTTCTTACCAGCCTTAAGGCCTAACTTTTCAAAAAGGATACCCCCCAACTGTTTAGGAGAATTGATATTAAACTCTTCACCAGCAAGCTCTGTGATCTCTGTTGTTAATTCATCTATTCGTTTTGATAATTTTTCGGAATAATCTTTTAATGAATTGCGGGATACACGTATTCCATACTGTTCCATATCATTTAAAACAAATGATGTCTTATATTCTATATCATTATAAAGATCTTCCATACCTTCTTCTTTTAATTTATTCATCAAAGGAACTTTCGCCATTTCAGCTGTATAAGCCTGATAAGCCATATAGTCCTTAAAATTCTCTTCCTGAAAAGAAAAAATACTTATCTCTGTTTTATCGAGTAATGTTTTTTTATCTTTAAGCATAAGAGAAAGATAAAATTCAGCGATATAAGAATATTCATAATTTCCCTTAACAGGATCAAGAAGATATGCTGCAATAGCACAATCGAAAACATTATCTTCTTCTTTTATACCAAGAGCATTTATATAATATTTGAATCCAATCATGGAAACAGAAATATTATTATCTATAAGAGACCTGTAAAGTGCTTTTGTCTCTGTTTCTCCTATATTTTCAGCAATATAGATCTCTCCATTTATTGAAACTGCGGCTCCAAGGATTCCTTCATTAGATGAAACCGGGAAGAAACCGCAAGTCTTATTCTTTTTAGCCTGGGCAAGAATATCTTTTGATGTGGCATTTGTGATCTTTGCTTCAAAGGTTTTTATCTCACATTTAGAATCAAATCTCTTTAAGATAGATCTAAGTTCTAATTCAGTGAATAATTTAAATGCCTCTTCACCCTGCATCTCTTCTAAGCTAATAGAAGTATCTTTAATATCAAATCCAAGATCACAATCCAGTTTTATCCTTGCAAGATCTCTGGAAAATAAAGCAATTTCTCTATTTTCATATAATTTAAGTCCGGTTTTTACAGGCTTTATCTCTTCATAATGCAAAATAGCATTTTCAATAGAATGATATTCTTTAATTATCTTTTCTGCAGTCTTTGGTCCAAATCCCTGAATACCAGGAATATTATCAGACGAATCTCCCATAAGACCCTTAAGATCGATGAACTCATAAGGAGTAACCCCATAGGCCTCTATTACATCAGTGTCATGATAATTTTCAATTATAGTCTGGCCGCCTTTTGTCTTAGGGATCCTTATAAGTACTTTATCTGTAGCAAGCTGAAGAAGGTCTCTATCTCCTGAAAGTACTGTTACATCAAAACCTTCTTTAATACCAAGTCGTGAAGCTGTACCAATAAGATCATCAGCTTCAAAGCCTGCCATTTCCATTATCTTTATATTCATGGCACGAAGAATATCCTTGATGATAGGGAACTGCTCTCTTAATTCATCAGCCATAGGACTTCGTGTTCCTTTATATTCAGGATACATTTTATGTCTGAAGGTAGGTTCATGCAGGTCAAATGCAACAATAATATGATCCGGTTTTTCTTCATCATAGATCTTAAAGAATATATTTAAAAATCCAAGTAAAGCATTGGTATGGATACCCTTTGAATTTGTAAGAGTTGAAGGTAGTCCATAGAACGCCCTGTTCATTATGCTGTTTCCATCAATCAGAAGTAATTTTGCCATTTATTATATCTCCACCAACATTTAAAATTTCAGAATTTACAGTAAGGATTTCATTATATCCTCTTATCTTATTATATATATTTTGCGTTTCCATCTCTTTATAAGAGATAACCTCGACATGATCTAACAGGAAGAACTTTTCTTTACTTGTGCTAAGAATCTTATTATTCATAAGCAGACCATCATATAATTTAGTCGCAAAATAATCTTCTCCCTGAGCTTCTAATTTGGTATCCTGTTCAAATTTATAAACCCTGCTAATGCATTGAGCATAAAATAAGCCCATAAACACAATGATAAGAAAAAGAATGAAAGAATAAGCAGAAAATCGGATGTTTTTCCTTCCTTTTGCTTTGGATAGAAGTTTTGTCAGATCCTGATCAAGACTTTTCTTAAAATCCGTAGATATTTTCTTATTATCACTAAGCTGTCTCATGCCTACGATAAGAGTATAGTAAGTCTCAAGTTCATCATAACACTTAGGACAATTTCTCATATGAAGGACAAAATCCACTTGTTTTTCTTCAGGAATCTTTCCCTCAATAAAAGGCATTATATAAGATTGTGCTTCAAGATGATCCATAAACCTTTTGTCCCTTTAAATCTAAAAAAATTACTGATTTAGTATATCACAAATCATAATAAATATATAGGTTCTAATTATCCATGAAATAAAAAAGAGAGCTGCTAAAAGCAACTCTCTATATTCTTAATATATCATATATTAGTTATTGATGAGCTTATCTTCTGAAGACCAGCTGTAAAGAGCTCTGATCTGCTTACCAATTTCTTCTGACTGATGCTCAGCAGCTAACTTTCTCATAGCCTGGAAATGAATCTTACCATTCTTCATATCCTGCATATATTCAGATGCAAATGTACCATCCTGGATATCTGAAAGAACTTTCTTCATAGCCTTCTTTGTTTCATCTGTAACAATCTTAGGTCCTGTGATGTAATCACCGTACTCAGCTGTATTTGAAATTGAATATCTCATTCCAGCGAAACCTGACTGATAGATAAGATCTACGATGAGTTTCATTTCATGGATACACTCAAAATATGCATTTCTTGGATCGTAACCAGCTTCAACAAGTGTTTCGAAACCTGTCTGCATAAGCTTACAAACACCACCACAAAGCACAGCCTGCTCACCGAAAAGGTCAGTCTCTGTCTCTACTCTGAATGTTGTCTCGAGGATACCTGCACGTGATCCACCGATACCAGCACCATAAGCAAGTGCCATATCCTGTGCATGTCCTGTAGCATCCTGCTCAACAGCGATAAGACAAGGTGTTCCCTTACCTGCCTGATACTCAGAACGAACTGTATGACCCGGAGCCTTAGGAGCAATCATTGCAACATCAACATCTGCTGGTGGAACAATGAGCTTATAGTTAATATTGAAACCATGAGCAAACATAAGCATGTTTCCTGCTTCAAGGTTTGGAGCAATATCTTTATTATAAATATCAGCCTGTAATTCATCAGGTGTAAGGATCATGATGATATCAGCAGCCTTTGCAGCATCTGCTGTAGACATAACCTTAAGTCCCTGTGACTCAGCCTTAGCAACTGACTTTGAATCTGGACGAAGCCCTACTACGACATTGCAACCTGAATCTTTTAAGTTAAGTGCATGAGCATGACCCTGGCTGCCGTAACCAATAATGGCAATTGTCTTACCACTAAGAAGAGTGATATCACAATCCTTATCGTAGAAAATCTTGAAATCTGACATATTATCTGTCCTCCTATAATAATAAAAATGTAATATTATTCAGTTGCCTGAACGATATATTTGAATTAACCTCTTGCAAGACCTGTAAGACCAGTTCTAACAAGTTCTTTAATATCGAAACCACTAAGAAGATTAATGAAAGCTTCGACCTTATTAAGATTACCAGTGATCTCGATCATAAGAGAATCCACTGAAACATCAACTATATTTGCTCTGAATACATTTGCCATTGAAATTATCTCCTGACGCTGTTTCATATCGCACTGAACTTTGATAAGTACAAGTTCACGACATACAGATTCGCCATCTTTAAGCTCAACAACTTCAACTACATCTTCAAGTTTCATAAGCTGATTTTTAATCTGAGTGAGGATCCTGTCATCGCCACTGACGGCAACAGTCATACGAGAATATTTAGGATTCTCTGTCACACCAACTGTTAAACTATCAATATTGTATCCTCTGCGACTGAACATACCTGATACACGTGAAAGAACACCGTAGGTATTATCAACAAGAAGTGAAAGAACTTTTGTCTTCATATTTGCAATCCACCTTTCAATTCATAAAAAACATTGTAACACAAGATTTATTATTGTCAACAAAAATTAGTTCATAAATGCATTTTCACCGTAATATTTTTTCTTAAGGTTAAAAATCTATTTATGAAGCAATCTGTCTACCAGCTGAACACATTCATTTGCATCTCTTGAATATCCGTCTGCTTTAATCTCATCACAGAAGCTTTGAGATACAACAGCGCCTCCAACAATAATCTTTATCTTCACCTTTTTTTCTCTGGCATAATCTACTACTTCTTTCATCTTCATCATAGTAGTTGTCATAAGAGCAGATAATCCTATGATATCAGCATTATTTTTAAGTGCTTCTTCAATAATGACTTCCTTAGGAACATCTTTTCCAAGATCAATTACATTATAACCATAATTCTTTAACATTAAAACACAAAGATTTTTTCCAATCTCATGAACATCTCCTTCTACCGAAGCAAATACCACTGTTCCCTTTGGAGGTTCATTAGTATTTTTTTCAAGGAAAGGACTAAGATACTCAATAGCTGTATCCATTGCATTGGCACCGGCAATAAGCTGAGGAAGGAAATACTTCTTCTCATCAAATAATTCTCCGACACGGGTTATGGCTGGAATAAGTTCATTATCAATGATACTTTGAGCTGCAGCACCATTATTCATCTCTTCTTTAACAAGATTAACTATTTTATTCTTTCCGCCTTCAAGAACTGCATCATACACAGGACTGATGGATTTTTCTTTATTATCTATCTTATTTGAAACAGTCTTTGTTCCATCTGATGCGGTCTCAATCTTTTTTACTCTAGTAACATAAAGATTGTCAGCTCCCTCTTTAGCCATTAAAAGATCAGACGCATATAAGGCATTCATCAGCTGATCCTGACCAGGATTTGCGATAGCCATAGTAAGTCCACACTGTATAGCCATTGTAAGGAAAGCTGTATTTACATTAATTCTTTCAGGCAGACCAAAAGAAATATTCGAAAGTCCGCATATTGTGGGAAGTTTTAATTCATCATGACAGTATCTTATAGTATCAAGGGTAAGCTTTGCCGCTTTTGGATCAGCACCTACTGTAGAAACAAGTCCGTCTACACAAAGATCTTCCATTGAAAGTCCTTCTTCTAATGCAATCTTAACTAATTCATCTATTATCTTCTTTTTTTCTTCAATCGTTGATGGTATCCCTTCATCTGAAACCGGAAGCAGGATGCACATAGCATTATATTTTTTTGCAATCTTAAATATAGGCCTGGTCTTCTTTGATTCTAATGAAACTGAGTTGATAAGAGCGCGTCCTGGATAAATCCTTAGAGCAGCTTCTAGTACATCTATAAAACTGGAATCGATACAAAGAGGAAGACTTGTTATGCCTGTAACTTCGTAAATTGCTTTAAGCATCATTTCTTTTTCATCAATCCCATTCATACCCATATTAATATCTAATACAGCGGCATTATTCTCTTCCTGAGAGATAGCCATATCAGATACCATGGCAAGGCTGCCTTCTCTAAGTTCTGCCTGGAGCTTCTTCTTTCCTGTAGGATTTATCCTTTCTCCAACTACAAGAAGCGGTCCATCAAGATCGATAGCTTGAAGCTGTCTTTCTGATGTAAGTACTCTTCTCTTTACATTATTAATTTCCGGATGAGGCATATGTCTTACAGCATTTTTTAAAGCCGCGATATGATCCGGTCTTGAACCACAACAGCCTCCAACAAATGTAGCCCCATTTTCCACCAGTTTTTTTCCGCATTCTGCAAAGTACTGTGGAGTCATAAGATAAACTGATTCGCCATCAACTAATTCTGGCATACCGGCATTAGGTTTTGCAAAAACAGGAATATTGGCATATTCTTTCATCTGTTTTATAAAATCAGCCATTTCTTCAGGACCAGTGGAACAGTTCATTCCAACTGCATCAGCCCCAAGTCCCTGAAGAACAATAACCGCTACTTCTGGAGGAGTACCGAAAAGAGATTTTCCATCTTCATTAAATGTCATACTGACGATAACAGGAATATCTTCATTTAACTCCCTGATAGCAATTACAGCAGCACGACACTCCTGCAGGCTCATCATTGTTTCTACAACAATAAGATCTACCCCGGCATCAATTAGTGCGCCAGCCTGTTCTTTATATACATCGACTAATTCTTCAAATCTAAGATCACCAATAGGATAAAGCTGTCTGCCTGTCATAGTCATATCACCGGCAACATACCCTCTATAGTTACATCTTTTTACAGCTTCTTTAGAAATAGCCACAAGACGTTTATTCATTTCCACTGTCTTATCTTCAAGATGATATTCTTTTAATTTAATCCTATTACAAGTAAATGTGGATGCATAAATGATAGAAGAACCAGACTCGATAAATTTAGTCTGAATATCAATAAGAATTTCCGGATGATCTAAGACCCAACTCTCCGGACATACGCCAAGGGGCATTCCCTTAGCCATAAGATTTGTACCTGTAGCACCATCAAGACATATAATGCCACTATCAAGAAGATTTCTAAATTCCTGTCTATTCATACTTTTTAATCTCCAAATGTATCATCCAGCAGCATATTCCCATCAGCAGCTGCAGTTGCAAGTTCGTCACATCTTTCATTTCCTGGATTTCCGGCATGACCTTTAACCCAGACATAAGTACAATCATGGATTTCCATAGCTTTTAAAAGCCTTTGCCATAGATTTTTATTTTTTACAGGTTCGTTTTTTCCCCTTTTCCAGCCTTTTTTAATCCAGCCTTCAATCCATTTATCATTAAAGGCACGGCAGACATACTGAGAATCAGTATATATAGTAACCTTACAAGGTTTTATAAGAGCTTCAAGACCGGTAATTACCCCTAAAAGCTCCATTCTGTTATTGGTAGTCTTTTTAAACCCTCCGGAAAATTCTCTTACATGAACTTTTCCATCAGGAGCTGTATATTCCAGTCTAGTACCAAATCCTCCAGGCCCTTCAGGATTTCCCCTGGCAGAACCATCAGAATAAAGAATTATATCCATTTAAAACCTCTTACTTTAGTCTAAACTTCTACATTAATAACTCCTGCTTCTTCTTCAGCTTCTTTTCTAAAATCAGCCATCTTTGCAGGATCGATATCCGGAAGATCATCCATAGAAGATATTCCAAAACATCTAAGGAAATCATCCGTTGTACCAAAAAGTATCGGATGCCCCGGAGCATCAAGTCTTCCAACCTCAGTAATAAGATTATATTCTACTAACTTATTAACTGCATGAGCAGAAGATACTCCTCTTATCTTTTCAATCTCAACTCTTGTAACCGGCTGCTTATAAGCAACTATTGAAAGAGTCTCAAGTAAAACATCAGTAAGAGAATGAGATTTTGGAACATTTACCAGTTTGATAAGTTCTTCATAATACTCAGTTTTTGTACAAAGCTGATATCTTTCTTTATTATCAAAATCTACTACTCTTATTCCTCTATCTTCATTTTCATATTTTTTTTGTAATTCAAATACAAGCTGTTTTACTTCATCTTTATCAATTTCAAGGGCTGTAGCGAGCTGATCCACTGTTACTGCGTCTCCCGCAGCAAAAAGTATAGCCTCTATAGCCGCATATTGATTCTTATTCTCCATAATCCCACCTATTCAAGTGAATCTATTACTATATCCCCAAATATCTCATCCTGTCTTACCGTGATAAAACCAGTTTTCATAAGTTCAAGGACTGCCATAAATGAAACAATGATATTGATCTTACCATGATGTCTTCCTAAAAGCGTTTTAAAATTGATACTCTTAAGACCCTTGATGTCATTTCTTATCTCTATCATTCTGTCTTCAATCTTAATCTCATCTCTTGTGATAGTACCAAATTTACTTCTTACCTGGTCAACTCTGTCAGTTTCGCGTCTCATAAGAGATCTGAAGACTTCCTGGAGTTTTGCAAGGGTTACATCACCTACAACTTCAGCCGGATCAACAGGTTCTTCATAATTTTTAACTTCTTTTGGAATTGCTTCTTTACCATAAAACGACTTTGAAGCATCTATTTCCATATCTTTAAGTTCATAGGAAGCATATTTATATACTTTATATTCAAGAAGAGCTTTAACAAGTTCTGCTCTTGGATCTTCTTCCACTTCTTCTTTAACTTCTTCTTCCTTTGGAAGGAGCATTTTAGATTTGATAGCTATAAGTTCAGCAGCCATAACAAGGAAGTCGCTCATCAGATCCATATCTTCCGTTTCCATTGCATCAATATATGCCATGTACTGATCTGTTATCTCAACAATAGGAATATCAAAAATATTAAATTTATTCTTATCGATCAAATGAAGAAGAAGGTCTAAAGGGCCTTCAAAATCATTAAGTTTAATATCTAATTCTGTCCTTGCCATGTTACTATGTTTCCTATTTTTTCTTATATCTGTGAGTTTTGATATATCTCACCATACGCTTTGCAAGATCTGCATTATAATGCTTTCCATCTACAGAATGCCCTTCCGGCATGTATCCTTCATCATTTGATATAGATGAAGCTATATCAAGATAGATAACATCACCTCTTTTATGGCACATATCTTTTAAAGCAGTATTAAATTTCTTTATATTATCAATATTAAATATAATCTTATCTTCATCAGATATAGACTTGGTTACAGGAGCTACATTTGATACATAGATTGTCGCATTTGGGTTATGCTGTAAAATGATATCTATAAGTCCACTGATGTCTTCAGTAAAGATATCTACATAAGCCCATCCAATCTCATTTATACCAAACTGAATATAATAATTATCATAATTTGTAGCCTGAATAGCTTCAACAACTGAAAGACTCTCACCATTTACACTTATTACTTTCTCATCATCAATATGATCAATGGTAAGTCCTTTATAAGCAAAAGCATTCATGTTGCTCTGGCCTCCATACATAGAAAGGCCTTCAGTTCTGGAATCACCGATAAATACTGACTTATCAAAATATGAATCATCAGCTATAGTATAGTCTCTCTCAAAACGAAACATATCATAAGAATCATCATATTTAATATCTTTAAGAACTTTAAGACCTGTACCGTCATCTATCGGGTCGTCCTTAAATAAATTATCAAGCATTTCTTTTTTATCAGGAAGAGACTTAGATTCCTTAGGTTCTGTTGCAACCGCCTCTTTATATATCTCAGTAGTTATATCAGAAGTTGTTTCACTGGTAAGTTCTGTTGTTATATTACTCTCTACATTAGAATTCTGTGTAAAATAAGCATTGCTTTCACTGTTAATTAAGTTATCAGTCGAATTCTTATCTACACTTTGATTTATCTCTTGTTTTCTATCTTTATAATATCCTGTTTTTAAATATTTAAAGCTAAAAAGCGCACCACTAAAAGCAATGAGGCTGATTGCGAGTATCCTCATTGCATATCTGTCATTATTTCTCATTTTAAATCAGTTCCATTCAAGATCAGTAATTTCAGCTTTTTTATCTCTTGTCAGTAATTCATGAAGTCCCTGTTTAGCAGGAAGATCTTCAAAAAGAACTCTGTTAACAGCCTCAACGATAGGCATGCTTACATTATATTTTTCAGCCAATTTAAGTGCAGCTTTAGCAGAATAAACTCCTTCTACCACCTGTTTAACCTGATCCATAGCTTCCTGATATTTCATACCCTGTCCTATAAGAGTACCTGCTCTTAAATTACGGCTATGTTTAGAAGCACATGTAACTATAAGATCACCGATACCTGAGAGTCCGCTGAAGGTTCTTCTGTGACCACCCATAGCAGTCCCAAGCTCAGTAATTTCAACAATTCCTCTTGTTATCAGAGCAGCTTTAGTATTATCGCCGCATCCAAGTCCATCAGACATTCCCGCTGCAAGAGCAATGACATTCTTTAAAGAACCGCCAAGTTCAATACCAAGCATATCCGGACTGATATAAACTCTGAAATAATCAGCCATAAATGTATCCTGGATCTTACGTGCAATTTCCTTGTCCTTACAGCCGACAACTACAGCAGTTGGAACCATCCTTCCTACTTCTTCAGCATGGCTAGGTCCTGAAAGAACTGCAACTTTTGCCTGTGGTATCTCTTCTTCTATTATCTCTGAAAGTGTCATAAGAGTTGATTCTTCAATACCCTTAGCAACACTGACTATAATCTGTCCATCTTTGATAAATTTTGAAACAGTATTTGCTGTAGTTCTTACAAAAGGTGAAGGTACAGCCATAACTATCATTTCAGCATCTTCTACAGATGCACCGATATCTGTTGTAAAACTAACTGTTCCCGGGAGAATAACTCCAGGAAGTTTCTGCTTTTGCTCACAATATTCTGTAAGCATAGCAACTTCTGCAGGATCAATTGACCAAACAGTAACTTTATTACCATTTGTTGAAAGTAATTTTGCGATAGCTGTTCCCCAGCTACCAGCACCAAGTATAGTTATATTCATTTCTTAATTTCTCCCTCCTTATGAAAACTGAGTTTTCTTTCCTCATGAGCCATAAGTCTCTTAATATTTGCCTTATGTCTATAAATAGCCAATGCAGCAAATAATAGAACAAGAAT
Source organism: uncultured Lachnospiraceae bacterium (assembly GCA_902789175.1). Classification (GTDB taxonomy): domain Bacteria; phylum Bacillota; class Clostridia; order Lachnospirales; family Lachnospiraceae; genus Eubacterium_Q. The sequence continues at coordinate 34,359 of CADANF010000003.1, forward strand.
AATTGATTCTATTAAAGCTTCTTTAATAAAAGGTGTGCCATAACTTCCAAAGCAGAGCATACCCTTAAATGCAAAAATGATATAAAGAATTGAGAATTCTATCATAAGTAAGATAGATCCAAGAGAAACATATCTTGTAGCTGCAACGATAGCAACAAATAAGATAAGAAGAATAAGGATCATCCAACCATTAAGAAGTCCAACAATTGTACCCGCTGTTGTGGCAATACCCTTTCCTCCCTTGAAATTAAGGTAGAAAGGAAAATTATGACCAAGTACAGCACCAAAACCAGCATAAAGTACAAAGAGCTGATAAATATTTGCATAAGGTTCAATATTCTTAAAGATAAATGTTACAGTAAGACATGGTATAAGAGATTTAAGGAAATCTCCAAGAAAAACAATAAGTCCTGCTTTAGTACCAAGAACTCTTAAAGCATTTGTTGTTCCTGAATTACCGCTGCCATAATTTCTTATGTCAACGCCCTTTAATTTCCCATAAAGCACTCCGGTTTCTATAAGTCCGAATAAATAACCAACTATAAGACATACAAATCGTAAAATTATTGAACCAGTCATAATAAATACTAATTATCCTTTCTTTCGCGCACTATCATCCTGATAGGAGTTCCCTTAAATGAGAAAGCTTCCCTAAGTTTATTCTCCAGATATCTCATATAAGAAAAATGTGCCAATTCTTTATTATTTACAAATATAACAAATGTAGGCGGTTTAACAGATACTTCTGTCATATAATAAAGTCTTAAATGTTTACCCTTATCCTGTGGAGGATCAACCTCAGCAACAGCTTCAGCAAGAATCTCATTAAGGACACCAGTCTGAATTCTCATAGAATGGAAATTAACTACCATATCTATAGTAGCAAAGAGTTTTTCAACTCTCTGACCAGTTCGTGCAGAAATGAAGATAAGTTCTGCATATGGCATAAATGCCAGCATATCCCTTACTTCTTTCTTAAACTTATTCATGGTCTTATCATCTTTTTCAATGGCATCCCATTTATTTACGGCAATGATCATACCTTTACCAGCTTCATGAGCAATACCGGCAATCTTGGTATCCTGATCAGTTACTCCTTCTGTGGCATCAATAACAAGAACAGCCACATCACATCTTTCAACTGCAGCAACTGTTCTTATGATCGAATATCTTTCAATTTCATCTTTGACTTTAGACTTACGACGAAGACCAGCTGTATCAATGAATACATATTCCTGATCCCCGCGCTTTATAACAGTATCTACGGCGTCTCTTGTAGTACCGGCTATATCAGATACTATAACTCTGTCCTCACCTGTAAGACGGTTGATTATAGATGATTTACCCACATTAGGTTTACCAATTATAGCAACCTTAGGTCTCTCATCTTCCGCTTCTGTTGTATCCATATCTCCAAAATGTGATGTAACTTCATCAAGAAGGTCACCAAAACCAAGCATTGATGCAGCAGAAACAGGAAATGGCTCTCCGATCCCTAAGTTATAGAATTCATATACATCCATTTCAAATTTCTTAAAATTATCAACTTTATTAACTGCAAGAACAACTGGCTTTTTAGAACGTCTTAACATATCGCATACTGCATGGTCAGATGCAACAAGTCCTTCTCTTACATCTGTAAGGAAGATGATCACATCGGCAGTCTCAATAGCAATTTCTGCCTGTTCTCTCATATGTTTAAGTAAGATATCGTCAGTCTCTGGTTCAATACCACCTGTATCAACAAGAGTAAACTGTTTATCAAGCCATGTAACATCACAATAGATTCTATCTCTAGTAACACCTGGTGTATCTTTAACTATTGAAATTCTTTCTCCAGCCAGAGCGTTAAACAAAGTTGATTTACCTACATTAGGTCTGCCAACGATTGCAACGATTGGTTTTGCCATATAAATTCTCCTTATCTAAACCGGCTATTTTAACCGGCATAAAAATCTTTATTCATCCGAGATTACCCTATGCAGGTAATCAGCACCACTAGATTTTACAATAACGGTTTTAACTTGTAAAGCCTCGCTAAGTTCTGCAAGGGTCATATCATCAAGGAAGATATCCTGATCAGCTTTAAGGCAGATATCAGGTATAAGAAGTGCCTCTCCTAAATCTTTACCCTTTAACTGTTTTACAATATCTCCTCCGGTAAGAAGTCCTGTAACAGTTATCCTGTGGCCATAAAAATCATTAATTATCCTATGAACATCAAACTCTATATCAGGCCTTATTCTTTTAATCTCGTTTGAGATTATGGTTCTGTTTCCATAAGATAAAGCTCCTACTACAGTAGAAACATGCCTGTTTTTATTAATACTTAGATATTTCTTATCTTCCTTATACTCTTTCGAAAATCTTTCAAAGAAAGAATGTTTGCTATCTCTGAATCTTATCAGATGATCAACTTCTTCTTTTATTTCATCCATAAAAAGTCTTGAAGAACCTACACCATTTTCTATCTGTTTAAAACCATCATACCTGTCTGCTTCTGGAAGCGGACGCCCTGCAGTTATATACCATTCATCACTGGCAAAAACAAAATGGATTCCATGTTCTTCATATATTTCTTTCTGAAAGCCTTCGATCATATCGATAACTTCCTCTGCATCCTCTTTTGTAAAAGGATCCATAGGATAAAGTCCATCTCTATATTTAGAAAGGCCCACCGGTACAACAGAAAGACTGGAAAGGATAGGAACAAACTGCCTTAGATCAGTTATAGTCCTGTAAAGCTCTTCTCCATCATTAACCCCTTTGCAAAGAACCACCTGAGCATTCATAGGGATCTCAGCATCATAGAGTTTTTTCATACGTTCCATGATTGTTCCTGCAAAACGGTTATGAAGCATCATTTTACGAAGCTCCGGATTTGTAGTCTGAACAGAAATATTAATAGGAGCCAGACGGAATTTTATGATCCTGTCTATCTCTTCTTCTTTCATATTGGTAAAGGTAATATAGTTACCCTGTAAAAATGAAAGTCTCGAGTCATCATCCTTAAAATAAATAGTCTCTCTCATTCCAGGAGGATTCTGATCGATAAAGCAGAAGATACATTTATTGGTACAGGATCTGTAATTATCCATAAGAGACTCTTCAAAACAAAGTCCCAGATTTTCATCCTCTTCTTTTTCAATATGAAATTCCAATCTTTCATTTTCTTCATTAAGTACTGTAATATCAAGAGATGTATCCTCAGCTATATATTCATAATCAAATATATCCTCAACTTCGGATCCATTTAAAAGGATTAATTTATAGCCTTTTTTTATCCCGGCTATATCAGCCGGACTCTTTTCTATTACACTTACTATCAAATGTTCCTTCATATATGATAATTTATCCCTTAAGGCACATTACACCTGCCAGGTTTCCTCTCATTCCGTTTGTTGCTCTGTGGGAGAAAAACAGTTCACTGTTATGATAAGTACAATATTCTGCAACAGTTATATTCTCCTTTTTTATGCCGCAATGTAAAAGATTGATACGGCATGCTTCTTTTAGATCAAGATTAAATTTATCTTCTTTCTTATAAAAGACTATTCTTTTTAATTCTTCATCATTATATTTCTTTATAAAATTATCTGCGCAGTTAATATCAACTTCATAACAATCTTTACATATTCCTGGGCCCACTGCAGCTATTATATCTGCCGGGTCAGTATTATAAAGCTCTTTAAATTTATCCACCATATGAAAAGCAATATCCTGCACAGTTCCCCTCCATCCAGAGTGAGCCATACCTATAACCTCATTTCGTGGATCATAGAAAAAAAGAGGGATACAGTCCGCATAGAAAGTCATGATAGGAAGATTCTTAACATTAGTGATAAGACCATCTGTATCTATTATATCATTTTCTTTTATGATACCTTTACCTGCATCTTCCATAGTAACAGACTTAATACGTGTCTTATGGACCTGAGTTGAAAAAACAGTATTTTCATAAGGATATCCTAAAGCATTTGCAAATCTCTTATGATTTTCTAAGACAGCTTCTCTATCGTCCCCTCTATTAAAACTTAAATTTAAGCTTGAAAGATGACCTTTGCTTACCCCTCCAAGTCTTGTAGAAAAACCTGCAATAAGCATATCTTCATATTTATCAAAAGACCTGAACTTAACAAAAGGAACTTCCTTTGACATATCTATATATGTATTTTTTTTATTTAAAATATCCAACATTTTTTATTTTTACTTTCTTTAATTACTTTATATTTTATACTTTGCTTTCTTATTGATGTTCTTATTTTCACTTTGGATTTAAAATGCATTCTCGATATGCTCTATTCTATCCCCAGTAATTCCAATAACATCAAAACGAATATCTGTATAATCCGGAATAAGATTCATATCCTCAAGAAAATATAATGCTGCCATCCTTATCCTTCTTTGTTTTGCAGGAGTAACTGCTTCCAGAGGATCACCACAGGATTCATCTTTCCTAAATTTTACTTCAACGAATACATATGTATTCTTATCCTTAGCTATTATATCAATTTCAGAACTTCTTGTCCTGAAATTCATTTTGATAATTGCATACCCCTTATCATATAGATATTTAGCTGCTTCTTCTTCCTTAAAAGATCCCAGATGCCTTTTATTTTCCTTCAATGTCCTTTTATTCCCCCAAAAATTATCTTTGGCTTATTTTAGTTAAGTATTTTTGCTAAAGAATTATAGTTTTCTTCTAAAATTCCAGCCACATCAATATCATATATATTATACAGTAATTCTTTTGTAAGAACATCTTTCTTTTCCCCGGAAACAACTAATCTTCCATCCTTAAGGAAAAGTAGATCAAAAGCTGTTTTACATGCTATCTCAATATTATGATAAACCCCTATCAAAGTATGACATTTGCTTTCTTCTTCCCATTCTTTAAGATAATTAATTATCTCTGCCTGATATTTAATATCAAGATGATTAGTCGGCTCATCTAATAAGATATAAGGTGTATCCTGTGCAAATACCCGGGCAAGAAATACTCTCTGTCTCTGCCCTCCGGATAATTCATCAATCATCCTATCTTTAATTTCATAAAGCCCAGTTCTTTCTAGCGCTTCATTTACTTTTTCTTTATCTTCTTTAGAAGGATTTTTAAGTCCATGTTTAGAGTAGATATATCTTCCCAGCATAACAGTATCATAAACAGAAAAAGAAAAATTTACGTTCTGGATCTGAGAAAAAAAACCAATCTTTGAAGCAATCTCTTCTCTTTTCATCTTTCTAAGATTCTTACCATCAATAAAGATTTCTCCTTCATATCTGATAAGCCCTGCTATCGTTCTTAAAAGAGTTGTCTTTCCACTGCCGTTCTGCCCAAGGACAGCAAGACTTTTTCCTGTTACAAATTCATAAGATATATCATGAAGAATTTTATCAGAATAACCACTGCTTACATTCTTTAATATAATACTCATTTTCTTCTTCCTCCAAAATAGATCCATACAAAAAATGGAGCTCCGATAAATGCAGTTATACATCCAACAGATAATTCCCTTGGAGAAGCGATAGTTCTTGCCAAAAGGTCTGATATCACCATTAAGATTCCGCCAGAAAGATATGAAAGAGGAAGGACAAACTTATGTTTAGCTCCAAATATTTTTCTTACTAAATGTGGTGCTGCAAGATCTACAAATCCAATGATCCCTGTAAAACATACAGCCACGCCTGTCATAAGAGAGATGATCACTATAAGTATTATCTTTGATTTAACAGCATCAACCCCTAAGGCCATAGCCTGTTCTTCACCAAAACATAATATATCCAGTTTCTTAGAAAAAAACATAAGCAAAAGTAAGCCTATTAAGCTAAAAGCACCAGTTATATAAACATGGATCCATCTTTTTCCCACAAATGATCCTAACTGCCAAAGGATAAGCTTATCTCTATGCTGAGAATAAATCGATGCAAGAAGGCCTAAAATCGCATTTGTAAACAAGGAAATGATCATACCTATAAGTATTACTGTGTGATTATTTACATTTTTATCTAATTTAAAAGAAAAGAATATAACTATAAAAATAGTAATGATACTTCCAGCAAATCCCCCTAAAGGAAGCATAAATGCTGAAGTGATACCAGTAGAAGCATGAAGCAATATCATGCACGCGGCTCCAAGAGATGCACCGGCAGAAACGCCCATAGTATATGAGGATGCAAGCGGATTCTGTAATATGCTCTGCATAACAGCTCCGCCTATAGCCAGCAGCCCTCCAACAAAAAATGCAACCAATGTCCTAGGAATCCTGATAGTCCATAATATCGAATCTATAGATGGATTAAATCCATCCGGATAGTTTGCTCCCCAAAAATGTTTCCTTAAAACAAGGAAAAAATCTTCTAAAGATATATGGACACTTCCAAGACTTATGCCGAGAAATAAAGCTAAAAAACTAAGAAATATGATGATTCCGATCTTCTTTTTCATACCTGTTTCCTTTTAAATAGATTATATTTCTTATGACAAATATAATACCATAAAAATTGCAGGTACATAAAGCACCTGCAGATATTTTAAGATTATTTTGTTAATGAACCATAATAATCCGGATAAACTAAAAATGCAATCTCAATGATTGAATCAGCAACATGATGATTTGGCTGATTAAGAACGTCTCCATTAACAACATATACAGCCTTATTCTTTACAGCCTTAACATTTTCCCATCCTGAAGTTGAAAGAATAATACTTACAGGATCTGCTGTATATGTATCACCTGAAATGATAACATCAGGGTCAGCTGCGATACAAGCTTCTTCTGAAAGAGCAGGCCAAGGTGTATCATTATCATGAGCAATATTTTTAGCACCGATAAGTTTTATAATTTCATCAATATATGTATCCTTAGCAGCTGAATAAATATCAGGATAATCTGCTGTTGGTGTAGAAATCTCATAAAGAACATTTTTTCTTTCTTCTTCAGGGATTGTTACAGCAATCTCTTCAACCTTAGAAACAACATCCTTCAATTCTTTCGATAACTTATTAGCTTCATCCTGCTTTCCAACGCAGATACCGATAAAGTTCATATCCTTATATATACCGTCAATAGTAGAAGGTGTAGGAATATCTGCTATACAGATTTTTGCAGTACGTACTGGTGCAAATGGATCATTACCCTTTGAAGCGCTCATTCCTGAAACAAAAACAATATCAGGACTTAAATTTACGATAGCTTCATTATCAGGGTTCATCATATCAAACTGAGGGATATCCTTCTTTAACTCAGAACCATAAGACATTGCAGAATTTGTATCGCAAGCTATGATCTTATCAGAAAGTCCAAGATCAAGTAAAACTCTTGTAGTTGATGGTGCCATAGAAACAATAGAATTAACTTCTACTGGGACAAGTATCTCATTTTCAGCAGGATCCTTTAAATATAAGTAATTTGGATCTTCTGCAACATCCATTGCAGCCTCTGTTGAAGAAGCAGTTGTTTCTGATGCAGCAGTATTTTCTGTTACTGTTTCAGAAGTTGTAACTCCCTCAGTATTATTCTTTCCACAGGCTGTTAACGTAGAAAGAACAAGCATCATACAAAGAAGTAAAACACTAAATCTTTTTTTCATTTCTTTCCTCTTTCCCGGCTTTTAAAAACATTCATTTTACGCCATTTATTTTTCACAATTAACCATAGTAACATAGTCTTATTAATATGTCAAAATTTCCGTTACTACTTTTTATTTAGAAACCGCTTAGAAAAAAAGGCTGATAATTGTACCACTTAAATAAAATGAGTTATAAATGTTTTTCTATGGATCTCACATGGTCCATTTTCTTTAATTGCTTTAATATGTTCTGCAGAACCATAGCCTACATTTGACTTAAACCCGTAACCAGGATATTTCTTATCCATTTCTTCCATGATCCTGTCACGGGTTACTTTTGCTACGATACTTGCTGCTGCAATGCTTACAGACTGGCAGTCACCCTTAATTATAGAAACCTGAGGAATATCTATATCAGGAATATGAACTGCATCAATAAGAAGCAGGTCTGGCCTCACTGAAAGTCCATCAACAGCCTGTTTCATAGCATCTTTATTTGCTTTTGCAATACCAATAGAATCAATTGTAGCGGCAGTATTCATACCGACTGATACAGATATTGCTCTTTCAAGGATTATTTCATAAAGCATATCCCTGTTTTTCTTACTGACCTGCTTTGAGTCATTTAAATATGGGATAACGAGATTTCGTGGCAAAACTACTGCAGCAGTAAGAACCGGTCCTGCTAAAGGACCGCGTCCAACTTCATCAATACCACAGATATATTCTTTATCATTATATTTATTTTCAAATTTCATCATTTCTCTGACTCGTGCAGTTTCATCGTCAATCTTTTGGATATCTTTTTTAGCTTTCTCTATAAGCTTTACTACACCGCTTCTATCATCTAAGGAATAATCCTTGATAAAACACATAAGTTCAGATTTTATAGTATCATATTCCATTAATGGCCTTGCCATTATCTCATCATAGTTCTTTTTAATCTCACCAATCTTCATATAGACTAATTCCCTTTTAAAAAATATAGCCGTGACGCGCGTCACGGCTAGGATAATCAATTACTTTTTCTCATGGCCTTTATCAATTTTACCAAATTTCTTGATAGGCGATAAACGATATTTAGCCTGACCGATAATATCAGCCTTCTTTATATTACCTACATCAGCGGATCTTGAATCTCTTGATACATTTCTGTTATCACCAAGAACGAAATATTCGTCATCTCCAAGAGTTATCTCCTCAGCTGCCAGGCCATTCTCCCTGATAACTTCATATCCATAATCTTCATCAAGTTTTTCTCCGTTAATGAAGATATTACCAGCATCGTCAATATAAACCTTTTCTCCAGGCAGACCGATAACGCGCTTGATATAATAAACATTATCACCCTGATATGGAAATACGATTATATCGAATCTTTTTGGATCAGTAAAATGATACTTAAGCTTATCAATCCAGATGTTATCACCATTTTCTAATGTAGGATACATAGATGTACCATGTACCGTGGTTCTCTGACCCACGAATGTTATTATAAGAAAACAGATAAGGATAACAACACCTACATAGATTATAAGTGACAAAAGCTCCTTAACTATATTTACATCCTTATCATCATCTTTTCTTCTCTTTTTTACCTTTTCTGCTACTTCCTGTCCCATATTCTACCTCACTTCTTCTGGATAATCTAAAGTCGTTCTTCCAAGTTTGCCAGAGCGAAAATCATCAAGTAATATCCTCTCAGCTTTTTCAATATCCAATTCAGCTCCTTTAAGAAGACATTTTCTAACATCAGCAATACGCCTTAAAGCATCTTCCTCTGACATATCCTCTGTTATTGTATATCTCTCAGTCAGCATATTGCAATAGTATTTTTTCAGCTGCTCCAATAAACCAAGGCAGAGAGTATGTCTCTCCACTACTTCATCATTTATGGAACCTATATAACTAAGTTTCATACCTACTGAAGGATCCTCAAACTTAGGCCAGAGTATTCCTGGTGTATCAAGAAGATCTATATCTTTTGTCACCTTGATCCACTGCTTACCGCGAGTAACACCTGGCTTATTACCTGTTTTTGCTGAAGCTTTTCCTGCAAGGGAATTGATAAATGTAGATTTACCAGAGTTAGGAATACCTGCGATCATAGCCTTAATAGGCCTGTTTAAGATACCTCGTTTTCTGTCTCTTTCAATCTTATCCTTACAGATTGTACGTACTATCTGAGGAATCTTAGATACATCTTTTCTATTTCTTGCATCAGTTTTTATGGCAGTAAAGCCTTTTTCTTTATAATAAGCAATCCATTTATCTGTAACAGCAGGATCTGCCTGGTCTACCTTATTTAAAATGACAAGACGGAATTTATTATTTGCAAGTTTATCAATATCAGGATTCTTACTGGAAAATGGAATTCTCGCATCAAGAACCTCAATTACAATGTCAACCAGCTTTACAGAATCTTCCATCATTCTTCTGGCTTTAGTCATATGACCAGGATACCAGTTTATATTTGTAATATTTTCCATTGGACAAAAACCTCCAATTTTAAATTAATTTTCTATTTATCTTTGATCTTACAGATGACTTTGCCTCTGATATCAGTTTTTTGCACCATACCATAGCTTTTAAATCTTGAATCATCACTACTTGATGTATTGTCACCTATAACAAAATACTCATCTTTACCAAGAGTTATAGTTTCTGAAAGTATACCCTTATTTAAAATATCTCCATTAACACTGATAAATTCATCACTGGCAAGTTTCCCATTTATCATAAGTTTTCCTGATTGTATACTTACTTCATCGCCAGGAAGAGCAACCACTCTCTTTACATCGAAATACTTATCTTTTTCCATTCGCTTTATAGCTACAATATCATTTCTTTTAACATCAGAAAAAACATAAACCATCTTATTTATTATAAGAACATCTCCATCACTTACAGCCGGTTCCATAGATGGCCCCAGCATCGTAACTGTCTGAAAGAAAAATGTTACAAGTCCATATCCTAAAACTGCAGCAGTAAAAATGAATATAAAGAAATTCATTAGTTTTCTTGCGGGACTCTTCTTATTACTTATTTTTTTATTTTTGCCTTTACGAAGGCTAAATTCTTTTGATTCAGCGTGTTTTATCTTCATAATTATAAAAATAACCGGAGTCTATGGTTATAAACTCCGGTATAATCTTTCAAAAATTATTTAACAATTTCCTTAACCTTAGCAGCCTTACCAACTCTATCACGTAAGTAGTTAAGTTTTGCTCTTCTAACTTTACCAAGACGGATAACTTCAACCTTTTCAACTAAAGGTGAATTTACTGGCCAAGTCTTCTCAACACCAACACCGTTTGAGAACTTACGAACTGTGAATGTCTCACGAGCCTTAGCCCCCTGTCTCTTAATAACTGTACCCTCGAAAACCTGGATACGAGTCTTGTCGCCTTCCTTGATCTCAGCTGAAACACGAACTGTGTCACCAACGTGGAAATTAAGTGGCTCTTTTCTCATCTGAGCATCTTCAATGCTCTTAAGGATTTCACTGTTTGTCATACAAACCTCCAAAAATATTAATTTATTAATCAGACGTTCTTACCAAAATTACCTTTAGCAGCGGACCATCTTTTTACACAACATTAAGACTATAACATAATCTTTTTATTAAATCAAGCAGAAATATTTAGTAATTGCAATGTCATACTTCATAAAAATAAGAGCCCTAAAGGATAAGGCTCTTATTCTATATTTAAAAACTATAAGGATTACTCAGTAAAAGAAGCCTCTTCTTCTGCTGCATCATCTGAATGAAGAGCCTTAACTGAAAGGCTGATCTTCTTATCAGCGCTCTTAAAGTCAACAACCTTAGCTGTAACTTCATCACCAACCTTATATACATCTGATGGCTTCTCAACATGCTCATTTGAAATCTGTGAAACATGAAGGAGTGCATCAATACCTGGCTCAAGAACTACGAATGCACCGAAGTCAGTCATACGAGCAACACGGCCTGTAACAACTGTTCCGATAGCATACTTCTCTTCAGCTGAAAGCCAAGGATTCTGCTCATCAAACTTAAGTGAAAGTGCGATCTTCTCACCATTGATCTCCTTGATGAAGCACTTAACTGTATCACCAACTTTGAAGATCTTCTTAGGATTTTCAACTCTTCCCCATGACATTTCTGAAATGTGGAGAAGTCCGTCTGCACCACCAAGATCGATGAATGCACCGAAATCTGTAACATTCTTAACTGTTCCTTCAACTGTATCGCCAACCTTGATCTTATCGAAGAGAGCCTTAGCTGCTTCCTTCTTAGATTCAACGATAAGCTGCTTTCTGTTACCGATTACTCTTCTCTTATGTGGATTGAACTCTGTAAGTACGAATTCAATTTCCTGTCCAACATACTTATCAAGATTCTTCTCGAATGTATCTGAAACAAGGCTTGCTGGGATGAATGCTCTGCACTCATTTACTGTAACTGAAAGTCCACCTGATAAAGCCTGAGTAACTGTTCCCTTAACAACTGCTCCTTCATTAAATGCTTTCTCAAGTTCTTCATAAGCCTTTTCAGCCATAACTCTCTTAACTGAGAGAACAACCTGTCCTTCACCGTCATTTGTCTTTAAAACCTTAACTGTGATAGGATCTCCAACCTTAACTACTGTTGTAAGATCAACAGGAGTATTTGAATACTCACTTGCTGTAACGATTCCATCTGACTTGTAGTGGATATCAACAACTAACTCATCAGGCTTAACGTTGATAACCTTTCCTTCTACTATCTGACCTGTCTTGATTGTTACAAGATCCTCCTCCTGTAACATCTGTTCGAAACTGATTTCTGACATGCTGTCATGAACCTCCTTAATAATTTTGTTCGGGGTAGATGCCCCAGCAGTAATACCTACCCTACCTACGGATTCAAAAGCAGTCAAATCCAAATCAACGAGTGTCTGTATATAGTAAGTATTTTTACATTGCTGTCTGCTAATTTCATATAATTTCTGCGTGTTCGAACTACTGCTGCCACCGATGACTATCATAGCGTCTACAGAAGAAGCTAACTGCCTAGCTTCGGTCTGTCTTTCCTCAGTTGCATTACAGATTGTCCTACTGACAGAGACATTATAATATTTTTTGCATAATAATTCAACAATATCTTTAAATTTTTTAAGATTAAATGTAGTTTGGGAAACAACAGTTATATTTTTATCTATTTTTTCCGGAAGATTTTCGGCGTCTTCCATGCTATTTATTATAAAAGGATCACTATAGCAATGCCCTTTAATTCCCTGTACTTCTGCGTGTTCCGGGCTGCCTACTATGATGATCTGATCTGTAGTAGATTTCTCTGAAACTATCTTATGGATATTAGAAACAAATGGACATGTTGCATCTACTATGATATGTCCATATTTCTCAATTTCCTCATAAACTCTTCTTCCAACCCCATGAGATCTTATAATGATAACAGATTTAGGAAGTTCCGAGAGTTCTTCAATAGAACTGATCACTCCAACCCCCTCTTTTTTTAGATCATTAATAACTATCTCATTATGGATGATATCGCCAAAAGTATAGACTTTAAGCCCTTTTTCCTTAGCTTTTTTAGCTTCAGTAAATGCCGTATCTACAGCTCTTTTAACTCCAAAACAAAAGCCTGCTTTTTTTGCAAGTATAACTTCCATAGGATCATAAATTCCTTTCAAGCTCTACTATTTTTTTAACCACATCATTAATAGACATATCAGAAGAATCAATAAGTACGGCATCATCAGCCTGTTTTAAAGGCGCGATCTCTCTATTCATATCCTGATAATCTCTTAATTCAATGTCTTTCTTTATCACTGAAAGATCAGGTAATTCGCCTCTATTCTTTAACTCGTCAAATCTTCTCTTAGCCCTTACTTCTACAGATGCAGTAAGGTATATCTTTAACTCGGCATCGGGGAGAATATTAGTTCCTATATCTCTTCCATCCATGATAACATCATTTTTCTTTGCTATATCTCTCTGGATATCAAGAAGCTTTTCTCTGACAGGCTTAAGAGCAGATGACTTAGAAGCCATATTACCTACTTTTTCACTTCTTATCTCAGCAGAAACATCTGATAGATTAAGGAAAACATGCTGAACTCCCTCTTCATAGATTATATTTATCTGGATATTATCTAAAGCTTTCTTAAGCGCTTTTTCATCCGTGATATCAGTCTCAGTCTGCAATAAATAAAGAGCAATAGCTCTGTACATAGCACCAGTATCTACATATAAAAATCCCAGTTCTTTAGCCGCAAGTCTGGCAATTGTACTTTTACCAGCTCCAGCAGGTCCGTCGATTGCAATATTCATTATTTTTTGCCTCCTGTATAAAAATGAATAATATGCAAAAATATGCATTTTTCTGCATAATTATAAATAAAATTTTTATGTTAAAACTAAAAATATTTTTGCATTAATTAAAAAATCTTGTAAAAAATTCCTCTAACAGTATATCAAATTCATAAACAATTGTGAACCAATTTAAAATTATTAGTAACTTTGTTCCAAAATACGCTTTGCCACATTAAAGTGTAATGCGTTAAAGCATAAAATTATCATGACTGATTTGACTAAAATGACTTATTTAATAATATAAACTCCTTTAAATCAGTCATCCGTCTTTCTATCATCTGCAGCAAGGCAGGCCGTTGACCAGGCAATCTGAAGATTAAAACCACCTGTTAAAGCGTCACAATCTATTATCTCTCCTGCTACTTTCAGGTTTTTGATCTTCTTTAATTCCATGGTTCTTGGATCTATTTCTTTAATAAGAACTCCACCAGAGGAAATTATCGCTTCGTTCATTCCACGAAGAGAATCTATAGTCATTGGGAAGTTTTTAAGAACAGAAATAAGTTTCATCCTTTCATCATGAGTTATCATATTAACTTTTCTTTTTTCATCTATTCCCGAAAGTTTGATAACAACAGGAACCATAAGGCGTGGTAAAAGGAGTCCTAAAACATTCTGGAATTCCTTATTCTCATTGCTTTCAAAGTCACGAAGTATCCTCTTATCAAGAGTCTCTATGTCAAGGGCTGGTTTTAAGTCAACAAAACACTCTAAATCATTTTCAGCCTTAAATGTATCGCAATTAAAATATTTATTTATATAGGAAGAAGCAGTAAGAACAAGCGGTCCGCTTATACCAAAATGAGTAAAGAGCATTTCACCAAATTCATCATATAAGACTCTGTCTTTTTTCTTCTTTCCATCTTTAGGAGCCCTAAGAATGATCTTAAGATTTACATTCTTCAGCGAAAGCCCCATCATATCTTTGCAAAAGCTTTCTTTTATATTAAATGGTACAAGACTAGGCATAAATTTCTTTGTAGAAATGCCTGCCATAGAAAGATATTCCAGCCCCTCACCGGTAGATCCGGTTGTACTATAAGAGGCTCCTCCAGTACATAAAACAACCTTATCAGCCTTAAGAGTTTTAACGCCTTTATTATCCCTTAATCTTACACCTGTAATTTTCTTTTCATATTTTGACTTAGGATCATCAGAATAATAATCTTCCAATATAAAACCTTCACATTTGGTATTAAGAAGGACTTGAACATTATTTTTTTTCATTTCATTTTCCAAGGTTTTGATAACATCAGAAGAATGATCTGATACCGGGAATATCCTGTTTCCTCTTTCAGTTTTAAGAGGAAGTCCCCAGGATTTAAAATCACGGATTACATCACTCTGATCGTATTCATTTATGGCACTGAATAAAAATCTTGAATTTGTTGGAACATTATTTAAAAATGTATCTTTATCAGAATCATTTGTAATATTACATCTACCTTTACCTGTAATAAAAAGCTTCTTACCAAGTTTTTCATTTTTTTCAATCAGAGTTACATTATATCTTTTTGCTGCCTTGATAGCAGTCATCATACCAGCGGCTCCTCCGCCGATTATTATCATCTTATCCAAATCTTATCTCCAAATAATTATTTCAAAACTATAAATAAAATCTCAAATGTTTATTTCACAAAACAGGCGGGGAAATCCCCGCCTGAGAAAATCATGATTAAACTGGATATGTCTGATTCTTAGAATCAGCTTTTGAAGCATCAACCTTTGTCTGCTGAGCTTCTCTATACTTAAAGAATTCTGTAGCAACCTGTGGGAAAAGAGCATATGAAAGAACATCTTCTTCCTGCTGTGTCCACTGCTTACATTCTTCTCTGAACTTAGGGAGCTGTGGCTCGATTAAATCAGCAGGTCTGCAAGTAATAGGCTTCTCATCTCCAATAGCCTTCTTCTGAACTTCTGGATTGAAAGGCTTGATTGTCTTACCAAACTGACCAGAAAGGATCTTCTTAGATTCCTTAGTGATCATCTTATATCTCTCACCCTGGAGAACGTTAAGAACAGCCTGTGTTCCAACGATCTGTGATGAAGGAGTAACAAGAGGTGGCTGGCCAAAGTCTTCACGTACTCTTGGAATCTCTTCAAGAACTGCCTGGAACTTATCTTCCTGCTTAGCTTCTTTAAGCTGTGATACAAGGTTAGAAAGCATTCCGCCTGGTACCTGATAAAGAAGAGTCTTGATATTTACGCCCATAACCTTTGGATTAAGAAGTCCTGAAGCAAGGCACTCCTCACGGTATGGAGCAAAGTAATTAGCGATCTCAGCGAGAAGGTTCTGATCAAGACCTGTATCATATTCTGTACCCTTGAATGTCTCAACCATAACTTCTGTTGCAGGCTGGCTGGTACCCATAGCAAGTGGGCTCATAGCTGTATCAATAACATCACAACCAGCTTCAACAGCCTTAAGATATGTCATTGAACCAACACCTGATGTGTAATGAGTATGAAGCTGGATAGGAAGTTTTGAACCTTTCTTAAGAGCTGTAACAAGTCTTGTTGCTTCATATGGAACAAGAAGACCTGCCATATCCTTGATACAGATTGAATCAGCACCCATCTCTTCAATCTGACGAGCTGTTTCTTTCCAGTAATCAAGTGTATAAGCATCACCAAGTGTATAAGAAAGAGCTATCTGGCAGTGTCCGCCCTCTTTCTTTGTAGCTTTAACTGCTGTCTCAAGGTTTCTAAGATCATTGAAGCAGTCAAAGATACGGATGATATCAATACCATTTGCAAGTGACTTCTGAACGAAATATTCAACTACATCATCAGCATAATGGTTATAACCGAGGATATTCTGACCTCTGAAAAGCATCTGAAGCTTTGTATTCTTGAAGCCATCTCTAAGTTTTCTAAGTCTCTCCCATGGATCCTCTTTTAAGAATCTAAGGCAGGCATCAAATGTTGCACCACCCCAGCATTCTACTGAATGGTATCCAACCTTATCCATTTTATCTATAATTGGAAGCATCTCTTCAGTTGGCATACGAGTTGCGATAAGACTCTGATGAGCATCACGAAGGACTGTCTCAGTTATGCCAAGCTTTTTAATATTTTCTGACATATATATTTCCTTTCTGTTTTAGAAACAAAATCATATTAACCGTTATGAATTAATCCATTAGTGGACATTAAATATTGCAAGGAATGATCCGGCTGCTACTGCAGTACCGATAACACCAGCAACATTTGGTCCCATGGCATTCATGAGAAGGAAGTTTGTAGGATCATATTCTGAGCAAACCTTCTGTGAAACGCGGGCAGCCATTGGAACGGCTGAAACACCGGCTGAACCGATAAGCGGGTTAACTTTACCCTTAGTAACAATATACATAAGCTTACCAAAAAGTACACCCATTGCAGTACCAAGCATAAATGCAACGAGACCAAGTACTACGATTTTAAGAGTAGAAACCTTAAGGAAAGCTTCTGCACTTGTTGTAGCACCAACTGATGTACCGAGTAAGATAACTACGATGTACATAAGAGCGTTTGATGATGTCTCTGTTAACTGCTTAACAACACCAGACTCTCTAAAGAGGTTACCAAGCATGAGCATACCAACAAGCGGAGCTGTTGTAGGAAGGATGAGACAAACAACAAGTGTAACGATGATAGGGAAGAGGATTTTCTCTAACTTTGTTACCTGACGAAGCTGTGGCATTCTTACTACTCTTTCCTTTTCTGTTGTAAGAGCTTTCATGATTGGTGGCTGAATAACAGGAACCAGTGACATGTATGAATAAGCTGCAACGGCAATTGGTCCCATAAGAGTTCCGCCCATTCCAAGCTTACCAGCAAGGAAGATAGATGTAGGACCATCAGCACCACCGATGATTGAAATAGCAGCTGCCTCTTTTCCTGAGAATCCAAAAAGGATTGCAAGGAAATAAGCGCCGTAAATACCGAACTGAGCTGCAGCACCAAGGATAAAACTTGGTGGATAAGCGATAAGTGGACCAAAGTCTGTCATGGCACCAACGCCCATGAAGATAAGTGATGGAAGTATACTCCACTCATCAAGCATATAAAAATAA
This sequence comes from uncultured Lachnospiraceae bacterium, assembly GCA_902789175.1. Lineage (GTDB taxonomy): Bacteria > Bacillota > Clostridia > Lachnospirales > Lachnospiraceae > Eubacterium_Q. The sequence goes on from CADANF010000003.1 coordinate 52,343, forward strand.
TGTAAAAGTCCGCCTTCTTCGATAATTCCAGGGAACATATTAACAAGGAACATACCGAAAGAAATTGGTACAAGCAGAAGTGGTTCAAATCCCTTGGCAATGGCAAGATACATAAGAACAAATGATATCAGGATCATAAGATAGTTCTTCCAGTCAAGAGTTGCAAAACCAGTCTGACTTGCCAGATTCTGAATAATCTCTAGCATTTTTATTCCTCCATTAAAATCGACTGATAAGATAACTTGTTATTCTTAAATTAGTTAAGAGTTGCAAGTGTATCTCCAGCTTCAACAGAGTCGCCAGTAGCAACATTGATTGATGCAACTGTTCCATCCTGAGGAGCAACGATTTCATTTTCCATCTTCATAGCTTCAAGAATAAGAAGAACTTCACCCTTCTTTACTGAAGCGCCTGCCTGTGACTTAACTGAAAGGATCTTACCTGGCATTGGAGCTGCTACTACAACTGATCCCTGTGCACCTGAAGCTGCTGGTGCTGCAGCCTTTGGAGCTGCCTTTGGAGCTGCCTTTGGAGCTGGTGCAGCTGGTGCTGCAGCTGCTGATCCTGCTGATGTCTCTTCTACAGCTACATCATAAGCTGTACCATTAACTGTGATTCTATAATTTTTCATTTTAATATCCTCCTGATTATCTTACTCTTCTGATTGAGCGAACAACAAGTTTATCCTTGCTGTCAGTAGTATAATTATTGTTGCATGAACTTTCATAAGCAATTATTGCTACTGTAATAACAGCTACAAGCTCTGAATCATCAACAAGATTTTCTTCTTTTGTTTCAGACTTAACTGGAGCAGGTGCCGCTTTCTTTGGAGCAGGTGCTGCTGCTTTAGCAGTCTCATTCTTTTTATTCACTCCAAGAATCTTTGGAACAAACTTAAGAAGTGAAATAATAAGTGCTATAAATATAAGGACACAGAATACTGTGATCATACCTATAGCTGTATGCTTTCCTGCTCTTGCAAGAAGCTCCTGTCTTGAATAAACAGCTGAAATCTCACATTCATCAGCAGTATATGGCTGCTGCCCGTTATAGCCAAGATATGTAATAAGAAATTTATCAACTGATTCTGGTGCCTCGGCTAAACCAAGATTCTGATAATTATCCTGTAAGAACTTAAGGTCATCTTCATAACCATTATTTAAAGCATCCTGATGAAGCTGAGATCTTACATTATCGGCATAAACATCATATAACTTATTCTTAACGAATGAAACCTGAACCTTTACATCACGGTTTTCATATTTTAAATAAACCGAGCAAAGGATATTGTCATGAGCGCCCTCAGCAAATTCAGCTCTTTCCTTTGAATCGAATGCCACGAAATCACCAACATGATCAGATGTATCTGCCTGCCTGAAACCTGCAATAGCTGTCTTATCAACATTATTGCCTTCTGATAATAAATAATCAGCCTGAGCATCACTTACATCTTTATACTGGCTGGCTACATTCATAGCCATATCGATCATTGTATCTTTATCGTATTCAAAAGCAGTTTCTTTCTTAGAACTGCATCCTGTGAAACAAAGGAGAACCGTCATCATGAGAACGAGTAATAATTTTTTCTTCATTTCTTACTCCTCTTTTCTTTAAACAGTTGCATGCTTCTTTGCTGGTCTGTCTTCTCTCTTTGTAGCGAGCATTTCAAATGCAGCAATAACTCTCTTTCTTGTTGCATCTGGCTCGATAACATCATCAACATAGCCTCTTTGTGCCGCTGACTCAACACTGTTCTGAAGAGAATTGATCTTAGCCTTATATTCATTTAAAGCCTTAACCTTATCTTCTGCAGCTTCGATCTCTTTCTCATACATAATCTTTGCAGCAAGTTCTGCATCCATCATACCGATAGAAGCTGTTGGCCAGGCATAAACCATATCACAGCCAAGTGTTTTAGAATTCATAACTGAATATGCTGAACCAAATGCAGGACCAACCATAACATTTACCTTAGGAACAGTTGCATCAGCAAATGCAAAAGCAAGGCTTGAAGCTGCAGCTGAAATTGTCTTTTCTTCTTCTACACATGCTGCAAATCCCTTTACGTTTGTAAATGTAAGAACCGGGATATTGAAAGCATCACAGAAATTAACAAACTTAGCAGCCTTTAAAGCACCAGCTGTTGTAAGACGATCGCCGCCATCCTTAACCTGGTTAGCTACACAGCCGATTGTAGCACCATTAAGTCTGATGAAACCGATAACCATATCCTTAGCATAATCTTTCTTAACTTCTACGAACACATTGCTATCAGCGATATTCTGTAAAGCTGCTCTTGCATCATCCCTAAAGCTTTCAAGTCCAGGGATAGTTCTGTTAAGATCATCTGTGCACTCATCGATAGCTTCTTCTTCATTATTAGATGGAAGAAGTGCTATAAGATTTCTGATTTCTGTGAGAACCTCAGCATCATCACTAAATACACCATCGACAAGAGAAGTATTTTTAGCTACGAAGCTTGCTGATGAAGTATCATTCTTTTCTTCATAGTTACCATCAAGAGCATTAGGACTGTTAACAAAAAGCTTAGCGTCCTTTTCGCACATATATGTGAAGTCTGTGAGTGAAGGAATAAGAGCTGTACCTCCGCCGCATCTGCCGAAAATAGCTGTTACCTGAGGGATAACACCTGATGCAAATGACATCTTCTTATAAAGTCTTCCAAAAGATGCAAGCGCATCTGAAGCTTCCTGAAGTCTGAGACCTGCACAATCAATAAGGCCAATAACTGGTGCTCCAACCTTAAGTGCAAGATTGTAGATATTAACAATCTTCTTAGCGTGCATTTCTCCTATAGCTCCTCCAAGAACAGAAGCATCCTGGGCATATACATATACAAGCTTACCATCGATAAGTCCGTAACCAGTGATTACACCATCCTTAGGAGTATCATATTCTTTGATGTTAAAATCAGTACTTCTAGCTTTAACTAAAGCGCCAACTTCAACAAAACTTGAGTCATCAAGTAAAGCGTTTATACGTTCGCTTGCTGACAGAATAAGTTTTTCACTCATTTCTAGTCCTCCGTTTTAATTGTAAATTAACATGAAAAAAGTCGTGGACCATGATCCACGACCATTTTCGCCTATTGTATTGTATTACTTTTGGCTTATTTTTTCAATAAATTTTGTTTATTTTGATGTAGAAATTACATCTTTATTCTTCACCATATAGTCAATTAGTGAAATAACTGTAAGAGCTACTGCAATGAATATAAGTACATTTCCAACAATAGTAAGTGCCTTTATCTTAAGATCAGCAGCAACCATAACCAGAAGATAGATTATGGTTATCATCTGTACTGTTGTCTTAACCTTGCCCCACATAGAAGCAGCTATTACTCTTCCATTATCAGAAGCAACAAGTCTGAAACCGCTTATTGTAAATTCTCTTGCAATAATGATTATGACAGCCCAGGCCGGGATCATATCAAGATCGATAAGAGCTATAAGAGCTGAGCATACAAGAAGTTTATCAGCAAGAGGATCCATAAATTTTCCAAAGTCGGTGACCAGGTGATATTTTCTTGCTATCTTACCATCTACCATATCTGAAAGAGATGCTATGATAAAAACAAATATTGCGATCCACTTTCCCAAAGGAATACCAGGTACCATAAGCAGTATTAAAAATACCGGAATAAGTATTACTCTGAAAATAGTGATTTTATTAGGTAAATTCATAACCATTCCTCCTACTCTTCTTCAACCAATTCTCCAACAAGATCATATTCTGTAGCCCCAGTGATCTTAACTGGTACTATAGAACCTGACATAAGTGAACTATCACTTTTTACAAAAACAAAACCGTCAACTTCAGGAGCATCACGATATGTTCTTGCACTATATACATCATCATCTGAAATATAGCCTTCAATTATACAATCAAGAGTACGCCCTACAAGAGTTTCATTTTTATCAAGGCTTATCTCCTGTTGAAGTTCCATGATCTCATTTCTATATTGTTCTTTTGTTTCTTCATCTATCTGATCACTAAAGAGTGCTGCAGCTGTTCCTTCCTCAGCAGAATATGTAAAAACACCTACATGATCAAATTCAATCTCATTGATAGTCCTTAAAAGATCCTCATGTTCTTCCTTAGTCTCACCAGGAAATCCTGTGATGAATGTTGTTCTGATAGCAATATCCGGAATCTTATCTCTAAGTCTTGAAACAATATCATAAATATCTTTATTTCTAACCCGTCTGCCCATTCTTCTAAGCATTTCATCTTCCGTATGCTGTAATGGCATATCGATATAATGAAGCACCTTCTTATTTGAAGCCATTTCTTCAATAAGTTCAGGATAGATCTCTTCAGGATAGCAATATAAAATACGGATCCACTCTATTCCTTCTATCTCTGATAATTTTCTAAGGAGGATATGAAGGGATTTTTCACCATAGAGATCCACACCATACATAGTAGTCTCCTGAGCTACAAGGATAAGCTCTTTAACTCCATTTTTCGAAAGATTTTCAGCAGTTTTAATAAGTCTTTCCATTGGAGCACTTCTATAATTGCCTCTGAATGTAGGAATTGCGCAATAAGTGCAACGCTTATCACACCCTTCAGCAATCTTAAGATATTCCACATATGGTCTTTCAGTAATGATACGTGGAGCATCTACCTCGGTAGTCTTACTTATATCTTTAAAAAGTGCCACCTTTTCTTCCCCAGCCTCAAGTCTTTCAACCACCTGAACAATATCTTCAAATCCAGTAGTCCCTACAAAAGCATCTACTTCAGGAAGTTCTTTTGCCATTTCATCTTTATATCTTTCAGCAAGACAACCTGCTGCAATAAGATATTTAAGCCTTCCTTCTTTTAATTTTGCTGATTCGATTATAGTATTAATACTTTCTTCTTTAGCGTCATTAATAAATGAACAGGTGTTAATTATAAGGCAATCAGCTTCCTCTATATCATTTACCAGATTGTAACCTTTTTGTTTAAGAAGGCCCAGCATCTCTTCACTATCAACTGTATTCTTATCACAGCCAAGAGTGATCATAGCAATATTTAACATAGTTACAATAAATCCTATCTTCCATTATGAAGCAAAGATGCTTCATAAGTATTTTCCATAAGCATGGCAATTGTCATAGGCCCAACCCCTCCTGGAACAGGAGTGATCTTACCTGCAACTTTTTCCACGGAATCAAAATCACAATCACCGCAAAGCTTATTTCCTTCGCCAGTTCTATGGATTCCAACATCAATTACAGTTGCTCCGGGTTTTACGTAAGAATCATCGATCATCTTAGGTTTACCGATAGCAACAACAAGGATATCAGCCTCTTTACAGATTTCTTTAATATTCTTTGTATGTGAATGACAGACTGTAACAGTAGCATTTTCACGGAGAAGAAGCATAGACATAGGTTTACCAACGATATTACTTCTGCCGATCACAACCGCACGACTTCCGTCAATATTTACACCACTTCTCTTTAAAAGCTGGATAACACCGGCAGGTGTACAGGATACAAAACCTCTCTCACCTATACTGAGTCGTCCAACTGATTCAGGATGAAAACCATCCACATCCTTATCAGGAGAAATGGCTTTAATCACTTTATCCTCATTAATCCCATCAGGAAGAGGAAGCTGCACTAAAATCCCATCGCATTTCTCATCTTTATTAAGTTTATCAATGAGTAAAAGAAGCTCTTCTTCTGTTGTAGAAGCAGGTAATTCATAGGATAAAGACTTAATGCCTGTAAATTCACAGGCTTTTTTCTTATTATTTACATATACACAGGATGCCGGATCCTGACCTACAAGAATAACGGCAAGAGTAACATCTATTCCCTCTTTATTTAAAGCCGCCACTTTATCTTTTACTTCTAACTTAATATTCTTAGAAATCTGCTTTCCATCAATCAATTCTGCCATTAGACTTATCCTTTCTAGAAGAGTCCTACTGTATCTCCATTTTCATTTATATCTATCATCTCTGCAGCCGGGCGCTTTGGAAGTCCTGGCATAGTCATGATAGAACCAGCAATAGCAACAACAAATCCAGCACCAGCTGACATATAAACTTCTCTTATCTCTACAGTAAATCCTTCTGGTCTTCCAAGCTTTGAAGGATCATCTGATAAAGAATACTGAGTCTTTGCCATACATACCGGCGTATTTGTATATCCCATCTCTTCAATCTTTTTAATAGCGCGAATGGCCTCAGCTGAATAAGTTACATCTGCTGCACCATATATTTCCGTAGCGATAGTCTTGATCTTATCCATGATAGGAAGATTCTCATCATAGATTGGATGATAATCGGACTTCTTTGTTTCAAGAGTCTTAAGTACAGCTTCAGCAAGTGGAATTCCACCTTCTCCGCCCTTAGCCCATACTTCAGATACAGTAACATCAACGTCTCTTTCCTTACAGTACTCTCTTATATAATCAATTTCTGCATCAGTATCTGATACGAACTTATTAAGAGTAACTACAACAGGAAGTCCGAATTTCTTTAAATTTTCAATATGCTTTCCTAAATTGCAGATACCATTTTTTAATGCATCAAGATTTTCATTATTAAGATCAGCCTTAGCAACTCCGCCATTATATTTAAGGGCACGGACAGTTGCAACAAGAACTGCCATATCCGGTTTAAGACCAGCCATACGGCACTTGATATCAAGGAACTTTTCAGCCCCAAGATCTGCTCCAAAACCTGCTTCAGTAACTACATAATCAGCACACTTAAGAGCTGTCTTTGTAGCACGTACCGAGTTACATCCATGAGCAATATTTGCAAATGGTCCACCGTGTACGATTGCTGGATTATTCTCCAAAGACTGGATAACATTCGGCTTTATAGCATCCTTTAAAAGTACAGTCATTGCACCTACGCAGTTAAGATCAGAAGCAAAAACAGGTTCATTATCATAATTATAAGCAACTATGATACGGCCTAATCTCTTTTTAAGGTCATCCAGGTCATCAGCAAGGCAAAGAATAGCCATAACTTCTGATGCAACAGTGATGATAAAATGATCCTCACGAACAACACCGTCGGTTCTCTTGCCCTGACCAATTGTGATATTTCTAAGAGCTCTGTCGTTCATATCAAGACAGCGCTTAAATACTATTCTCTTTGGATCGATCCTAAGAGCATTGCCCTGCTGTAAATGATTATCAAGGCAGGCACATAAAAGATTATTTGCTGAAGTGATAGCATGAAAATCCCCTGTAAAATGAAGATTAAGTTTCTCCATAGGTACAACCTGGGCATATCCACCTCCGGCAGCACCACCTTTAATTCCAAAACAAGGTCCAAGGGATGGCTCTCTTAAAGCAACTATAGAATTCTTACCTAACTTTCTTAAAGCATCGCCAAGACCAATAGTAACTGTAGTCTTTCCTTCACCAGCAGGTGTTGGGTTAATAGCAGTAACAAGTATCAATTTTCCAGAAGGATTATCTTTTATCCTGTCGATAAATTCATCAGAGAACTTAGCCATATTCTTTCCGTAAAGAATAAGATCATCTTCAGAGCAGCCGATCTTTTCAGCGATAACTCTGATATCCTTCATGTCTGCCTTTTCAGCAATCTCAATATCTGTCAGCATTAATCTTTTACCTCTCTTAATGTATTGTTTTCTCCCGGCTGAATTTTATCAGCCATCTAATAAAATAACATCTATCTTCCATTAAGTAAATGAAACATTTAAATATTTAAATAAAAAAATTATTTTACACTGTACTTTTCTTCAAATTCAGTAGCAGTCATAAGAACCCTTCTAGGTTTTGTTCCCTCTTCTTCTCCTACTACTCCAGCTTCACAAAGCTGATCCATGATACGCGCAGCCCTGTTAAAGCCGATCCTAAAAACTCTCTGAAGATTACCGATCGAAGCCTTATCTTTTTCTATAACAAGTTTTGCTGCATCTTCAAAAAGCTCATCATATCTGTTGTCATCATCTGAATCCGAAGATGAAGCTGCACTAGAGGAGCTGTTTTCTACGGCATCAGCAATATTATCATCATATCCATTACCTTCAAAATTAGACTTGATAAAATCAGTAACAGAATTGATCTCTTCATCAGATATAAATGCCCCCTGTACTCTCACTGGTTTAGAATAACCTGTTGGAAAGTAAAGCATGTCGCCATGTCCTAAAAGTTTTTCAGCACCTACCATATCAATGATAGTTCTGGAATCTACTCCAGATGATACCGAAAATGCTATTCGGCTTGGAACATTTGCCTTGATAAGCCCAGTTATAACATCAACTGAAGGTCTCTGAGTTGCGATAATAAGATGGATACCAGCTGCACGGGCAAGCTGAGAAAGTCTTACGATAGAATCCTCAACCTCTCCATGAGCAACCATCATAAGATCTGCCAACTCATCAACGATGACCACAATAAGAGGCATTTTCTTTGGTGCTTCAGTCTGTCCCTCTGTCATAAATTCTTCAGGACTAACTTCTAACTTCTTATTATAACCTTCAATATTTCTTACATTATATTTGGCAAAAAGCTGATAACGTTTTGTCATTTCTATAACAGCCCAGTTAAGTGCACCAGCAGCTTTCTTTGGATCCGTTACAACAGGTATAAGAAGATGTGGAATACCATTATAAGGAGCAAGTTCAACCTGTTTTGGATCGATCATGATCATCCTTACTTCTTCAGGTCGAGCCTTATATAAAATACTCATGATGATAGTATTGATACATACAGATTTACCTGAACCCGTCTGACCTGCAATAAGAAGATGTGGCATCTTGGCAAGATTACCAACCACAGTCTTACCACCAATATCTTTACCTACAGCAAAACTTATCTTAGAACCAGATTCTTTAAAATCAGAAGATTCTATCAATTCTCTTGCAGATACTGCAGCATTTACTTTATTCGGAACCTCAATACCTATAGCAGATTTACCAGGAATAGGCGCTTCTATTCTTATATCTGTAGCAGCAAGAGCAAGTTTGATATCATCCTGTAAAGACAAAATCTTACTGACCTTAACACCTACATCCGGCTGCATTTCATAACGGGTAACTGCAGGTCCCTGGCTTACGCCAGTCATGGTAACATTAACTCCAAAGCTCTTTAATGTTTCAGCAAGTCTTATCTGTGTTTCCCTTACATCTTTCATAGAATCAGAAGAACTATTCTTCATCTTCTTAAGAAGTGAAGTTGGAGGAAAACGATAAGCTTTAACAACACTGTTACTATTTTCAGAAGAATCAATTTCTGATGCAACCGTTGCTGTTTCTTTCTCTTTATCAGCCTTTGTTACCTTCTCTTCAGATTTTACTGATGTATTCGCCTCTGATCTCACCTCAGAATCTTTGACTTCCTTTGGAGCTTCATTAAAGAGTTCTTCCATCTCTTTACTTACAGTTCCTGTAGTTCTGTCATATCTTATATCTGAATCTTCATATAGAGGATCATCATATGTTTCACCCGATGGCTCCAGTTCAAATTCTTCTGCTTCATCAAAGTTTACAGGACTATTTTCCTGATTAGATTTCTTAATAAACTCAGGAATGCTTATCTTTGATTCATTTGAAACCTCGCTGAACTGTATGGTCATACTATTAGGAAGTGAGATATGTCTTTCTTCTGTCTTTGGTTTGAATTCACTTGCTTTAAGGACTTCTTCTGCATTATCTAAAGTTTTTTCGTCAACTTTATTAACATTTTCCTTAAACGCCTGAGCTCTTAATTCGCTGATAATATCAGTTTTTCTATCATGAAATGGATCTGGCAAAGTGTCATGACTTATATCTTTGTCAAGGAGTTCATGTACTTCTTCATCAGCAACCACAACATTCTTTCTGGATTTTTTAGATTTTGATTTTTCATCAACTTTATCATTTGTCTTATCAGAAGAGTCTTCCAAAACAGCTATCCTATCAAGAAGTCCTCTTTTTTTCATGGCAGGATGAGTTTCTTTAATCTCTTCTTCCTCATTAATATCATCATAATTAAGATTAACAGGATTCATGTCTCCTGCCAGATTCTTAATAAAATTAATAAGAGAAATGCCGGTAACTTCAATGATAGTTACAAATGATAAAACTACAAGAAGGATTATCATACCAACCTTGCTGATAAGCTTTATAAGAAGAATTGTAAGCCCTCCAGCAAAGATTCCTCCTCCGGCACGTTTTTCATAACCTAAGTTAAATAGTTCTTTAAAGGACTTAATATCTGTTCCTGAAAGCAGCTGAAATATCGAAGCTGTAATGACAAAGGCAATTCCTATCCAGATGATCTTTCTTATAACACTTTTCTTTGGTCCATTTGCAAGAATAAAAGCAATGGCAAGAAAAAAGTAAATTGGCATAATATACTGTATTCTTCCAAAGAATCCGAAGAAAAGACTGCTTATAGCATTCCCTGCCATTCCACAAATGCCAAAATTTGCACACATAAGAAAAATCGCAATAGCCAGATAAATAAGGAGATATATCTCCCTTACTCTTTCTGGACTTAAGTCTTTATCTTCATCGTGTATTATCCTTGAAGTTCTCTCAACCTTAGAAGTCCTTTCACGGTTAGCTGACTGTTTTACCTTTGAGGCATTGTTTATATTTTTAGTTTTATTTTTTGAAGTGGATGTACTCCCTGTTTTTTTGGAAGCCATATTATACTCCTTTATATCAGATAAGGCTCCCCTTTCGGGGAGCCCTTATTATTATTAAAAATGAGAATTATTCAGCATCTTTAAGACTAAGGCTGATCTTACCCATCTTGTCAATGTCAAGGACCTTAACGCGTACTGTGTCACCGATATTAACAACATCTTCAACTTTTTCTACTCTTTCTTCAGAAAGCTTAGAAATATGGATCATACCATCCTTATTAGGTGAAAGCTGTACAAATGCGCCAAATGGCATGATTCTGACAACCTTGCCTTCATAAGTCTTACCAACTTCGATTGGATCAACAATAAGATGGATCATCTTGATTGCTTTATCCATGCCTGCCTGCTCAACACCACATACTGATACGCGTCCATCATCTGTGATATCAATCTTAACGCCAGTCTCCTCAATGATAGTATTGATTGTCTTACCACGCTGTCCGATAACTTCACCGATCTTCTCCGGATCAATCTGCATCTGAACAATCTTAGGAGCATATTCATTAACTGTAGGACGTGGAGCAGGGATGCACTTAAGCATAACTTCATTTAAGATATACATTCTTGCTTCACGAGTTCTGGCAATAGCCTCTTTAATGATATCATTTGTAAGACCATGGATCTTAATATCCATCTGGATAGCTGTGATACCCTTTTCTGTACCTGCTACCTTGAAGTCCATGTCACCGAAGAAATCTTCGAGACCCTGAATATCTGTAAGCACGATATAATCATCATCTGTGTCACCTGTAACGAGACCACATGAAATACCAGCTACAGGAGCCTTGATTGGTACACCAGCTGCCATAAGTGCCATACATGAAGCACAAACTGAAGCCTGTGATGTAGAACCATTTGATTCAAATGTCTCTGATACAGCACGGATAGCATATGGGAATTCATCTTCTGAAGGAATAACTGGAACAAGTGCTCTCTCAGCAAGTGCTCCGTGTCCGATCTCTCGACGTCCTGGTCCACGGCTTACCTTTGTTTCACCAACTGAATATGATGGGAAATTATACTGGTGGATATATCTCTTAACTGTAACATTTTCATCAAGTCCTTCAACTTTCTGAGCCTCTGAAAGAGGTGCAAGTGTTACAACATCACAGATCTGTGTCTGTCCTCTTGTGAACATAGCTGAACCATGAACACGTGGGATGATATCAATTTCAGCTGCAAGTGGTCTGATCTCGTTAATAGCACGTCCATCAGGTCTCTTATGATCCTTTAAGATCATCTTACGAACTGTCTTCTTCTGATACTGATACAGTGCATCATCAAGTCTGTTCATCCATTCTTCATTATCAGCAAACTTCTCAGCAAGACGAGTCTTTATCTCAAAGATATTATTCTCTCTTGTCTGCTTATCATCTGTAAATACAGCAGTCTCCATAACATCCGATGGAACTTCTGCTTTGATAGCTTCCATTAAATCTTCTGGAACAGCATAACTTGTGTAGCTGTGCTTTTCCTTACCGCAATCAGCCACGATCATATCGATAAACTTGATAACTTCCTGGTTAACCTTATGAGCAAGGAAGATAGCTTCAAGCATCTTATCTTCTGGAACTTCGTTAGCACCAGCTTCAATCATGATAACCTTTTCTCTTGTTGAAGCTACTGTAAGCTGAAGATCAGAATTCTTATAGTGATCAGCTGTTGGGTTAACAACGAACTTTCCATCGATAAGACCAATCTGTGTTGTAGCACAAGGTCCATCGAATGGAATATCTGAAATCGAAACAGCGATTGCTGTACCGAGCATAGCTGTAAGCTCTGGTCTGCAATCTGGATCAACTGACATAACAAGGTTCTCTAATGTAACATCGTTACGATAATCCTTAGGGAAAAGAGGTCTCATAGGTCTGTCGATTACACGGCATGTAAGAACAGCATTCTCTGAAGCCTTACCTTCTCTCTTGTTGAAACCGCCTGGCATCTTACCAACGGCATACATTTTTTCATTATACTCTACTGAAAGTGGAAAGAAATCTACACCTTCTCTTGGCTCTTTAGAAGCTGTAGCAGTTGAAAGAACAACTGTATCTCCATAATGAATGAGTACACAACCATTTGCCTGCTTACCAACTCTTCCAACATCTACACGAAGAGTTCTGCCTGCAAGCTCCATTTCAAACTTTTTGTACATTTTAATCTCCCTGAAATTAATATTTTATTCTAAGACACCGAAACAACTGAAAAATCCACCCATATCAAGTATCGATAGCCTTTTCAGTAGTCTCGGCAATATCTTAAAACAATCTTAATAAATATATCATAGTTCCTTTAATTCTTCAAGAATAAATAAGCAGGCCAAAATGTAGCCTGCTCATTAATTCACTATTATTTTTTTAATTATCTGTATAAAATCTTATTGATTTTTTTTGTTCTTGTATAAAGACGTGTTACTTCAAGTCCTTTTGCATCATCAGAATAATCCACCACGCATTTAAAATCTCCTTTTTTATCACTAAAGACTTCTGAAGTATATTCGTTTATTCCATTAGTAAGCTCTTTCGAATAAATAAGCTGGTCATCTAAATAACAATATATTACACCATTTCCTTTTGATAAATTTATCTTGTAGCTGAATTTAAAATCATTTTTATAATCAAAACTACAACCAAAGCCAGATGAATTATCTTTCAATTCCTTATCAACAGGACAAATAGTATTATTACAATCTATACTTCGTGTCCAGTCATTTTTTTGTTTAAAAATATAAAACATACTAAAAGTCCCAAAAACACAACTGCTGCAATTATAATAAAGCAAACCATCTTTTTTTTACTCATGTTCAAACCTCTTATTTTCTATATTATCATCCGAAACAATCTTACCATCTTCCAAAGTAACGATTCTGTTAGTCATTTCAGCAATAGTTCTATCATGGGTTACTACAACCACAGTCTTACCTTTTTTATTAATCTGAGTAAGAACATCCATAATATCTTTTGCAGTAGATGAATCTAAAGCACCTGTTGGTTCATCCGCAAGGATAAGATCATTATCAGTAACCAAAGCTCTCGCAATTGCAACTCTTTGTCTCTGTCCTCCTGAAATCTGCCCTGGATATTTATTACTCAGTTCTTCTATCCCCATTTTTTTTAGCATATCATCAATTATCTCTTTACGTTTTTTTCTACGTACTCCTTGTCCTTCAAGAGAAATAGAAATATTCTCAAATACAGTAAGATGATCTATAAGTGCAAAATTCTGGAATATAAAACCGACATTATCTCTTCTATATCTCCACATACGTTTTATTTTTAATCTCGAAACATCCTCACCTTTAAAATAAAATTTACCATCATTAAAGGAAGTCAGAAAACCAATGATATTAAGCAATGTGGTTTTCCCGGAACCACTCCTTCCCATAATAGATGGAAATCCCCTTTATTTATTTCAAGAGACACATCATCCAACGCCTGGATCTCATATGTATCCCCTTTATATATCTTTGATATATTTTCTAATTTTATCATCTTAAAACCCTCCATCTAACTAATATATTTCCAGATTTTTTTCGATAGAAAAACCAGACGCTATCTTTACAGGCAGTAAAACCACTATAAAAGATGAAGTTATAGTAAAAATAAAAGAAATCAGAAGTTTTAAAATGCTAAAATCAGTTCTGATAATTCCAAATTTACTAAAATACATATTAAAAAAGAGCAGGCACACACACACCTGCTCTTTTTTAATATACACTGGATTTACAATGCGGAATAGACAAGTTCCGCTATTTCCTCAGGAGTCTTTCCATCAGTTTCAATCTTTATATCACAGGACATATCATAATATGCCCTTCTTTGTTCCATCATAGTTTTGATTTTTTCTTTTACCTCATCTGAACTGCCGGATTTAAGAAGAGGTCTTGTGGTATCATACTGAATTCTATTATATATTTCTTCAGGTGATGCCATGAGATAATAAATCTTTCCTGTATCTTTTAAGATATTTACATTCTCTTTACGAAGAACAATCCCTCCACCAGTTGCAATAACTGTATTATAGCATTTTACAGAAAGTTCTCTTAAAGCTTCTGTCTCCATCTTTCTAAATGTATCTTCTCCAAATCTTTCAAAGATCTCATTTATAGACATGCCCTCTTTTTCTACTATATATTCATCTGTGTCAATAAAATCCATTCCATAAAGAACACTGATTTTCTTTCCCACAGCGGATTTTCCAGATCCCATATAACCTGTAAGTATAATATTATCTCCATAAAGCTTCTTACAAAGATTATTATAAACAGTCTCTGAAAGTTCAGAAGAAACATTAATATCATTCCATAATTCATAGGCTATGATTCCCTGATATAAAAGCATTTTAAGCCCATTATCACAAGGCACAGCGTGTTCCATCATTTTTTCAATAAATGGAGTTATCGCAGGATTATAAATAAGATCATAACCATAATCTGCCATCTCATAGAAAGAATCATCTTCAATAAGAAGACCATCTTCTTTCTTTAAACCAAGGGAAGTACACTGGATCATAATATATCTTTCCTTAGGAATTATGCTGATATTATCAGCTTTTACGGGTTTTATCACATTCTTATCAAATATCTTATTAATCTCATCAGCTAAAGAAACAGCTTTTTCCAAAGTTCTATTAATAAGAAAGACTAAAGATGCTCCTTCTTTTACTGCCATATAAAGAGCCGCCCTTGCTGCTCCACCCGCACCGAGAATTATCACATTCTTATCTTTAAGCGAAACGCCACTTACACTTAGCGCCCTTAAAAGACCTGGCATGTCAGTATTATATCCCTTAAATCCATTTCCAGTTCTAACAAGGGTATTTACAGCACCTATATTTTTTGCGTCAGGATCAATTTCAGATAAATATGGAATTACGCTTTCTTTAAATGGAACCGTGACATTAAGGCCTGACACTCCCATAGAATATGCGCCTTCCACAGCTTTCTTTAAATCATCCACAGGAAATGGCACATAACATGAATTAATACCAAGCTTCTTTCCAAGATAATTATGAATATCTGGTGACAAGGTATGTTTCACCGGATTTCCAAATATGCCAAGTACTTTAGTTCTGCCATTAATATTCATAAAAACCTCCTGATAATATATTCACATTACATTTCACTAAATATAATATTACCACAGCAAAGATAGATTTCAATTCTTTTTATCTATAAAAAATCAAATTAATAAAAAGTCATATTAATAAAAAAGTGCGCCGGCAGGCGCACAACTTAAAAAGACAGTCAGCATGCCTTCTGACTGTCTCTTTATATTTTGTGTGTTTTCGATATTTTTTAAACAATTTGAACTATGTATCTTATTATTTTCTAAGACCAAGTTCTGAAATGATTGCTCTGTAGCGCTCGATATCCTTATCCTTAAGGTATCCAAGCAGATTTCTTCTCTGACCTACCATCTTAAGAAGACCTCTTCTTGAGTGATGATCATTTGGATGTGAAGCGAAGTGAACGTTAAGATCATTGATTCTTGCTGTAAGAATAGCGATCTGAACTTCAGGACAACCTGTGTCGTTAGCTCCCTTGCCGAACTTTGCAGCAAGCTCTGCCTTCTTTTCCTTTGTAATCATTTGTTTTTCCTCCTTGTTACTAGATTAAATCCATTCACTGAGCAGCGGTCGGAGTCGTCCAACTGCTAAGTAAAGGCTCTGTATATATTAACAGAAGACACTGTTAATTGCAAGAATAAATTTTTAGTACATTATCCATCTTTGATGTACAATTTTGTAATAAAAGATCAGCAATAACTAAAGCAGTCATAGCTTCTACAACTACAACCGCACGCGGAGCAACAATCGGATCGTGACGTCCTTTGATCTCAATATCTACTTCTTCTTTTCTATTATTTACAGTATGCTGTTTTTGATAAATAGAAGGTGTAGGTTTAAATGCAGCCCTAAGTACTAAATCTCCTCCATCGCTGATACCACCTAGTATTCCACCGGAATGGTTTGTTATTTTTACTACTTTACCATCTTTAATTCTAAAAGGATCATTATTTTCTGATCCTTTACTAGCAGCAGCCTTAAAGCCATCTCCTATTTCAAAACCTTTTACAGCTCCAATGGAAAATATAGCTTCAGCAAGTCTCGCATCCAGCTTTTCAAATACCGGTTCTCCAAGACCAACAGGAAGCCCTGTACATTTAAGTTCAACAACTGCCCCTGATGAATCCTTTGATTCGATCAAACTTTCAAGATACCTGCCAGCCTTCTCTGCAGCTTCCTTATCAGGCATATAAAGCTTATTTCTCATAATCTCATCTTTATCGAATTTAGAGTAATCGATCTCGATTTCTCCGACAGATTTAACATAAGTAGTAAACTCCATTCCTAAATATGAAAGCATCTTAATAGCTATAGCACCAGCCGCTACTCTTGCAGCAGTTTCTCTTCCCGAGGATCTCCCGCCACCGCGATAATCTCTAAAACCATATTTAGCATCGAAGCAAAAATCTGCATGACCAGGACGATATACATCCATAATATTGCTATAATCTTTTGAAATCTGAGATGTATTCAATATCTGAAGCGAAATAGGAGTTCCTGTAGTCTTTCCTTCAAAAACGCCAGACATGATCTTAACTTTATCAGCTTCATTTCTCATAGTAGTAAATTCAGACTGTCCCGGTTTCCTTCTATCAAGGAAAGACTGAATATAATCTTCATCAATAGGAATACCAGCCGGACATCCATCCACTACAACACCAATGCCTTCTCCATGGGATTCACCCCAGGTAGAAATCTTAAATAATGTGCCAAAAGTTGATCCTGCCATTGTTATTTCTCCTTTATTTACTAAGCTTAAAACATAAAAAACGTCTTAAGTATAACATATAACAAGGCAAAATAAAACAGGACAAGGGGCAAAGCCCTTGTCCTGTTAAATTCTTTTATTTGCCCATTCTTTGAACTCATTAAATGGTATCGGTCTGGAATAATGAAACCCCTGTAAAGCAACTGCAGAACACCCTAAAGCCTTTTCTCTCATTAACTGATTTTCTATTCCTTCAACACATGTTTCTGCTCCGTAAATATCAGAATATTCAACAAAACATTTAAGTGCTCTGTTCTCCTTGTCGCTGGTTTCAATATCTCTGATAAATGATCTGTCTATCTTTACAATATCAAGATCAAGGTCTCTGATAAGATTTGCCGAAGAATAACCTGTGCCAAAATCATCCAGAGCAAATCTGACACCATAACTTTTCAGCTGAGCAACTATATTCTTAAGTCTGTTTTTTTCTATAAGTCTACATCTTTCAGTAAGCTCAAGACAAAGATTCTCCGGAGGATAACCTACTTCTTCAATAACATTTATAACATCCCTCACAAAAGAAGACTTTTGGAGCTGAGTATAAGCAATATTCACATGAAGAAGGAAATCCTTTCTATTCTTTACAAATTCAATGCAGTCAGATATGGATTTTTTAATGATCCATAGACCTAACAGATAGAATCTGGCATCCAGTTCCACCACTGGCATAAATACATCTGGAGGTACATAGCCAAACTCTTCGTTACTCCATCTAAGTAGTGCTTCAGCCGCTATAAGCTTTTCAGTTTTGGCATCCACTATTGGCTGATAAAACATTTCAAAGCCTTTAAAATTATCCATTATAGAAATTCGGATCTTATTTATCTTTTGAATTGTTTCCTGAGATTTATCATTAGCCAGGTCATTAAAATCAACCAAAGCTCCATTTTCTTCACGTTTGGATTTTTGAAAAGCTGTATTTAAGCAAACAAATATGGTATTATCATCCACATTAAACTGATCCAGCTTAAGAAATGCACCATTTAATCGAAGAGGAACTTTATAATCATCTACCTCTATTCCTTCCTGCATCCATAAAGAAAGCTTTTCATATTTTTCTTTTAATTGATCTATGTTAATACTATGACTTATTAAAATTGACTGGGTTCCATCCAGCCTGAAATAATCTCCAAAATTTCCAAATTCATCAGCAAATTTTCTTGCCATCTGATATATAGTCTTATTTCCTACTTCGTAGCCATAAAGGGAATTTACCCTGGAAAACTTAGAAGGGCCAAACATTACGATTGTCGCTTCAATATGATTTTTAATATGGTCTGAAAGCACTTCAAAAAACCCAGCTCTATTCATCAGACCTGTTAACTGATCTACCTTATTTTCCAAAGTATGATTCTTTATACTTCCTCCAAAATATTTAGGTTTGCCATAATCATCTCTCATAACAATGCCACGACATCTACACATATCATATCGGCCATTTTTTTCCATAGCCCTGTACTGCATATCATGAGAATTCATTTTTCCACAAAATATCAATTCAATACTTTTATGATATGTATCTCTGTCATCAGGATGAATCTTCTTCTCCCATTCAAGTCCCGCATTTATCATATGCGTTCCCGGCAGACCAAAAGTGTCTACAGCATTTCTAGACCATATGGAATAATCATGCTCCATATCTGATAGGAAAACATATTTATCATCTGCTATAAGAGAAAATGTCTGAAAGAGATTTTCAAGCTGTTTTTTCCATAAAGGCATCTCTTCAATTTCCCCATTTTTTTCTGACATATTGCTCCTCCATATAACTTTTTCCCAATACATAACTCCATTTATATAAGTATTATAACATTTTCCTTTAATCAGCTACAATAAATCACTTAATCATAAATCTGAAAAATATATGAATTATAAAAAAACGCTCCCAAGGCTTAAAGGAGCGTTACGTAAGAAGAACGAAAATTATTATATTATTAATCCGCCATAACATGGAATATTAATGGTACAACCCTTACCATTATTTTCCTTCTCTGACAGAGTAACAATCTTTTCTTTATCAGAATTATTGATCAGAATAAGAACTCTTTCCTCTTTACATTCTCTAGCAAATATATAGAGTCCTTCTGCATCGGTTCTGATACATTTATAATCACCATACCTTAAAGCAGGATGATCTTTTCTAATTTTGATCCAGGACCTTAACTTATCACTTAAATATGTATTTAGCTTGTCCCAAGGCATCGCAGCTCTATATTCAGGTTCCGTACTTCCTGTTATAAAACCTTCATCCCCATAGAATATAGACGGAATACCCGGTGCCATTAATAGATAAAATGTAGCAAGTTCCAATTTTCTTATATCATTATCGCAGTAATATAAAAATCTTGGTACATCATGAGAATCCAGGAAATTCATCTGAGAAAGAGTTACCGGCCACGGATATCTCATAAGTGATTTCTGAATCATTTCATCAAAAACACTTGCACTTATCATATTTTTTGCAAAGAAATCTCTGCAAAGATATGTAAATGTATAATTCATGGCAGAATCGAACTGATCCCCTTTAAGCCAGGTCTCTGCATCTTCCCAGATTTCTGCTATAAGAAATGCATCTTTCTTTTCCTCTTTAACAGCTTTTCTAAAAGCACGCCATGTATCATGATCAACTTCATTAGCTACATCCAGTCGCCATCCATCAATATCAAATTCTCTGATCCAGTATCTTCCTACATCACATATAAATTTTCTTACCTCTGGATTACTGGTATTAAGCTTTGGCATTTCTTTTACATAGGCAAAGCATTCATAATTCGGAGGATCCGAGTAATCAATAGGAAAATTAAGACAGTAAAACCAGTCTTTATATTTAGAATTATCCTGATTTTCTATCACGTCTTTAAATGCAAAGAAATCTGGTCCGCAGTGATTAAATACTCCATCTAAAATGATATTCATTCCTTTACTGTGAAGTTTTTCCACAAGTTCTTTTAGATCATCCTTAGTTCCAAGAAGTGGATCTATCTCAAAATAATCAATGGTATCATATTTATGATATGAATTTGCCTTAAAGATAGGATTAAGATATATTAGATCAGCACCCAGATCACTGATATAATCTAAATTTTCTATCACACCACGCAGCGTACCACCCAGCTTATTTTGAATCATTTCTGTATTTATAGATTCATTTCTAAGTTCTCTTTTACCACTGGCAAAACTGTCAGGAAAAATGTGATACATCACTTTATCCTTAACCCACTCAGGTTCATTTATCACTTCTTCTCTTCTGATAAATGGGAATTGAAAATACTCCGTTCTATGGGCATCCATCTTTTCCACAAAACCTCTTGAATAAAAATATAATTTTTCATTTCCATCTGATAAAAGGAAATAATAGCAAACCCTTGTATATGAAGTTTTTATATGTGCTTCATAATAATCAAAGAGATCATCACTTGCTGTTTTTTCTAATTTTGCCTTAGTTACAGGGATTGGCTCAACATAAGCCACCCTGTCACCAAAATATAAATATATCGAATCCATATCATCCTTAGCTGTCCTGATACGGATCACTAACTCATTTTCATTAAGTGCATATGCATATTGGGATAAAGGCATATGCAAAATAGCTTCTTTTATCATAATTATCCTTTTACTGCTCCACCTGTGATGCCTTCGACATAGAATCTCTGCATTAACATAAAGAGTACGGAAATTGGTACCGCAACGATTATGCCGCCTGCACAGAATACTGAAAAATAATCTCCTACCAGAGTTCTCTGTACCAGATTAAAAAGCCCCATAGAAACTGTCCAATCACAAGGATTTTTAGATCTGATCATAAGCCGGGCCATAAGGAAATCCATCCAAGGTGTAAGGAAGGAATTTATAACTGTATAAACAATAATAGGTTTTGAAAGTGGTATAACGATCCTTGTAAAGATCTTATATTCCGAAGCACCTTCTAATTTTGCTGATTCCCTCAATGATATAGGAATTGTATCGAAGAATCCTTTACAGATAAGATATCCCAATCCCGAACCGGCAGAATATACCAGGATAAGACCTATCCTGCTGTTGGTAAGTCCAAGTAATTTCATAATGAAATAAATAGCTATCATTGAAAGAACACTTGGGAACATACCTAAAATGATAGAAAAGCTCATGAGCTCTTTTCTTACACGGAATCTCATACAGCTAAAAGCATATGAAACCATAAGAACAAAGCTTGTTGATATGGCACAGGTAAAAATACCTATTATCATGGAATTCTTAAACCATGCAGGAAAATTTGCAACAGTATCAGGTCTGAAGAATAACTGTTTAAAGTTATCAAGTGTAAATTCAGTCGGAAAAAAATGCATTGTATTAATTCCCTTATATCCTGAAAGAGATGTTACAAAAAGCCATATGATCGGTATCAGCCATACTAAGGCAAGAAAAGCTAAAACTATATGTCTGATTATTGGTCTTATTACTTTTTTCGTCATTACTGATACGCCTCCTCTTTTGCTCCAGCCACCATTTTTGAGAAGGTAAACAACGTAATACCTGCGCAAATGATAAATACACAGATACCGATAACTGAAGCCATCTTATAATTAGAATAGTCATTGGTCAGTGTAAACAGCCATGTAATAAGAAGATCAACTTCCTTTGCATTTGAATTTGCGTAGTTCATATTAGTTGTTACATAATCGCTGGTTAACAGATAAATAACATTAAAGTTATTGATATTTGCAATAAATGAAGATATAAGGCTTGGGCCTGTGATAAATAAAATGTATGGCATAGTTATCTTCCAGAATATCTGTCTTTCAGAAGCCCCATCAATCCTTGCACTTTCAAGCTGATCCGCTGGAATATTCATAAGGATACCAGTGGATGAGATCATCTGGAAAGGAACACCAACCCAGATATTGATAAGGATAACTGAAACGAAAGCCCAACCTGGCTTGGAAAGGAAAGGTATATAACTAAGTCCTTTTCCAACAAGTCCAATATTCTGAAGAAATTCCGTTATACCAAGGCGGTTACAGATACCATTTACAATACCATAATCTCCGAACATTTTACCTACAAGAAGAAGAGTTACAAACTGAGGAATTGCTATTGTGATAACAAAACATGTTCTCCAGAACTTAGGAAATTTAGTTCTCTTATCATTAATAAATTTTGCCAGAACGATCCCTCCAAAGAATGTTGTAGCAGTTGAAAACAAAGCCCACACCAGAGTCCAGATAAGCACCCTTACAAATACATATCCAAAGGATACAGTAGATGTAGTTGTAAATAATGTCTTAAAATTTGATAAACCAACCCAGGAAAAAAGGTATGTTGGAGGCTGATGCTCTCCGTCATAATTGGTAAATGCTATACAGATAAGGAATATGATAGGTATAACATTTACAAGGATGATACCAAGTCCCGGTAAAGTAAGAAGCGTCTTATGGAACTTATGATTAAAAAGCTCTCTAACATCTTCTCTAAATGAATTGATATGCTTATTACTCTCCTTAAGCTGCTGAAGAAAATAATTTGCTTTAACATTACTTATGGCAAGGATGATATAAGCTGCTATAAATAATATACCGATGATACCACAAAGTAAGATCAACAGTGAATTGTCATAATCATTAACCACTTTAGTAAGTGTTTTGGGATCAAACACCTCTTCTCTTTGTACAGTTCCGAGGGTTGATAATTTGGCGATATAATCAAGCGAAAAACCGAAAGTAAAAACAAAAAACAGGATCTGAATAAGCTGAAGCAAAATGCCCTTTATATACTGTCCCCTGACGAAGTATCCCATTCCGAATATTACAAATGACAGTTTTGTCCAGATATCGCCTCTTAAAAATGAATCCATAAATTTTCTTTTTTCAAATTGAACAGGCATACTTTTTCCTCTTTATAATAAAATGATCATTTTTTTAACCTGCCGGAAGAGAAAGTGTAAATCTCTGCCGGCAGAAATATTAATGAGAAAATTTTAGTCTACTTTACTGTGTGATACCAGCTACTGCATCATCAAGTAATTTCTGAACATCTGTATAGCTGCCTTCAACAAGAGTCTGACCAAGAGTTGCGGCTGGTGCCCAGTAATTATCACCAACTCTCTGAAGATCAGCATAATCAGCCTGAGCAGCAAGAGCAGCAAGAGCTGGAGCAGAAGCAATCTCTTCAGATGCTGCAGCCTTGATATTTGAAGGTCCTTCACCTGTTGCAATAGCAATCTTTTTCTGACTTGCTTCACTTGTGATGAATTCACCAAGGAGCATAGCCCAACCTGGGTTCTTAGAATAAGCATTTACACCAAGGAACTTGTAACCAGCAAATGAACCCATCTGAACCTGATCACCATTTACAGTAAATGTAGGAAGCTTTGTTGCAGCATAATTATCGCCATATGCCTCCATAAATGCGTTAGTTGCCCATGTACCATTTACATCAGCGATCATTTCTCCATTAAGAGCAAATGCCTGAGCATCTTCATTTACACAGCTCTTCATAGCTTTGTTCTTGCAGATTTCTGTAACAGCCTTTGCTACGTCAGCACCTGTGTACTTTCCGTCTGTTGAATTCCAGTTACAGATATTCTTTCCGTCATCGCCAAGCTTCATCTCAAGTCCTGCACCAGCAAAGAATCCGTATAAATACCATGCGCCTGAAACTTCCATACCTACTGTCTTACCCTGCTTTTCAGCAGCTGCAAGAAGTGAATCCCAGCTCTTAACATCATCTTCTGTTAAGTACTGCTTATTATAGAAAAGGAAATATCCATTTGAAGCTGTAAGTGGGTATGCATAAAGTTTACCATCCTGTGAAGCAGCTTCAACTGTTGATGCTGCATTTGTCTCTGATGGATTGTAAGTATATGTAGCTTCAATACTCTGAAGAGCTCCTGCATTAACAAGATCTCTTAACTGATCATCAGGGAAAACAAAAAGATCAGCTGCGGCTTCAACGTCTGAAAGAACATCATCTTTACAATTTGCTTCTGACTCAGCACCGATTGTAATATTAAATGTAACATCAGGATACTGCTTCTTAAAATCTTCTACGATCTCAGCCATAACCTTCTGATAACTTTCAGTCTCAGAACACCAGAGTGTAAGATTAACCGGATCTTTTGTTGAACTGATAAGAGCTGCTACTGCATCATCATTCTTTACAGCCTCTGTTGCAGTATTCCCGTTACTTGCAACACCAGTCTCCTTCTTATCTGTTTCCTTTGCACCGCAACCTGTAAGTGCAGTTACTGCCATAGCTGAACTAAGCAGAATTCCTAAAGCTCTCTTTTTCATTTGATTTCCTCCTTTTTAACTATGAAAATAGTTTCCATATAACTACAAATCATGTATTAATTATTTATCATTTGTAGCACTTACATGTTTATTATTGTATTCCAGAGAACTAATTTCAAGGGAAAACAGGTATTATACATCAATTTCATAAGGAAACCGCTACACTTTTTTCTTTCTTTTGTGCACTTTTAATAAGTAAATTATGATATTATATCTTCAACAAGATATTTTTCACATATAAACCTGATAAAAAATACTTAAAGTGATAAATATCATTAATTTAAAGGAGGAAAAAGGTATGCCTACAACCATCAAGGATGTAGCTGAACGTGCTGGGGTTTCTGTTTCTACAGTATCAAAAGTACTAAATGATTGGAAAACGATTTCCCAATCTACTAAAGAAAAAGTTAATCTTGCCATAAAAGAGCTTAATTATACACCAAACGCAAGAGCTGTAAGCTTCGCCAGAGGTGTTACAAAAAATATCATATATCTCACTTCTCTTGGCAAAGGAGAAGCTTACTCAAATCCACATATGTTTGATATCATGTGCGGAACCTTCGCCAATCTCGCAAAACAGGGTTTTTCCATGACAATGATGGATATATCAGACGAAATGCATCCAAAAGAGACAGTATCTGAGATAATCAAAAGAAAAAGCGCCGATGGTATTATAATCCACGGTTCAGTTATAAATCAGGATATCGCAAATCTGATAATAGATAATAACTTCCCTCATATTGTTATCGGACATCCGGAATTCGACAACAGACTATGCTGGATAGATACAAACCATATGTTAGCAGGACAATATGCAGCAGAATATCTTGCAGGTCATAATGTAATGCCGGTTTCATTTATTGCCGGAAAAAAGACTGATTTCATCTCGAAAGAAAGAGAAAAAGGTTTTAAGACTATAATGCTAAAATATAGAAAACGTGTCACATCAGAATATGTGATCTACACCTCTTCTACCTGGCAGGAAGGATATAATGCAGCTAAAAAACTTCTTACTATGGAAAATCCACCTAAGGCAATCGTCTGCGAAAATAATACTCTTGCAGTAGGAGCCTCAAAAGCAATACAGGAATTAAAGCAAAATGTTCCAGAAGACTTATTCTTCTTAACTTTTGATGTATATCCTTATACAAATATTATAGATCCAACCCCAACCATAATTGATATCAACGTCTATGATATGGGACTTCAGGCAGCTGATATGATAGTTAGAAAGATAGAAAATCCATCACTTATGATACAGAGTTATACTACCCTTCCTGAAGTGATTGAGAATAATAATTAAAAAGAAATGCCCTGTTACGCGATGTAACAGGGCATTTTCCACTCATAACTCTCTAATCTATACTCTGGCTCTTGGATGAGCTTTCTCATATACTTCTTTTAAATGTCTCTCTTTAGATCTTAGATAAATCTGTGTTGTTGAAATATCTGAATGACCAAGCATTTCCTGAACAGCTCTTAAATCAGCTCCATTATTAACCATATGAGAAGCAAATGAATGTCTGATTATATGAGGTGTAATATCCTTATCAACTCCAGCCTTCTTTGCATAAGACTTAAGTAATTTCCAGAATCCCTGACGAGACATGGACCCACCTTTCATATTAGTAAAAAGATAATCTGAATCTTTACAGATTCTTGGGTGAACTTCTTCTAAATATCTGGTAAGAGATTTCCTTGCAGCAGAATCTATTGGGATAATTCTTGATTTACCATTATCTACGCATTCAATAAATCCAAGACTCACATTACAATTCTCTGTCTTAAGATTGATAAGCTCTGTTACACGAAGTCCAGTAGCATATAATAATTCCAGCATAGCCTTATCTCTTATTTCCTTAGGAGAATCACCTGATGGCTGACTTAAAAGAAGATCTACTTCTTCAATAGTAAGAGTTTCCGGAACCGACTTCACAACCTTAGGTGCCTTTATTGTCTCAGTAGGATTACTCTTTATCTTTCCGTTACCAAGAAGATAAATAAAAAATGATCTGATACTTGCTACATTTCTTGAAACAGTTGCAGAACTCATTCCTTCACTTTCAAGAAAAAGGATATAAGAATTAAGACTGGTGGCATTTACCAAATTCACATCTTTAATATCTCTTTTATAAAAATAATCTCTCAGCTTATAAAGATCTCTCCTATAAGACTGGATAGTATTATCACTTGAATGCTTGTAAAGTTTTAAATATGAGATGTATCCTTCAATTAGATTTTCCATTACATTCCCCGCCAAGTTATATATTCTTAAGATAAATTTAGTATAAATATAAATTTACATAAAATCAATAAAAATTTTTCTGTCAACCTGGCAAGAAAGCCTTGAAAACAGGCGTTTTCGTAAACATTTTCTACAAAATTGTGTGGGTTACATAAACACCTCCACAAAATATAGTTACTATAACCTTATTAAAAAAATTTTATTTAAATATTACATTTTTATTTAAAGCGTAATAAAGAATCGCAATAATTGTCTTACTGTCACAGATTTCCCCTTCGTTTATCATATGAAGAGCCTTATCTAAAGAGATTGTAACAATTTCCATAAATTCATCCGGATCTCTTCTGATGCAGCCTTTTTTTAAATCTGAACCTATGTAAACCATTGTTCTTTCACTGAATAATCCAACTGAACCAATAATATTATTTACCGCTACTAACTTACCAGGAATATACCCTGTCTCTTCCTCTGCTTCTCTTATTGCAGCCTCATGATAATCTTCCCCTTTATCTATAGAACCTGCAGCAATTTCCAGGTCACACCTATCTAAAGTAATCCTGTATTGTTTAATAAGAATAAGATCTCCATTCTGATCAATAAGAAGTACCCCTGCTCCATTTTTATTCTCTACATAGTCATAAAAAACATGTTTTTTATCAGGTCTTTCATACTCGTCAAGATATACCTTAACCCGGTTTGCTTTATATTTAAGTATTCTATTAATACGTTTGAAATTTAAGCTAGACATATATCCCCCTTATTTAAAAAAAGTGGAACAAGAATTTCTTCAAGTTCCACTTAATTTCATTATTTAGCGTAATCAGTAACTCTGGATTCTCTGATAAGACTAACTTTGATCTGACCTGGATATTCAAGTTCATCCTCAATCTTCTTAGAAATGTCTCTAGCAAGAATGATCATCTCATTATCGTTAACCTGTTCAGGAACAACCATTACTCTGATTTCTCTACCAGCCTGAATAGCAAAGGATTTATCAACACCCTTAAATTCATTAGCGATAGCTTCAAGCTTTGTAAGTCTTGTTGTATAAGTCTCAAGAGTTTCACGTCTTGCGCCAGGTCTTGCAGCTGAAATAGTATCTGCAGCCTGTACAATACAAGCAATAAGTGTTTCTGGCTCGCAATCACCATGATGTGATGCAACCGCATTAACAACTGTAGCATTCTCTTTGTATTTTCTACAAATATCAACACCAATAGTAACATGTGAACCCTCAAGTTCATGGTCAACAGACTTTCCAATGTCATGAAGAAGACCAGCTCTTTTAGCAAGCTTAACATCTGCACCGATCTCACCAGCAATGATTCCACTCAACTGAGCTACTTCTACAGAATGCTTTAATGCGTTCTGACCGTAACTTGTTCTGAATTTCATTCTACCAAGAAGTTTAATGATTTCTGGATGTAATCCATGTACACCAACTTCAAGTGCTGCAGCTTCACCTTCTTCACGCATCTTGTTTTCAACTTCTTTCTGAGCCTTTTCAACCATCTCTTCAATTCTAGCAGGATGAATACGGCCATCAACAATAAGTTTTTCAAGGGCAACACGAGCAACTTCTCGTCTTACTGGATCAAAACTTGATAAAACAACTGCTTCAGGTGTGTCATCAATGATAAGATCAACCCCGGTAAGATTCTCAAGAGTACGGATATTTCTTCCCTCACGTCCAATGATTCTTCCCTTCATCTCATCACTTGGAAGCTGAACCAGTGAAATAGTTGATTCAGAAACCACATCTGCAGAACATTTCTGTATTGCAGATACAACTATCTCTTTGGCTTTCTTGTCGGCTTCTTCTTTCGCCTTTGATTCCATTTCCTTAATCATGACTGCTGTATCGTGTTTAACTTCGTCTTCAACAGTCTTAAGCAAATATTCCTTTGCCTGTTCAGAGGTGAGTCCAGAGATTCTTTCTAATTCCTGCTGTCTCTTCTGTGAAAGTTCTTCAAGTTCAGCCTGCTTTCTTGCAAGATTTGCTTCTCTAGAAGCAAGTGACTGTTCCTTCTTTTCGATGGCATCAGTCTTCTTATCAAGATTCTCCTCTCTTGAAAGCACTCTCTTTTCCATACGCTGAACTTCAGTTCTACGCTCTTTTACTTCACGCTCAGATTCGTTCTTTATCTTAAGAGCTTCCTCTTTAGCATTAAGAAGTACTTCACGCTGCTTTTCTTCAGCGGCCCTAACAGCTTCATCTATAATACTCTTAGCCTTATCCTCTGCCCTACCAATCTTAGCTTCTGCAATATTTTTACGATAAGCTATTGCAGCAAACCAAGTAACTACAACGAGGACAACAGCAACTATTGCACAGATGATTATAGTACCAGTTCCCACAGGAGCACCTCCTTATTAAGTTATCGTTGCACGCTTTAGTACAACAAATTAATCTTATACATTTTTAGGAATTATGTCAAGTAAAGAGTAGCACTTGAATAATTGAATCCGTGTCTAATCAGGAAAGAAATTGCACGTTTTTTTACCTTTTCATCAGTAAAATCGGCGTTTTTGAAGTTATGTTCAAGTAATGATCTTATAATTTTTTCTTCATTTAAATTTTCATATTCATAGACTTCATCAAAAATAAGATCAAGACCATCTATATGAATATCTTTCATATATAATTCACGGGTAATAAGGCTTCTTGACTTACTCCCTGAATATCTTCTTATATAGCTTTCAGCATATCTTCTATCGGAAAGATAATGAAGATCATATAATTTATCAATCGCGGCCTTAATCTCTTCCTCATCATAGCCCTTCTTTTTTAGCTTTAAACGAATATCGAGAGCAGACTGCTCTGCTCTCGATAGGAGATCTACCGCTTTAGAAAAAGCGCTTTGCATTTAAATTATTCTTCATCCCCCTTATCAGAACCTTCTGGATCTTCATCCACACCATATTCAATCCTGACCTTCTTTTCAATCTCTTCCATAACATCAGGATGAGATGCAAGATAGATCTTTGCATTATCACGTCCCTGACCTATCTTTTCACCAAGGTAAGAATACCATGCACCGGATTTAACTATAACACCCTTATCTGATGCAAGATCAAGGATATCTCCTTCTTTTGAGATACCTCTTCCAAACATGATATCAAATTCTGCTTCCTTAAATGGAGGAGCAACCTTATTCTTTACAACTTTAACTCTTGTTCTATTACCAACGATCTCTCCGCCAGCCTTAAGAGCTTCAATACGTCTTACATCAAGACGAACTGAAGAATAGAATTTAAGAGCACGACCACCTGTTGTTGTCTCTGGATTACCAAACATAATACCAACCTTCTCACGAAGCTGATTGATAAAGATAACAACACAGTTAGTTCTTCCGATAACAGCTGTAAGTTTTCTTAATGCCTGAGACATAAGTCTTGCATGAAGACCTACATGACTGTCACCCATCTCACCATCAATTTCAGCCTTAGGAACAAGAGCTGCAACTGAGTCTATAACAATAACATCAATAGCGCCAGATCTTACCATAGTCTCTGTAATCTCTAGAGCCTGTTCTCCGTTATCAGGCTGTGAGATATAAAGATCATCAATATCAACGCCAATATTTTTAGCATAAACCGGGTCAAGAGCATGTTCAGCATCGATAAATCCGGCGATACCCCCCTGCTTTTGAACTTCAGCTACAATATGTAATGCAAGAGTTGTCTTACCACTTGATTCAGGTCCATAAATCTCAATGATACGTCCACGAGGCATACCTCCAACTCCAAGAGCGATATCAAGACTGAGGGATCCGGTAGGAACAACCTCTATATTCATATTAGTAGTATCTTCACCTAATTTCATAATAGAGCCTTTACCATACTGCTTCTCTATCTGAGCAACTGCAGCATCAAGAGCTCTCTTCTTATCTTCTGTAGCCATCTAGCCTTTTCCTCCATCAAACATTTGTTCGGTATTCATGTAACTTATCTTATCTTATAAAGAAATAAATGTCAACCACAAAAGTAAATGAAATGATCTGCATTTCAATCATAACATAAGCATTATCATATTTCCACAAGTCTCTTGATATGATATATTTTAGTTACATTTTTTATCTGATAAACAAATTATAAATTAAGAGGTGTGTCATAAATTACACATCAAAGGAGTTTTCATGCCTAATATCGCCGGTCTTATAACAGAATATAATCCATTTCATAATGGTCATAGATATCACATTGATATGGCAAAGGAATTAACTAAAGCCGACTACACTGTTGCTGTTATGAGCGGCAACTTTCTTGAGCGAGGAAGTATGGCAATCCTAGATAAATCAAAAAGAGCTGAGTTGGCTGTTTTATCCGGGGTAGATTCAGTATTTGAACTGCCATTTTTATTTGCCACGGGATCGGCAGATGACTTTTCATTTGGAGCATGCCATATCTTAAACTCATTTAACATAGTGACTCATCTTGTCTTCGGTGCTGAATGTGATGATATGGGTAAAATGAGTCATTTAGCAGAGTTTCTTACAAATGAAAATGATGATTATAAGACTCTATTAAATGATAATCTAAAATCCGGTCTGTCCTTCCCTAAGGCAAGAGAAAATGCGATAGATAAGCTTTTAGGAAAAGAATACAGCTTAGTACTTTTAAGCCCAAACAATATCCTTGCGCTTTCATATATGATAGAACTTAATCGTATGAATTCCTCCATAAAGCCTGTCATAATAAAAAGAATTGGTAACTATCATGACAAAAATGATGATATCAGAGGTTTTATGTCAGCCGAAGCAATAAGGAATATTATAAATGATAAAACTGTTCCTTTTTCAGATATAAACGCTTCAAAATTAGGTACTGAGCTGCAAAAAAAAGAACTCCTTCGAGAAGCTGTACCTGCTAAAACCTATGAATATCTTATGGAAATAAAAAGAAGGAACATAATTCCAAATGATAATCTTTTTAGTGATATGCTTTATCTTAAAATCTTAGAATATAGATCTAAAAATAAGGACTATGAAGAGATAAAACATCTTTTACCAGTGGAGATAGATAATGATATTTATAATAAAATACTTAATATCAGGGATTATCTTTCCTTTGATGAAACTGTAAACTATATCGTTTCAAAGAACTATACTCTTTCGAGGATAAGAAGAGGTCTGCTTCATTTAATCCTTGATATATCAAGAGAAAAACATGACATGATCTTTAATGATATAGATAATGCTTTATATGCTTCTATCCTTTCCTTTAGAAAAGAAAGCAGTCAGGTTTTAAAGCATATCAATGAAAACTCTATTATTCCTGTCATCAATAAAAGATCATTATATTCCCCTGCATCTACAGGAGCAAAGCTGTTACGAGATATGGATATTACATCTACTGATCTTTATAATTATCTTTTAAGGAAAAATTTTGGGATTTCTCTTCCCCGGGAATTATCATCAAATATAAAAATAATATAAAAAAACAGGGACTTTAAGATACTTAAAGTCCCCGAAAGAAAAGATATTAACTTATGAAATCAATCGCTATTAAAAGAAATACTAATAAGCATTTTTTGATCAGGATTACTCGAGGAAGTCATCATCCTCATCGTCATCATCATCAAAATCGTCAAAGTCATCCTTAAGAGGCTTAACTTCTTCAATTCCGTCATCATCCACACCAAACTCATCCTGCTCATCGAAATCACTTACAGGAGGGAATGCAGTTCTATCCACTGGCTGTGGAACAGACTGAGTCTGTGGCTGTTTATTTGCGATAGAATTACCATTGATAAGGCCAATGCTTGCGTCTATCTCACTAACATTTGAATCTAATGTAAACACACTATTTTCAAGTGATTCGCAAAGATTCTTATAATTTTCTCTATCAGCTTCAAGAGTTGCTGCAAAGAATTCTCTCATATCAGAAAGCTTCTGCTTTGTGTAATTCATTGCACCAAGTCTTACTTCTGTTGCTTCAGCATTTGCATCATCAATGATCTGCTGAGCCTGCTCACGGGCAGAATCAAGGATCTCATTCGCTCTTACTGTTGCAAGTTCTGTTATATGATTAGAATCAACAAGACGATTAGCTTCATTTACGGATTCAGAAATGATAGCATCTGACTTTGTTCTTGCATTTGCAAGGATAGCTTCCTTGTTACGCATGATCTTCTTGCATCTTTCAATCTCACTTGGAAGTTTAAGCTTAAGTTCATTAAGCATTCTCTCTATTTCATCCTTAGGGACAACGATCTTATTGTTTGAGAGAGGAGCATATTTACAGTTATCCATAAACATCTCGATCTCCTGGATCATCTCATCAACGCCCTTTTTACCCATAATACGTTTTCCTCCTGATAATATTACATCATAGTCATCTTTTCCCTGAGTTTGATAAGTACGTTATCCGGTACAAATCCACCTACAGGAACCCCAAATTTTGCAAATTCTCTTACAACAGATGAACTTACATTGGAATATTTTGGATCTGCTGCAAGGAATAGTGTTTCGATATTCCCGGAAACTTCTTTATTGACCTGAGCCATCTGAAGTTCTATCTCGAAATCAGTCATCTCACGAAGACCACGAACAATGATATTTGAATTGCACTTTTTAACATATTCTATAAGCAAACCATCATAAGTTTCTACAGAAACGTTTGGCAGATTCTTCACAGCATCCTTCAACATAATAACACGTTCATCTATAGAAAACAACGGACATTTTTTAGCCGAATTATTTAAAATACAAACATTTACATGTTCAAAAAGCTTTGAAGCTCTTGTTATAAGGTCTAAATGTCCTTTTGTAACCGGATCAAAACTCCCCGGATAAATTACTGTAGCCATATATTAACTGTCTTTCCTTCTTAAGAATACATGCTTATTAGTTCTGTATTCCTTAGTTTTATAAATTTCAAACTGAGTATCTTCGATGTATGACATATCCTCCTCAAGGATAGCTTCCACAACGATGATAACATCAGGATTCTTGAACTCTTTTTTATCAAGAACAAGGAGCGCATCTTGTTCTAACCCGTTTTGATAAGGCGGATCCATGAAAATGATATCGAAATCGACCTTAGGAAGACTTCTTAAATAAGATATCGCATCTCCTCTTAAAATATCTGATTCGTCTTCAAACTTTGTAAAATGAATATTCTCTTTTATAACATCAATCTGTTTCTTACCATTTTCAACAAATACACAGTGACGTGCTCCACGAGATAAGGCCTCAATTCCAACGGAACCACTGCCGGCAAATAAATCGAGGAATCTACTACCCGGAACATCCATCTGTAGGACGTTAAAAAGTGTCTCCTTATATCTGTCTACTGTAGGTCTTGTTTCATCACCTTCAATACTTTTAAGCGGAAGGCTTCTTCTTGTACCTGCTATTACTCTCATATTTTACTCCTCGTTTATTTTTATAACATTTAAAACCTTATGTCAACATAAAATTGTATACACAACCTGAAAAAAGCTTATTTTAAGCCATCTTTAATAATATCTTAATAATTCATCTGCTTTTTCAGCCATAATCCAGTGTCAGATAATTCTTCATCATTCCAACCTGATGTCTTTGAACAATCAGATCTGATCAGGGATGATGTCTCATTCTTATTGGCAAGATTCCATGCTGCATATGAAATATTATACTTATCTATAAGCTTAAACCAGTCTTTTGCTGAATCATAATCTACTCCGCCATTTCCTGATGCATCACAGATACTGAATTCTGTGATAAAGATAGCAAGTCCTTTAGAGCGCGCTGTCTCTAATTTACTTCTGATATTATCCTTATGAGTTGCTGCATAGAAATGAAGTGTATACATTATATTGGAATATCCTTCAATAGGATCTTCTGCAGCTATGTCCACATCCTGAGACCAGGTTGGAGTACCTACGATAATTACAGCATCTTCTTTATTGGCTTTGATAACAGGAATTACTTCCTCAGCATATTTTTTTATCTGAGGCCACTGTGTTCCTCCATTTGGCTCGTTACAGATCTCAAATAGGACATTTGGATAATCAGCATATTTCTTTGACATTTCATCAAAAAATGCGATAGCTTCATCTTTATTTTGATTTGGATCATTATCAGATAAAATGTGCCAATCTATTATCACATACATTCCAAGCTCTGTGGCATAATCAACTCCATTATCCACCAAACCTTTAAGCTTATCCTTATCACCATCTGTGCAATAACCACCGGATTCAGCAGTATACATAGCAAGACGGATCACATTTGCTCCCCACTCATCTCTAAGTGTCTTAAAAGCGTCTTTATTAACAAAATCAGGAAACCATGCAATACCATGAGTACTTATTCCCTTTAACTGATATGCATCCCCGTTTTTATCTACAAGATCACAGCCATCAACCCTCAATGCACCATGATTACTAACCGGAGTTCCACTTACATCGGCTGGTGCAATTTTTTTTGAAACTTCCTTTTTTTCTTTTTCATTCTCTTTTACTGAATCTGTTTCTTTAGTCTTTGGATTTTCAGCCTTTTCCTCTGCTTTAATCTCTTTTCCTGCAGAATAAAGAACGGGTTTTACATTTTTTAATGCTTCATACTGTTCTTTAGATCTGAATTTAATAGTACCGCCGATATTCTGAAGTTCTGTACCTGCTTTAACAGTTTTATTCCAGTCTTCACCGGTAGAAGTTATTATAAGGACGTCTGAATTCTCCTCCAAAGTAAAGGTTCCATTCCAATGCCCCTGAATCTCAGCACCTTTAAATCCAGGGATTCTTATCTCCCAGTCAGATAGATCTTTATCTGACTTATTAGTAATAGCGATATTTATATTATTTGTAGGTTCATCTCCCCATGAATCACCTTCAAAGGTAAATTCTGCATAAATATCATCTTTAACTTCTTCATCTGTCTTTTCTTTTTCTTCAGCATCTGTTTTAGTAGACTCTGCTTCCACCACCTGATATGGTGTACTCATTTCTTCTTCAACCTTTTTATCCCCAGATTTTTTTTCTTTTCCAAAAAGGATAAAAAGCACCAATGCAGCAATAATAAGAATCAGTCCTATTATTATAGTCACCAGTCCTTTATTAGTACTACTATTTTCTTTGTTGTCTCCCATGATAAAACCTCCATTCCCCTAATACCTTAATATTTTATCTTAATATCATCCCCATATTTTAGAACGATCTCCTGAGCCGTTCTAAGCATATCAGCATGATTATAGATATCTGCTAATCTAAACATTATATCACCACTCTGCCTGACTCCAAAAAAGTCCCCCGGTCCTCTTAATTTAAGATCCTCTGTTGCGATATAAAAACCATCATTAGATTCTTCTAAGACCTTTAGTCTTTCCTTAGATTCTTTAGACTGCTTAACATTTATAAATATGCAGTAACTTTGATAAGACCCTCTTCCTACACGGCCTCTTAACTGATGTAACTGAGCCAGCCCAAAGCGTTCTGCATTTTCAATCATCATAACTGTGGCATTAGGATTATTGATACCTACTTCAATAACTGTTGTAGAAACAAGTATGTCTATCTTTTTATTGATAAAATCCTTTAGTATCCCAGCCTTATCCTCATCCTTCATTTTGCCGTGAATATATTCTATATTTATATTACAGCCTTTATAGACATTTCTTAATTCATCAGTATAATTTTCCACATTTTCCAGATCCATGGTTTCTGATTCTTCCACCATAGGACAGATCACATAAGCCTGATGACCATTTTTTATTTCATTTTGAATGAATTTATAGGCTGTACTTCTGTATTCAGTACCTACAACGCAATTCTTTATCTTTTTTCTTCCCTTAGGAAGTTCCTTTATCACTGAAATATCAAGATTTGCATAAAGGATCATAGCAAGAGTCCTTGGAATTGGGGTTGCACTCATAATAAGTACATGAGGATAATTTCCCTTTGCTCCAAGTCTTTCTCTTTGTTTTACACCAAATCTATGCTGTTCATCAGTAATAACAAGCCCAAGATCTTTAAACTCAGTCTTATCTTCTATAAGAGCGTGAGTCCCGATAAGTATACTGATATCACCTGATTTTAGATTTTCATAAATACTGCGCTTATCTTTTAAAGAGGTAGAACCCGTAAGAAGCTCGACTCTTATCTTATATGGCTTAAATAACGCTTTAAGATCTTCGTAGTGCTGCAATGCAAGAACTTCTGTAGGAACCATTAAAGCTCCCTGATATCCTGACATAGCATTTAAAAATAAAGCTGCCGTGGCAACAATAGTCTTACCTGAACCAACATCACCTTCAATAAGACGGTTCATTACATTTCCTAAAGACATATCATCTATTATATCCCTGATCGCACTTTCCTGCCCACTAGTTAAAGAGAAAGGCAACCCTGCTTTAAAACCATCTAATTTTGAGATTGATTCTTTAGTTATCACATGAGAAGAAGAAACAGAAAGATTATTCTTTCTCATTTCCCTGACTCCCATTAAAAAGTGAATAAATTCATCAAAGGCAAGACGCTTTATAGCTATTTTTAGTCTGTCCTCATTTAAAGGAAAATGAATCTCTTCTATAGCACTTCTTTCAGAAATAAGATCATATTCATTTCTGATTTCATCAGATAGATAATCCTCAATCTTTAAAAATGCTTCTCTTGCATTGCCAAGGCTTTTTTTTATCTGATTATTGGTTATTCCCTTAGTTAAAGAATACACCGGCTGCATAGACTTTAACATAGCCTTATACTTATATACCGGATAATATTCCGGCATTTCCATAACTCTCATACTGCCCTTTATTTTAACAGTTCCGACGAATATAAATTCATCACCCTTATGGAAAACAGTTTTAAGGAAAGGACTATTAAAAAACACCAGCCGAAGGGACCCGGAAGAGTCACTTACTGAAAGGGAGGTAATACTTAATCTGCCTCCCTTTCTGGTATCTACATATGAAACAACTTTAGCCGATACACTGACTCTTTCACCTTCATGTGCATCTTTAATAATGATTGGATCATCATACCTTTGATAATCCCGGGGAAAATAATAAATAAGGTCCTTAACGCTTGAAATCCCAAGCTTTCCTAAACCCAAAGCTGTCTTTTCCCCAATTCCCTTTACTGTAGTAATATCATCATTTAAAAGCATGTGTCATGCCCCATTTTCAAATTTATTCAACAGATACAAGATAATAAAACAGCGGCTGACCACCATAATGAATATCAACTTCAATATCGCTATAGGAGTCTTCAAGCTCTTTTACTAAATCATCAGCTTCATCTTCTGTTATCTTATCACCATAATATAAAGTAATAAGGCCCGACTCACTATCCACCATGGTCTTTATAAGTTCTTTTGTAACTTCCTTTATATCATTTCCAACAGATTCAATTCCTTCTTCTGAAATACCCATTATATCATCTTTTTTGATGACCTTTCCATCAATTGAAGTATCTCTTATTGAAAATGTAACTTCACCTGTCTTAACCTGTTCCATTGCATATATCATTTCTTTAAGATTTTCATCAGGAGTCATTTCATCTGAAAATGTGATCATAGCAGTTATTCCTTCAGGAATAGTCTTGGAAGGAACAACTATAATCTTCTTGTCATGACAGATGGACGCAGCCTGGTTTGCAGCAAGAATAATATTCTTATTGTTTGGAAATATAAAGATATTCTTGGCCTTTACTTTATTTATAGCATTAAGTATATCTTCTGTACTTGGATTCATAGTCTGTCCGCCAGAGATAACATAGGAAGTTCCAAGATCTTTAAATATCCTGGTTATTCCGTCTCCAGCACCTACCTGAATAAAACCAAACTTTTTATATGGTTCATTGGTAATAGAACTATTCATATCCTCATTCTTACGGGCTGCAGCAACTTCACTGGCAAGCACTACTCTTTCCTTATGTTCTTCTCTCATATTATCAACTTTCATACGGGTAAGCTGACCATGATGAAGTCCACATTCAAATGCAAGTCCCGGATGATCTGTATGCACATGAACCTTAACAATTTCCTCATCTGCAACACAGACAACAGAGTCTCCTATGCTGAGAAGATAATTCTTTAATTCTTCTACCTGCTGATCCATAAGAGGTTCATCTAAAAGAATTATAAATTCAGTGCAATATCCGTATGTGATACTCGCAGTAGATATTTCATCATTTCCACTGCCAACTGCTGCTTTATCAGAAGCACCTTCTTCTTTAACTGCAGAACCTTCACTTTCATCAAGTACGATATCTTCTCCTTTAAGAGATGATAATACGCCCTTAAAGAAAGTCATAAGTCCCATTCCACCCGAATCTACAACTCCTGCTTCTTTAAGAACAGGAAGTAATTCTGGAGTATTTTGAAGCACCTTATCACCATATTCAATCACTTCCTCTAAGAAAGCTATGATATCGATCTCAGGATTAAGAGTTGTGATATCTTTAGCCTTATGAGCCATACCCTTGGCAACTGTAAGTATGGTTCCTTCCTTTGGCTTCATTACAGCATGATAAGCAGTTTCTACAGCGTGCTGAAAGCCTTCTGAAAGGTCTATAACACCCATACTTTCCTTTTCTTTAACTTCTTTGCTAAAACCTCTGAAAAGCTGAGAAAGGATAACACCGGAATTACCTCTGGCCCCCCGAAGAGAACCGTAAGATACGGCACTTGCAATCTCAGCCATAGTAGGATCCTTCAAATTATTTATCTCAGAAGCTGCAGACATTATAGTAAGAGTCATATTAGTTCCTGTATCACCATCAGGAACAGGGAAAACATTAAGCTCATTAATATACTCTTTCTTATTATTAAGATTATAAGCGCCTGAAAAAAATGCTTTTTTGAATTTTTCAGCATCAATTATATTAATCGTCAAATCAGTAAAACCTCCGAATTTATTATTAATCAAAGATTAATCTATAACTCTTACCCCTTCAACGAACACATTTATATTTTTCACCTTCATGTTAGTATAATCTTCCACCTGATACTTAACAGTATCCATAAGATTCTTTACTACCGTTTTAATACTTACCCCATATGAAACGATTATATGAAACTCTATTATAAGCTCATTTTGCTCGTTAACTGTAACATTAACACCGCGACTGACACTTTCTCCCTTAAGAAGCTTTGCAAGTCCATCTTTCATAGAAATAGTAGCCATTCCAACAATCCCAAAACAATTAAGGGCCGCATGTCCGGCGAAACTGGCAATCACTTCTGTATCAATAGAAATGTTGCCATTATCATTTGTAAAACCTGCCACGTCATTTCCTCCTTTTATTTAAATTCATAACGAATAATAAATTTCCCTCAACGTGTTCATTATACAACAAATGAACATAAAAAAAAAGAAATCAAAGACCTTTAAGTCCCTGATTTCTTTTTTTGTACGATCCTAGAATCAAACTATGCTCTTTCTACCTTACCTGATCTTAAGCAAGATGTGCATACATAGATAGTCTTAGGTGTTCCTTCAACTGTTGCTTTAACTCTCTTGATGTTAGCGTTCCAGATTCTATTAGATCTTCTATGAGAATGACTCACATTGTTTCCAAAATGAGTAGCTTTTTCACAAAAATAACACTTAGCCATGCTTCGGCACCTCCTTATACTTTACATATATTTGCCTTTACAGGCTCGCAACAAAAGTTATATTAACAAAAAATACAAGCCATTGCAAGTAAAATTTTATATTTTTTTAAAAACTTTTAACCTCAGGCTAAAACTCAGTCTCTGAAAGGTTCTCGATAGCATCATCAACAGCTTGTGCCTCTTCTTTAGAAGAAGCATTTTTCTTCTTATCAATGATAGTCTTAACCTTATCTGTAACCTGAGGAACCATACCTATAACCTTAGAAAGAGCATTCTCTTCAGCCACAGGAACGATCCTTAAATCTCCATTCTTTATAACGATAACCGATGAAGGAGACATCTTACCTCCCATACCGCCACCACAGTTATTCTGGCCTAATGCACCGGCACCAACGCCAAAATTAACATCTATTAAAGGAATTATAGTAGTATCTCCTACATTTATAGGTTCTCCTACAACAGTCTTAGATGTAAGAAATGCATCCATTCCCTTGAAAAGCGAATTTACAGTATTATTAAAATCATTCTTTCTGATATCATTTGCCATTATATATATCCCCTTCCATTATCATATTTTCTCATTATATTTTCTTTGCAAGATTTATAGTCTTCTTTGTATCTTTCCTTAAATATAGTACCAAGAATCTTATAGCTGTAGGTCCAAGCATCACTTGTCCTTTAAGATCCAGGTCCATAGTAAATACTTTATTATAAAAGTCCGGTTCGATAAGAAGCCATTTACCATAAAAAGGATAAAACATCGCTATCCTTCCCAGCCAGATTCCTGTATCTGCCGCATTACTAAGTCCAAACCTTATAAATCCATGCCCTTTACCTGGCTTGATCGCTTTAAGAGTCTTTTTCAGGAATGTCTTACCACGTTTTATAGTCCGCTGAGTATAATCTTTATAAAGGAACTGTTCAACATGGTCCGCTTTCTTTTCAATCGCCCTTAGCTTTTCACCAGTCTTATCTAGAACTTCGCTTACCTTATCAGCGCCCCTATCAAGATATTCATAAACTTTATCTATTTTACTTATTTTCTCCGTAGCTGAAGCTGAAGTTGATAAATCTGAATCATTATATGAATAATCTGAAGCCGAATCTAAAGAAGGTTCTCCTATGTCATCTAATGCCTTTATCTCATCTTTTGAAACAGCAATCTCCTCTGTTTCTACATTATCCAGATCATCAATAGTTTTTTTCTTAGACTTTTTATTTTTAGTTTTCTTTGGATCTTCTTTCTTTTCACTATCAAGTAAAGTAAAGAATAAAACCTTCGCCTTAAATTTCAGGCCTTCTTCCTTATTATATTTTCCCTTTGCCGAAGCTATAAGCCATCTGACTTTAAAATCAGCTGACTTTTCTTCTTCATTTAATACTCCGCTTACCCTGTAGTGGACAGGAACGAACAAAATAATAAGTAAGAGAAGAAGAACAAGTCCAATAACAAGGATAAGGATATCCAGAAGAATCCTAAGTATTAAAAGTACCACTCCCATTTTCTACCCCTGCAAATTCTCCATTGCTTTTTCCTTAATTTCTTTCTTCCTTAAAAATTCATAGTAAGCTTTTGAATCCAATGGAAGATTAATATGATACATATCATTTATCATATCTGTCACAAGTTCTGTAGCTTTACTCTTTGAACTAGCGATACCCATAATAAAGATTTTATCATCAATTGTTCTATAATAATGCTGCAACATTTCCTCATATTTATAGATTTCATAAAGCCCATGCCCATAAATCGGCAAGGTAACAAGGTAAATGTCCTTCATAGGGGATAGACGCCTGATCTTATTAAATGTCTTATTAAATTTTTTATCGCTTTCTATATCAGTATATATTCGCGCTGAAAAATCCATATGATCCCCCTTAAATTTTTTAGTTACCAGAGATGATTCCTTCGATTATCCTTGAACATGCTGTAAGTTCTGAATCGTCACCACAGCCAGATAGAGCATATTCAAAATAATCCTTGATCTCCTGTTGAGTATTAAAGAATACAGGCATCATAGAAAGCACCTTTGACATGATACTTCTCTTCTCAAACTTGGAAATATCAGCAAATCTCTTATCAAACTCTGCAAATAACTCTTCCTTTAACTCTGCAAGGTAATCATCATCAGTTGGATCTAAAATAACAGTAACATCCT
Organism: uncultured Lachnospiraceae bacterium; assembly: GCA_902789175.1. Classification (GTDB taxonomy): domain Bacteria; phylum Bacillota; class Clostridia; order Lachnospirales; family Lachnospiraceae; genus Eubacterium_Q. The sequence continues at coordinate 95,027 of CADANF010000003.1, forward strand.
CATCAAGATTTATGAAGAGAGATGTTGAAGTAAGTTTATCACATTTAAGAAGTAGTGAAAATGCATCAGCTATCTCCTTATTATCAGCAAATTCATCCCTATAGTCTTTATAGATCTCATCTAACTTTCCATCTATAAATGAAAGTGTAGAATATGCATTTTCCTGAGCACCTTCAAGTTTTACGAAAAGAGGATCAAATTCTTCGGCTGCCTTGTAGATATCGTCTGCTTCAATGATCTTATTTATTATAATTGAAGCTGTCTTATATTCTTCCCCAAGATATTCTTTCTTAAGTTTATTTCCTGTATAAAGAATGATAAGTGCGTCATTTATAACTTCTTCAAGCATAAGATAATCTGTAACAGCTTCATTTATATCTTCTGTGGCCTTATACATCTTATCTGAAAGTTCTTCGAACTGATCAACTGTGATCTCTTTATAATCCGCATGAGATAATTCATCATATACCTTATAAAGATCCGGATAAAGATCTGTAAAACCTTCTGGTTTTGTAATAAGAGCTGCATCAAGCAATGTATCCGCAAATGATCTTACTGCACTCTTTTCTCCACCCTTATAAATATTAAGGGATGTAGACATAATGTCATAGAATCTCTGCTTTGTCATACGAACAGGGAGTTCTGCAATGAATTCCTGGATCTTAGTATTTACCATTACTTTATCCTTATCAGCAAAAACAAAATTAAACATCTCCTCTGCAAGAGCATCTGTATCAACATACTCTTCTAAGTCATTTGTAAGAAGAGGCTTCTTTCTGTCAAGGATATGATCATAAATCTGTAAAGCATCCGTATAAGATGTAAAGATCTTCATCTTTGCTGTAACTGCGTCACGGATAGCTGAAATCTTCTCAATAATAGCTGCACTTACTTCTTTATCAGATAACACAGTGTCATGTAATGCTGTTTCAATATCTTTAATATAACCTTCAATCTCAGGCTTTCTTTCAGAATCAATATCATTTACCATTTCTTTTAAAGTAAAGAAATTAAGAGATAATTTAATAGCAGCGTAATTTCCGAAAGCTGTAGCAAGAATGTCCTGATACTTAATAAGATTTGCTTTTCTATCTCTATCAGCCTTAATATCTGTAACTGTGATCTTTACATCTTTTTCCATATTTTCCATGTTGATTTATATATCCTTTATAATATTCTTTTATTTTTTTATAATTTTTGATCCTGTCACTTAAATTTTAGTAATTCGGGTAAGGATCAGATTTTATGCTCATGAGTATAAATATGATCTGAGCAGTATTCATAATTTCCATTACATTTAGAACAATAACGGAATTCTAAATATGGATTATCCAATTCCGTTCTTCCGCAGATCGCACATCTATGAATAGGTCTTTTTTCGTTAGAAGAATTATTTTTTCCGAAATCATACTTTATAACATTATCCGTTCTTTTACTCTTAACTTGACGCGTATTAAACGGATTATTATTTTTACCGCCACTCATTTTCTTATTAAAATTTCTCTTCCGTACCATCTGATGAACACTGTAACCTTTACGATTCATGTTTATAAAGAAAAGGATCAGAAATGGTATTATGGAACAAACTATCATTGTTCTATATGTTGGGATCGGTAACTTATAAAAATCATAAGCCAGATATAAAAGCTCAAAAAATGCTAAATACTTAATCTTAATTGGTATCAGGAAATAAAGCATTATAGTAAGATCTGGTAAAATGATCGCAAGTCCAAGATACATTGATAAAGTAAGGTATTGTGAACAGTTTAAGGGAAGTGTGTTAAACTCTGCCTCGCTTATCAGCATTTGTAAAATCTCAACCATGTTATTATTTTTAGCAGATATCAAAGCAGCTATTATAATGCCTGCATCCATAAGAATTATCGTACCAAAGATATAAAGGTTAAGCATAAACTTACCCCAGACTGCCTCTAGTCTTATACCTATACGATAATAGAAATAAATAGCAATAGGAGTTAACATCATCCAGAATCCCCTTGTCGCAAATGGTGTAATAAAGATCCAGGTGATTAGTCTCCAATATTCATGTTTATAAATGATATTATAAGGTACCATCTGACAGATGTCAGTTACCTTCAAGAAAAATCTAGATGGAAATGCACCGAGAATAAAACCTATTGTAAGGCAGATTGCTATTATAAGAGGCAGATTTGGAATTGCAAATCTGTAAAGTTTTCGTTCGATTTTATCTATAAGTCTCATCATTTGTCCCCTTTTAGCCTAAATAATAATGCGGTCAGAAATTGAAGCCATATAAAGCCTGCAACTAATAGACGCACATAAGATATGATAATATAAAAGGGCAAAAAACTCAAGTCAGACCTCACTTTAAATTTCTTGAAAAATAAGGAGATTTCCTATATAATATTACGGTTAGTGCAATATTATAAATTGATGTTTTATACTAAGTTTATAATATGGAATTTAGAAATTAATTAGCAATCAAGAGAAAGGTAATTCCAATATGAGACACCTCGGAATTGATATCGGGTCGACAACAGTAAAGGTTGCTCTGCTCGATGAAAACAACCAGATCATTTACTCTGAATATAAGAGACATTTCGCAAAGATAAAGGAAACATTAAAAGAACTCCTTCAAAATGCAATTAATACAGCTGGGGATTGCGAGATAGCTCCTGATATTACCGGTTCAGGGGGACTCGCACTTGCTAATGTTATCGATGTACCCTTCAGCCAGGAAGTAGTCTGTGTTTCAAGCGCACTTGAACTTGAGGCACCTAAGACAGATGTTGCTATCGAACTTGGTGGTGAAGATGCAAAGATAATCTATTTCACAAAAAATGGTATCGAACAACGAATGAATTCAGTCTGTGCCGGTGGTACAGGCTCTTTTATAGACCAGATGGCTGCTCTTCTCATGACAGATGCAACCGGACTTAACGAATATGCAAAGGAATATGACACAGTCTATCCTATCGCTGCCCGTTGTGGTGTATTTGCAAAAACTGATATACAGCCACTTATTAATGAAGGTGCTACAAAGCCAAACCTTTCTGTATCAATATTCCAGGCTGTTGTAAATCAGACTATTTCAGGTCTTGCCTGTGGTAAGCCTATCAAAGGACATGTTGCATTCCTTGGTGGTCCACTTCACTTCCTGGATCAGCTTCGTGAATGTTTCATCAGGACACTTAATCTTGATGAAAAACATAAGATAATCCCTAATAATTCTCATCTCTTTGCAGCAATCGGTGCTGCCCTTCACGCAGATGAGAACAGAACTACAACTCTTAAAGAATTAGAGGCCCGCCTTACACCAGAACTTCGTATTGAAGTTGCAGTAAACAGACTGGACCCTCTTTTTGATGACGAAAAATCATATAAAGAATTTGAAGAACGTCAGCACTCATACCATGTAAAACGTGGAAAACTTGAAAATTACAAAGGAAATGTATTCCTTGGTATTGACGCAGGTTCAACTACAACTAAACTTGCTGTTATCGGTGAAAAAGGCGAACTTCTCTATGACTTCTATTCTAATAACAACGGAAGTCCTGTAAATACTACAATTAAGGCAATGAAAGAGATCTATTCTCTTCTTCCCTCTACTGCGCATATCGCAGGCAGCTGCTCTACAGGTTACGGTGAAGCACTTCTTAAATCAGCCTTTAGCCTTGATTATGGCGAAGTTGAAACAATAGCTCACTATACTGCTGCTTCCTTCTTTGATCCCGAAGTAGATACTATCCTTGACATTGGTGGTCAGGATATGAAATGTATCAAGATAAAGAACGGCGTAGTTGATAATGTAATATTAAATGAGTCATGTTCTTCAGGATGCGGATCATTTATAGAGACATTTGCAAAATCACTTGATTATCAGGTAAAGGATTTTGCCCGTATCGCTCTTTTTGCAAAGACACCTATCGACCTTGGTTCAAGATGTACAGTATTCATGAATTCAAAGGTTAAGCAGGCACAAAAAGAAGGTGCTGCAGTTGAAGATATTTCAGCCGGTCTTGCATATTCAGTAATTAAGAATGCTCTTCTTAAAGTAATTAAGATAACTGATCCAAAACAGCTGGGTAAACATATCGTAGTTCAGGGTGGTACATTTTATAATGATGCCGTACTCCGTGCCTTCGAGATCGTATCAGGCCGCGAACCAGTTCGTCCTGACATTGCTGGTATCATGGGCGCATTTGGTGCAGCTCTTATAGCAAGAGACAATTATACAGGAGGATTTAAATCTACTACTCTTTCAAGCGAAGATGTAGATAAACTTACCTTTACAACAAAGATGGCCAGATGTGGTCTCTGCACCAACAACTGTCTTCTTACTATCAATAATTTCACAGGAAATCGCCGTTTCGTAACTGGTAACAGGTGCGAAAGAGGACTTGGAATGAAGAAGAATCCTGAGAATATGCCTAACCTTTACGAATATAAGTTTAATCGTATCTTTGGTTATGAGCCGCTTTCTGAGGAAGAGGCAACCCGCGGAACTATCGGTGTTCCTCGTGTTCTTAACATGTACGAGAACTATCCATTCTGGTACACCTTCCTTACAAAGCTTAAGTACAGGGTAATCCTTTCACCTAAGTCTTCAAAGCAGATCTATCAGCTGGGTATTGAATCAATCCCAAGTGATACAGAATGCTATCCTGCAAAAATGAGTCACGGACACGTTATGTGGCTGATAAAACAGAATATCAAAACCATATTCTACCCTTGTATTCCTTATGAAATGAATGAAACCAAGGAATCAAACAACCACTACAACTGCCCTATTGTTACTTCATATTCTGAGAATATAAAGAACAATATGGAAGAAATTGAAGAAAACTCAATCACATACATTCGTCCTTTCCTTGCACTGGATAATCCAGAAGCCCTTAAAGCACGAATGTTCCGTGAGTTTAAGAAATATACAGACGTTACTAAAGAAGAGATCAGTGCTGCCATTGATGCAGCTTATATTGAAGCTGAAAAAGTAAAGGAAGACGTAAGAAATAAGGGTGAAGAAACTCTTAAATTCCTTCAGGATAATAACAAACTTGGTATTGTCCTTGCAGGTCGTCCTTACCACGTAGATCCTGAGATCAACCATGGTATACCTGAACTTATCAATTCCTATGGTATTGCTGTACTTTCAGAGGATTCAATAGCTCATTTAGGTAAAGTAGAGCGCCCTCTTATAGTATCAGACCAGTGGATGTATCATTCAAGACTTTACAAAGCTGCAAGTTACGTTAAAGCAAATGACAACTTAGAACTTATCCAGCTCTTCTCCTTTGGCTGCGGACTTGACGCTGTAACAACAGACTGCGTAAATGATATTCTTTCAAATGCAAATAAGATCTATACAGTTCTTAAGATTGATGAAGTTTCAAACTTAGGTGCAGCCCGTATCCGTATAAGATCACTTATTGCTGCTGTTAAGCTCCGCCATAAGAAAGGCATTAAACCGGTTGAGACCAAAACTTCTATCAATAAAGTAGAATTTACAAAAGCAATGCGTGATGAATATACAGTACTCTGTCCTCAGATGTCTCCTATTCATTTCAAGATGTTAGAAGCTGCAATGCATCACCTTCATGTGAATTTTGTTATGCTTCCTGATGCAGAGAAAGAAACAATCAATATTGGTCTTAAATATGTAAATAATGACGCCTGCTACCCTTCTATCATAGTTGTAGGACAGCTGATGGAAGCTATACAGAGCGGAAAATATGATGTAAATAAACTGGCTGTAGCAATAACTCAGACAGGTGGCGGATGCCGTGCTACAAACTACATCGGCTTTATACGTCGTGCCCTGGAAAAATCAGGCTATGAGCAGATTCCTGTAATCTCCATCAGTGCCCAGGGTATCGAGAAAAATTCAGGTATGAAGTACAATATGAAGGGAATCAAATGTGCCATGCACGCTGTCATATACGGTGATCTGTTTATGAGAGTTGTATATCACACACGTCCTTATGAGAAGGTACCTGGATCAGTAAATAAGCTTCATAAGAAATGGGAAAAGATCTGTATCCGCGATCTCCAGAGAGGTTCACACAATTTCTCAAAGATCTGCCGTGACATAGTAAGAGAGTTTGATGCTATCCCACTTAATGAAGATATTAAGAAACCACGCGTTGGTATCGTAGGCGAGATTCTTGTTAAGTTCCTGCCTTCAGCTAACAACCATTTAGTAGATCTTCTTGAAGAAGAAGGTGCAGAAGCTGTTATGCCTGACTTACTTGATTTCCTCTTCTACAGCTTCTACAATGCAAATTATAAATATGAATATCTTGGAAAATCAAAGAAATCCAAGGTTATCAATAATGGTATCATCAAAGTACTTGAAGAAATCAGAAAGCCTATGAGAAAGGCCCTTGAGGAAAGTAAGCGTTTCGAAGCTCCAAAGCATATCGAAACTATTGCTGAATACGCCCGCCCTATTGTTTCCATCGGAAATGAAACAGGTGAAGGCTGGTTCCTTACAGGTGAAATGGTAGAACTGATAAAGAGCGGCACTCCTAATATAGTCTGCGCTCAGCCATTTGCCTGCCTGCCAAATCATATCATCGGTAAGGGTGTAATAAAGAAGCTCCGTAATGTATATCCGGAAGCAAATATCACTCCTATCGACTTTGACCCGGGTGCATCTGAAGTAAACCAGATCAATCGAATCAAACTTATGCTGGCAACAGCTGTTAAGAATTTAAACAATTAATGAATCAGTTAATGTTTAGATATAATTAAAAGCTTTTAATTAAAAAAATGGATGAGAGCTAAGTTCTCATCCATTTTTTAGTGTTATTTGCAATTACTCTACATAATCAATATATCTGTACATAGCTGGAATTATATAGATTGAAGGCAGATTACCAAGTACCGAAACCCATTCACCATCAAACTTAAAGCATATATCCTGAATCTTAAATGTATATTTCTTATAAGTAATTGTTACATCTACTAAACAAGCATCATCAGCTTTCTTTATAAAGCTGTCTCCGGCTTTTACTATATCCTCATAATATGAAGAATCCTTCAAATCTTTAAATGTCTCTTTAACTTCCTGTTTTGTCTTCTTTAATTCATCATCTTCTAAATCAGGATCTTGACTCTTTGCATATTTAAAAAGTTCATCCAGGTTTCCATTGATATCCTTCTCAATAGAATCAATGATCTGTTTGGTATTCCTTAATTTATGAGTAGCACCTACCTTAATCTCAGCCCCCTCGATCAGATCTGTTAATTCGTCAGCTGAATTAATTGTTTTATTAATACTCTTTAAGGTATCTTTATCATTACATGCATCAAGGATCTTATCAACTTCCTTCTTTATGTCTTTACCATCTTTCACATCATCATCAAAGTAAATATCAAAGAGATACGTTCCAGCATTTTCTTCAACGACTTTATAAAATGCTGAATAAGCACTTGCAGGAATATCTTTAGTCGTATCAAGCATTGCTTTAACATCTAACTGAACGATATTATCAACTCCGGCCTTTGTTGCTTTTTTAGCTCCGCCTCTTAAAAACATAGGAAGAATAAAGAAAATACAACAAATAACAGCAATTACAGCTATAAGGCCAATAATCAGTGGTTTCTTAGATTTTTTAGTTGGTTGTCCAAACTGATTCTGATTTTGCTGCCCCTGAAACTGGTTATTTCCTGCAAACTGGTTCTGATTTGGCTGAGCGAATGTGTTCTGGTAAGGCTGTCCAAATGGAGTCTGGTTTGGCTGTCCAAATGGGCTCTGATTTGGCTGACCTTGGAACTGGTTATTTCCTCCAAACTGATTCTGGTTTGGCTGGCCAAATGGACTCTGATTTGGCTGTCCCTGGAACTGATTATTTCCTACAAACTGGCTCTGATTTGGATTTGGCTGGCCAAATGGGCTTTGGTTTGGCTGTCCCTGGAACTGGTTATTTCCTACAAACTGGTTCTGGCCTAATTTCATTCCATCATCTGATAAGATGCTGGTCCCTTCTTCTGGATCATATTCAGACTGTGCTGTATCAGGCTTTACTTCTTCTGCCGGCTGTGCTTCATCAGGCTTTACTTCTTCTGAAACTGGCTGAACTGGTGTAAGTGCAGCACCGCAAGCTTTACAAAACATAGCTCCATCCGGATTTTCATATCCGCAAATTGTACATTTCATGAGAATCCCCCTTCGTATTGATTTCATTTTTTCATATAAAAAGAACTCCGCCTAAAGCGAAGTTCCAAGACGTACATTTATTATATATAATATTTTTTGTATACACAAGATATATGAAACGTAAAATATACTACAGAATATAAAACATTAAAATATACTACAGAATGATCCTTATCCGGGTTCCAAGACCTTCTCTTGAAAGGATCTCAAAATGGCCCTTATGTTTATCAACTATCCACTTTGCTATGGAAAGTCCAAGACCTGTTCCCTTGTAGCTTCTAACTTCATCAGAACGATAGAATCTTTCAAACATATGCTTTACATCTAAATTATTCATTCCGATACCGGTATCCTGAACCATTAAGTAAGGGCTTCCCTCTTCATTTTTTCCAACTCCAAGAACTATCTCATCCTTTTCATTAGTATACTTGGCCGCATTATCCACCAGAATTCTCACTGCCTGCTTAAGGAGAGCCGGATCAGCCGAAACCAAAAGAGGATCAAGAACTACTTCGTCCATCAAAGAATCCACATCTTGCGCCTTATCCCTACTCTTATCAGGATCTATGTAAGGCTTAAATTTATAAGGATGTTTCTCATCGATCATAAAGGATTCTTCATAGATTTCCTTCATCATTTCATTAAGATTTACATCTTCTACTTTAAGAGTCGTCCTACCACTGTCTCCTCTTGCAAGGAAAAGCAGCTGTTCTACAAGACGGTTCATAGCATCAGCTTCATTTGAAATGGCACTTATCGCTTCATCAAGTACTTTAGGGTCATCTCTTCCCCATCTATCCAGCATATTGGCATAACCCTGGATTACAGCAATCGGAGTACGGAGTTCGTGAGAAGCATCATTTACAAATCTTGCCTGTTGCTGATAAGATTCTCTAAGTCTCATAAGAAGATTATTTACAGCCTGCTCGATTCCTTTAAGATCATTATCTTCAAGAGATACAAGATCTCCATCCTCTGTTGTAGTATGCCCTACAGAATCAGTGCTGATATGCTCTATAGCTTCTTCAACCTGCTGGAGTTTAGCAGTATCTGCAAAATTCTGATCACTCTTACCCTCATACTTTGCAGCACCATTTATATCCCCTCCAGTAAGAGTGATATCATCAATCTTTCCAGTGTAAATATCTTCCAGTGAAAGTTTTGATAAAGCATCAGCCTTAAGAGCAAGATCATTGATCGGCCTCAGCTGTTTTCTTACATGGCTCATTTCAGAACGAATTGAAAGAAGTTCCATAAAAAGTCCAAAGAAGAAAAATGCTACTATTACAGATCCAATCACTAGAAGCGGTCCATAAAAATCTGCCGAAAGTACTTCTTTTCCATCTTTAATGATCACATATTTTAATTCTTTGATATTTTTAAAACTCACAAATTTTCGCTTACTATCATCAATGAAATAACCAAAACTATGATATTCTGTCATTGCCGCCCAGCCTATGACCAAAATGAAGAACATGAAAAGACCCATGGCAAAACACTGTTCTATACTTGAACCGATATTATGCCATGTTAAGCGATGTACTATGGAATTAATACGTTTTGATTTTGTAACTGAATCTTTATTTGACATATATATTTCCTATCTTATTCTGTGGATCTTATCACATATCCCACGCCTCTTACGGTTTTTATCATCTTTATATCATAAACATCATCAATCTTACTTCTAAGATAACGGACATATACATCCACCACATTGGTTTCACCGATATAATCATAACCGCAGACCTGCATAAGAAGTGTATCTCTGGAAAGTACTATATCCATATTAGAAAGCAGGGTTTCTAACATAAGAAATTCTCTATTGGTTAATGTTATAAGATGTCCGTCATAATGAACTTCATGTCTCTTATTATCAAGCACAAGTTTATTCCAGACGTATACTCCCTCTGACTGCTTACCATTTTTACTTTCACTCTTATCGCTGTCCCGGTTATTTAATGACTTATTATCATCAGTTTCATTTACATTGTTCTGGATCATCTTAGGATGATTCTTTAAAGCAACTCTTACTCTTGCTAATAGTTCTTCAATAGCAAATGGCTTTGTAATATAATCGATTGCTCCAGCATCAAGACCTGATACTTTATCCATAACCGCATCTCTTGCTGTAAGAAGGATGGTTGGTGTAGGATTTGATATCTGAAGTCTTCTTAGAACTTCAAGTCCATTTAATCCTGGGAGCATGATATCCAGGAGAATAAGATCAAAATTCTCTTTTTCAGCCATAAGAAGGCCTTCTCTTCCGTCAAATGCTTTTGATACTTCATATCCTTCATGAAGCAGCTCTAGTTCAACAAATCTAGCAAGCTGCTCTTCATCTTCAACTATAAGAATTTTTGCCATGATCTTAAACTCCTTGATTAATCAAAATATTAAAGCTCTTTCTTATCTTCCTTATCCTCTGAATTAGTCTGTGACTCGTTATCTTTCACATTCTCAGCCTTATTCTTTACCTTTTCTTCAGCCTTGTCTTCAAATTCTTTCTTTAATTTATCAGCTGTATCAGCCACCTTATTCATGGCACTGTTAACAGTCTTTAAATCATTTTTGCCTTCAATCTCGTATCTAACCTCAAAGAAAAGTGAAATAAGCATTACAATGAGCAATACATGCCATCCAAGTAAAAAGATAATAAGTGCAATTCCTAAAGGAAGGTCGATTATCTTCTTATCCTCATGCTTAACTATAAAACTGTTCTCTTTGCAGACCTTAATGAATTTATTGAATCCCTTCTTAAACTTATTCTTAAAGCTTTCTTCCTTATTTTTTCTTTCTTCTTCCTTGATAGTCTTTTCTACATCATAAAGCTTTTCTTCTTCAGCCTTTGATGAATAAACCCCGGAGTCAGATGTCTTCTTAACCTTACCAAGAGCCTCAAGGTAGATCATTGCATCCAGCATATCCCAGTTGCAGGCTTCTAAAGCTCTTTTAGCCTCATCATAAGTTACATCAGCTTTTTCTCTTAATCTTTCAACTTTCTCTAAATTATCCATATATATCATCCTTTCTTTCTTAAAGAATCATTTAACTTGATTACATGTATAAATATACAGAAGCAAAATTAATGAATCTTTTAAGAAAGATTAAAATCAGATTAAAATCCAACATTGTTATTATACTTCATATATTATAAAATTAATAGGAAGGAAAAAACTTTAGGGGGTTTTTTATGTTAAAAAAATTTAAGTTTTTAATTATATCATTTTTAATTCCATTGATAACATCACTTATAGCGCTGATCTTTTCAGGTTATATTATGTCTAACTTCTTCTCACGCCTCTTAATGCCACTTTTACTTGGTGTTGCAGGCCTTGGAATGTATAAATATATAAAAGATTTCATTGCTAAAGATGAGGATCTTATCTCGCTTGGAATCTCTGTATGTTACTGCCTTTCAGGATATATGACTTCTTATGGCTTTAATATATTATATCTTTTTGCCGCTGCCATATTCCCTTATATAATATACGCCCTTACTCTCTATATAACAAAAGATAAGCCTTATCCATATATTATCCTTATCTTTCTTACTTCTTTAGTTAACTCATGGCTTGCTATAATGATTTCTCTTTTCACCGGGATTTATATGATGATTATTTCCCCTGAGACAAAATCAATTAAAAAAAAGCTCTTAAAGATCTTAACAGACATTTCTTTAATACTTGTCTTTGTCCCTGTTCATTTTAATTTATTTATACCTTTAAAATCAGAGCTTCAGAATACAAATGAAAGATTAAACCGCTTTTTAAATCTTCATTTTCCGGCATCGAGGATTTCCGGAAGTTTTTTTGATGTATTAAAATCTCTTCTTTCTGGAACGCACCCTTCCTCTACCTTTACCTACGGATATGGAATAGATATATGCTGCGGCGCATTTATTTTATTCCTTGCTATAGCATTTTTATTAAATAGAAAAATCTCTTTAAGATTAAGGATTTCTCATATCTTACTAATTCTACTTCTTTTAATTGCCTGTATTTATGATACAGCCAATTATTTTTTCAATGGATTTCATTATAGTGATGACAATCAGACTTATTTTGGCTTTATGGTATCATTTACGCTGCTCGTAATATCTGCAAAAGAGATTAAAGAAATTGAAGGTAATCATCCTGCAACTTTAATTATTTCCTATATTTCTTCTTATGCTTTACTTACACTGTCAGCCCTCTATTCCACCCATTATGACACCTTTAAACCATTTATATATACAGCAGAACTTTTAATCTTTTACGGGGTAACTGTACTGCTCTTAAAATCTAAATACCTTACTAAAAAAATATTTACTCTGCTCTTTTCGCTTTTAATGATAGGAGAATCTATTTATTTCTCATTTTCAAATATTAAGTGTTTTGTTGATTATTCTAAAAATGATATCGCGTCTTACGTGGCACAGGTAATTAAGTCTAAAACTTCTGATAAAGACTATAAGGTTCTCATACTTTTAAATGATGAAATATCAGTAGAGCCATTTTTTAATATGATCTATGGTTACGATTATATAGCAGAACCTCCTCTTGAAATGACTAAGAATAATAAGGGCACCGCCCTTCCATCAGCCGAGCTTTCCGATATGGATCTTATAAATCCTCAAGATGAACGAGTATCAATATATAAAAACCCATACTCGCTTCATGGATTTTATATCTCTAAAAATACTGCTGATATTAAATATTATAAAAATTGTTATTTTGACTATATCAATGATGTTGCAGACTCTAATATTTACTCAGTTCTTTTGGATGATACAAACTTTAGCTTTGTCCCTCAGGTAGCTGTGGATGAAAAGAATCATATCAATCCAAATCATGACAGGATTGCTGCGCTCTTCTTACCTGATACTGGTGCGACTTATTATAACCACTTAAATTCAACCCACTATCTTGGATATAAAGATAAAGAAGAAACTTCTTTTATAACCGAAGAAATCTCTATTAGAAGATCTCTAGAGCAGCATCTTTTGGCACAATATGCTTCATTTAACCTGGATAATTTTATCTCTTGTTATGACAGCCTGAAAAATACTTATAACCCTTATTCGTTTGTGAAAAAAGCTGCTTACTCTTCTAATTCAGATGATGCTACCTCAGCTGGGGCAGACGTTCTTTACTACTACGTATCCGACATTCCTTATTCTTACGGAATTTCAATAAACGTCAATGGTGAAAACCGAAAAGGTCTCTCGGTACTTAATGGTCTTTTAGCAGTACCTGTATATGAAAGAGATTTTACAAATGGCACACCTTCCTACAAAGTAAGCTATATTAATCGTTATCCTTTATTTGGTCTGATGATACTTATTGCTGGTATTTTATTTTTTATAGCAATAAAGCTTTATTATAATGAAAAAAAAGGAAAAACCTATAACTGGATAAAAGATAATTATGTATATATCTCAGTAGTACTGATACCTTCTTTAGTACTTCTTCTTGTGATGTTAATAAGGACATGCAGTCCATTTGGAAATAACAGCCTTTATATAGGCGATGGCTTCTATCAGGGACTTTCCGGCTATATAGATAATATGAGAAGCATTAAAAATGGATCATTTTCAGTTCTAAGATATAATATGGCTCTTATAAGCGATAACACACTGAGCGTTTATAACATGTGGCTTAGCCCTGTGCATTATCTCACAGCTAAATTACTACCTGAAAGCTTATATGAACTTACGTTTACATTAAGCCGTATCCTGCCATTTATATTCGGCGGCTTATCATTATGCTTTTATCTTACTCATAGAAGAAACAGAAAGAATATGTCTAAGCATGATCCAAGGCTTATAGTACTTAGCTTATCTTTCGTCCTAAGCTCTTATTCCATCTGCTATTTTGTTTATTCAGGCTTTGGATTTTTAACTTATATTCCTTTGATGGTACTCGCTTTAGAAAGGCTTATATATGATAAGAAGAAAAGTTTTTATATAATTCTTCTTTATATGTTTATTGGTGACCCTTATTACGGGTTCATGATGTGCGTATTCTTATTCCTATATTTCTTTACCATGGATTTTAAGAACTTTAAAGACTTTTTCTTTAAAGGACTCCGGTTCGGGCTTTCAAGTATAGCTGCTGCAGGACTTCATGCTTACAGCCTTTTACCATACTATCTTGGAACTTTCGATCATTCCTATAAAGTAAATGATACTGTCCCACCTTCATTTACTAAATGGACAGCCAATCTTACAAATGTGTTATCCGACTATCACTCATTTCACCGTGCAGTGATCTCCACGTCAGATACATCAAGAGTACAGATTTATGCGGGACTTTTAACTCTTCTCTTATTTGGACTTTACTTTTTTATATCGAAGATCCCTATAAGGGAAAGAATCGGTCATGGACTTATAATGCTCTTATATTTCCTTTCATTTATGAACGAAGGACTTAACTATTGTTTGCATGGTTTTCATTATCAGAGCCTTGTACCTAACCGCTTTTCAATCTTTTTTATATTTCTTATGATAAAGTCCGTTTATGACGTGATAATAAACTGGAAAGAGATAACAGGTAAGAAAAAAATAATAATACCGGCTGTAACTTTAATATTTATCAGTGTTTCATGGATTATGTCTGATAAGATAATAGGAAAGTTTTGTACGGGCGTTTCTATTGCGGTTGGATTAATCTACCTTTTAATAATTATCTATTCTAGTTTCAATATTAAGATGCATAAATCTAATCCAATAAATGACGGCAAAATAACTGAAGATGTTAAAAAACATAAAAACAATGATGATAAAAAAATACAGCTCGTATTCTATATCATGGCATTTGAACTGATCCTTTCTTCTCTTTACACTTTCTATGGAGCTGCTGGAATGGACATGACTGAAAGGCATTTTGAGGAACTAAATGCTCTGATAGACAGACACGATGAAACAAAAGAAGAATTTTATAATACAGAAATACAGGATACCAATTTAGTAAATGCCCAGAACTTCTTTGGGGTAAATTCCATCTCCGGCTTTTCCTCAGGTTTTACCATGACAAACATGGCCATGCTGGATAGATATAATATCCACACTTCATCAAATATCATTGGATATGTTAATGGAAATCCTTTAGCTGATATGTTCCTTCGGGTAAAATATGTAATAACCGATACTAATTCTACTGTATTTGATTCTCCATATCCTGTGATAGATAAAGAGGGACAATTCAGTATGCATTACAATGACCACGCTCTCTCATTGGGTATATTTATGGGTAACGATGAGGCATTAACTAAGTATGATTCTATTTTTTATAATTCTGATTCTGGTGAATTATTATCTGCTAAATCAGTTTATGATAACGCGTTTGATATGCAGAATGAATTTGCTAAATGCTTTGGAAGTAAAGATTTGTACAGTGAGATTGAGGTAAGAGAAATAAATGTAACAGATAATGACGATAATAATGATTATATGGACAACAGTATTCACAATGATAATAATGCCGATAAAAATAATGACACTCTGGAACCTGTCAACGATGATTATTTTGATTCAGATTACTACCAGATAAATCCTGATGAAAACGACAGGTCTTATATGATTGTCCATGTTCATATCCAAAGCTTACTAAAGGGTAAGCTCTATATAGCATTAAAGAATGGTATAAATTACATCGGTGAATTAAGCGATGATCCTGCAGATTTTTATATCAGATTACCAAATGTAAAAGCAAAGAATATCAGCTTTGGATTATTAAATGAATCAGTATATGAAGATATATATAACGATGTATCTAAATATCAAATGTATGATATAACTACCACATCTTCTACTATATCAGGAAAAATAGATGCCCCAAAAGACGGAACAGTCTTTATATCTCTGCCTCATCTCTATGGCTTTAAAGCGTTAGTTGACGGAAAAGAAGTTGAAATTATAGACTTTATGGGAGGAATGGGAATAGAAGTAACTGCTGGAAATCATACATTAGCTCTAAGTTATAAGAGAGCCAATATGTTACCTGGCTATATAATAACTTTAATAACTATAATATCACTTGCCATGATCAGTTATTTTCAAAGGAAATACACACATGTGCAATCATCAAATTGTCTCATTGGTTAATACTCCTTTCTCACAATTATATTATTCTTTCTCCCAAATCACTATCCATTTTGGGATTTATTTATAGAAAAAGCCACCTTTAATGATGTTTCCCAAATCACATTAAAGGTGGCTTAATACTTTTTATATGTTATTAATAACTTGTCTTTCCAAGGCATGTTAAGATCATCTCTGATGCCAGTCTTCCGGTAGTATTTCTATCATCTAAGAGCGGATTTGTCTCTACCATATCTATTGCAAGAAGCTTACCTGAATTATATAAAGCTTCACAGATCATAAATCCTTCCCTATTAGTAAGACCATTAAGAACCGGAGTTCCAACTCCAGGTGCATTATCAGGATCAAGAGCATCCATATCAAAACTAAGGTGAATGCCGGCGGTACCATTTGACGCGATAGCAATGGCATCACGAAGTACTTCTTTAATACCCAAAGTATGAACATCACTTATAGAAAAAATGGTAACTCCCATCTCCTTCATTTTCTTTGCTTCAAGAGGATCTAAATCCCTGGCCCCGATAACTGCAACATTCTTCGGATTAACTCTTGCCTTAGTAAAGCTTACTAATGAATCAGGTCCACAACCACATACAGCTGAAAGAGGCATACCATGAATATTACCTGATGGACTAATCTTCTCATCATTAAAATCTCCGTGAGCATCAATCCAAAGAACGCCAATTTTTCCATGATGTTCCGCAGTTGCAGAAACAGATCCAGCAGCGATACTATGATCTCCTCCAAGGATTACAGGAAACGAATCCTCCTTATGTATCTCTAAGACCTTATTAAAAAGTCTTCCATTACTCTCATTTATTTCTTTCTCATATCTCATTGAAGGATTTCCTTCTGAAAGAGCAACCATAGGAACTACGTCACCACAATCAGTAACATTATATCCAATGTCCTTTATTCTCTGAACAAGTCCAGCATGTCTAATGGCTAAAGGTCCCATATCAACACCTTTTCTTACTGCTCCCATATCCATCTGAGATCCAACGATTGAAATATTATTAAACTCCATAAAATTATTTGTTATCCTGCGGGCTGTCCCCAGGATTCCTTTCTGATTTATTTGCAACAATACTAGGGTATACCATTTCAGAGGAATTTTCAAATGGAAAACTAAAAAAATAGCAGTGACCTAATGATCACCGCTACCTTTAAAATCTTTAATCATATCCGGAAGTTTTTCCATTATCTTCCTTACACTTACATCATCAAGATATATTTTGTTCAGTTTTGATTTGTTATATGGATGTTTCAAGCACAAATAGTTCCTTTTAATGTGAATAAAGAAGCATTATTTAATGTGCTAAACAACAGTTCTATCATATTTATGTTATTCATCCCAAGCCTCTCAAAGAGTTTAATATCAGTCTCTGGATACTTCTGAAGTCTTTTTAAATCATTAATAATTGCTCTAAGTCTTTTCTTCTCTTCTTTTTCACCAAATTCAGAATCTAAATATTCTTTAATTGATTCGAGATCATTATAAGCTTCTGGAGAAATATCTAGTTTTCTCATAAACCTAACCTCTTTTCAGCATCTTCAATAGAAATCCATCCCTCTTTTCTAGCAGATGCCTCACCCTTCTCTAGTTCTGAAAAAAGTGTTTTTAACGCACGAAGTTCATCAAATTCTTTCATATCTACTATAGCATAATCGCCTCTTCCATTCTTTGTAAGATATACTGGATTCCCATAACAAACTTGACTAAGAACAGTTTTATAATTTCTTAAATCTGAAACTGGTACTATTTTTGGCATAGAATCACCTCCATTCAATTTAAGTGTAACATATATCATTTAATATATCACTAAATTTTACGAATAATTCTACACATTATTTAGTGCATTTTCTGATTTATAGAAAAATTTCATTCTGTATCATAAAATCTATAGTATAGGTTATAGTAAAACAAGAATAATTCTGTCTGAAAAGGCAAAACATAGTCATAAAATATCTAATGATATCTGGATGTGTTACTGTGTAACAGGTCCACCATTTGCTATCTGATTTTTAAACAATGGTATGACTGATCCCCCACTTACAAAATAGCAGTGACCTAACGATCACCGCTATGGTACTTCAGATTCATTAACATTAAAAAAATGAATCATAAATTTAATTAATTTGTATTATTCTCCCAAGTAATCAATAGATTCCTGACTTCTCATCGGTATACCAAATAATACATATATAAAATCTTCTTTTTCATTAAACATTTCCAAGATATCTACTCTATCAGAAGAAACTTTATAAAAGAAGAAATTTGGTTTAGAATAGAGAAACATATAATCACAGTCTATTCCAAAACATTCTATAACTGATTCACCTTTGTTCAAAACACCCAAACCATCAAGTCTGTCTGTTATTTGTTTTAATATTTTGACGCTTTTTTTCTTACCATACGCTTCTTCTAATTCATTTTTCAATATTTGTAATTTAATAATAACAGAATTCGAATAAATTACAGCCTTCATACTTATACTCCAAGAAATTTATGCATTTCTTCAGAAGTTTTGTAATTTCCTTTACCAACTTCATCTTCTGCTGCTTTCATTTTTTGTAAAAACAAAGATTCAGCTTCAGCTCTACTAATAGTAGGTTGAGCAGATACTTCAAAAGGTATCCTTCTTTCATTACCTAATTTTACAAGAAATATATTTATGGCAGTTGTCATAGACATTCCCATATCAGAACAAGCACTTTCAGCTTTTGCTTTAACAAGATCATCAACTCTAATATTCACCTGAGCCATTCTATTCACCTCCCAAAGTTCTATAAATATATATACATTGTATAGGATTTTATAGCAGTTGTAAACTGTTTTTTGAATGATTTACAAATTTACCACAATCATAAATATGATGAACGTAAGTGGTAAATAGCTCGTGGATGGTATTCGACCTCCAAATTTAGGATAATGTTGTGAAGTGTAATTTCACACTTTACAAACTTTTTACAGTTTTCAC
>CADANF010000004.1 GCA_902789175.1 uncultured Lachnospiraceae bacterium
CTGAGTGTAAGGGCCGTAAGGCTTTCAGCTGAGGTGTACTAATAGGTCGAGGGCTTATCCTAATAGAGATTAAAGCGTAATGCTTCTAAAAAAGTTTGTGATAAAGGATTTAACTTGCTGTATGAGGTTTTCAAAGTATAATTTAAAGAGAATCCAATAATTTGGGTTCTTTTTTATAACATAGGGGATTGGTCAAATGGTATGATAGGGGTCTCCAAAACCTTTGGCGGGAGTTCGATTCTCTCATCCCCTGTAGAGTAAAGCGCTGGATTTTATCCAGCGCTTTTTTTGCGTAGGCAACGAGCCAAGGTTCCTGCATTGTGCTTGCACAAAATGCGGGAACTTTGGTGACTGCCCGTCATCGAGCCGCCAGGCGAGATGATGTTTTGCGCTCCATGACACGAAAGAATGCCATCAAAGGGCTTATTTTACCTCTGATGGCATTACTTCGTGTGTCTTATTTATTTTGGCGTCCGTTAATTCTTCAACATATCATCATCATGATCCTGGATGGAAGCCCATTCCTCACAATTAAATAATTTTATAAACTTTTTCATATTATGTTACCTAACAAATTTGATCCTAAGCAGAGGTAGAGGTGTTCTGATTTTCATTTAGCCATTTATCAAAATCATCTTCTTTTACAGTTCCAACTGAATATTGGTTTTTATCAACTTCAGAAACAACAGCACGAGCTTTAGAGTTATTTTTAATGATTAATAATATACAAATACAAACTATTAAGAAAACAAAAATCAATAAATATTGTTTAGATGATGCAGCTTTATAGGATGTCTTAGATATCTCAATACCAAAGGTGGAACTATTATAATGATTGGATCTGACATGGAGAGGAAAATCAGCGTCACTTTTAAGAAAGTATTTGTAAGAGATTTTATCTCCTCCTTGATCGTCCCATGTTACATCCATGTTATACCAGTTACCATCAATTTTAACTACATTCCATGCATGATTTATTGTTGTGTCATTGCCGCCAATACCAATAATGAGTCTTGCATCTATCCCGGCTTTATTACAAAGATAAAATGTTGCCATGGCATATCCATTACATACCATTACACCATCCCTGAAACCTTCAATATCAGTATAATTTTCATTGTTTTTGCGATAGTCATAATCAAAATTTTTTATTAGATAATCATGTATATTTTTAACTGTTTCGTAATCATCCTTTCCTTTAAGGCTTTCTGCAAGCTCGGACATCTTATTAAAATGGCTGTCCATTGTTGGCTTAGGATAAGGAAATGTTATTCTAATCCATGCTGTACAAGTATTACTATCGTATGGCATCTTACACTCGCCTTTAAAGTCAATTAAATAATTGCCGAGATAACAGCCGCTCATAAGAGGATTGTCACTATCATAGTGATATAAATATTCATCATAAAAACCTTCATCTACCAGCCAGCCATAAAGAGAGCTGTCTAGAGTATAGCTTTTATAAAGAGTTCTATCAGATATCTGTTTTGAAATAGCTTTAAAAAACTCTTCCTTAGTGCTTATAGTTGGTTCTTTGGCTGCGGAAGTATTAATATTTGTAGTATTTACAGGTATAGCAAATATTAATATTAATAAAATGACTGCAATAACTGATTTAAATTTTTTCTTCATTTACCCTCCATTGAAAAAGTTCGCGGTAAGACATTATACCATTATTTAATCTCAAAAAAAATATATTATTTACTATTATATTTAAGTGACGTTATACTAGTATAACGTCACTTAAATAACTGGACCGAATGCTTGCCTGCTTACATCGATAGCACGCCTCAAAAATCCTCAGCGTAGCCCGCTACGCAAGCATTCAGCGCATTAGTCCAGTTATTTTGCGAACGTTATACTAGATTGAACGAATTAAAACCTTTAGAAGGAGAAGATATATGTTTATCAAACCTGAGTTTTTTGAAGAATTTAAATGTAAGGCTTCAGAGTGCCGTAATACCTGCTGTAAGGGGTGGGAGATAGATATTGATCCTATAAGTTTAAATAGATACCTGAATTATGAAGGGAAATTTGGAAAGAAGATGAAGGATTCCATAACATTTCAGGATGAAGAGTTTTGTTTTAAGACAGATGAAAGTGGAAGATGTCCTTTCTTAAGAAAGGATGGACTTTGTGAGATAATTATAGAAAAAGGTGAGGATGAACTAAGTGATATATGCGCACTGCATCCCAGGTTTTTTTATGATATTAAAGATATTTCCTATAGTGGATTTGGAATGGCTTGTGAAGTTATCAGCGACAAGATAGTAAATGAACTTAAAAATAATGATCTTATATTTATAGTGGAAGATACGAAAGATGACGGTGATCTCTGCCAAAAGAATGTTACGCTTAAAGAGGTACATGAATATAATAGGAAGATGGACGAAGCTTTAAATGATACAGAGTTTTGTTTTTCATTTTTAGATTTTCTATTAACCAAGGGTATTTTTAAGGAAGAGAGTATATACGCTATAATTTCAAGTATTGAACCGATTGATGAACAGTGGGTAGAAGAATTAAAGGCTGTTAAAGGTGTAAGCTTTGATTTAATAAGTATTAAAGAAAATCCTTCACTTTGCGCAGCCTTAAACAGGATCTATCAATATATCTTCTTTAGATCTATGGGAAGTTGTTATGATGAGGAAATGGATCAAATAGATATACAGCGCTATAGTGGCTTGGATCATTTTGCTGCATATAACACAGAACTTATATATTTATTATTTAAAGCCAATAAGGATAATGAAGGTAAATATTCACTATCTGATGCAGCAAGACGATGGTCCGCGCAGATTGAATATGCATCGGAAACTGTACAGGATCTGTTAAAAAATGTATATATGGTCAAAAAGATATAACTTATGGTTGGATTTGATATTCAATCTGCATAATATTTTAGTACAGCATTGTTTTTACTTAACAAATTTTGTATACTATAAGTTAGTTTTTTGTTAGAAACTAAATGTTGAACAGGTATGGTATGAAGAAAAAACAGGTTTTGGCTGTAGTGCTTATGATCATCATTTTCGCTATAGTCCTTCTTATGTCATATTACATATGTGAGCCTATGCTTAAAATGGTTAAGGATCCTGATATGTTCAGAAACTTCGTAGCAAGCAAAGGTATAAAGGGAGTACTTACTTTTATGGTTGCCATGACTCTTCAGGTTATTGCAGCAGTAATACCTGGAGGACCATTTGAAATAGCAGCGGGTTATGCCTTTGGAGCATTTTATGGAGCTTTGATCGCAGATATAGCTATGACTATTGGAAGTGTTATCGTTTTTCTTTTTGTAAAGAAATTCGGAATGAATTTTGCCAGTCTCTTCGTATCAAAAGAAAAAATCGAATCTTTGAAATTTCTTAAAACAACTAAGAAATCAGAGTTCATTATATTTATGTTATTCCTGATACCGGGAACACCTAAGGATCTGCTGAGTTATGCTGTTGGTCTTACAGATTTAAAGCTTGGAGCGTGGCTGTTTATAACATTTGTAGGGAGATTTCCAGCCATACTTCTTTCTACATATAGTGGAACTCTGGCAGTTAAGAAGGATTATACGTTATTTATCATTATAATAGCAGTGATCATCCTCCTTGGCCTGATAGGGGGATTCTGGTATAAAAAATGGCATAAATGTCATGAGGATAAAGCATAATACTCAGTTTTACAGTGGGAGAAGGAAAATTATGATTCTTATTGATACACAAAAAGAAGAATTTGAACGTCTTAAAGAACTAAGAATATTTGAAAAAGAAAATCCAGATCTCTTTAATGGTAATATTCTTTTTGTTGGACTTGGAGGACTTGGTACAAATGTCATCAGGTCTTTAAAAGCAATGATGAGATATCATATTTCCAAGGAGGATAATATCCATTTCCTTTCAATTGACTCATGTATTTCTGACATGGAGTCTTCTTTAATGGACCAGGCAAATGGTCGTGCACTTTTAAATTCAGAAATCATAAGTATATATAGAGAAAACCTTCATGATATTATGATCAATGGAACTGGACAGGGAATGGTTCAGGATTCACTTGCAAAGTGGATGAGTAAGGATTTTCCAAAGATCAATATCGGACCTGAAGGAGCTAAAGGTAACAGACAGATAGGAAGACTTATGTTCTCAAATGCCTATGAGGATATAAGATTTCTCCTTTTTGAAAAACTAGAGGAATATTATGCTGATTCTGATTCCAGAGGATTGGACGTATTCTTTGTTACTGGTCTTGGCGGTGGTACAGGAAGTGGTATCCTGGCAGATGTGGCGTATAATGTCAGAGCCTATGCAAAGATGAAGAAGTGGGACAACGTAAGACTTGGCGGTTTCCTCCTTACTCCTGATACCTTATACGGAAATGAAGATGTTTATGATAATAAAGAATTATGTACATTAATGAATGCTAACTGCTATGCTGCAATGTCAGAGATAGAAGAACTTATGGCAAATGCACAAAATGACAGATCATATGTATTTGAATCAGGTGTACATAGACTTTCAATAAAAGCAGATATATTTGACTCATGTATGGTAGTGACTGGCAGAAAAGATACAGATGACGGATTCGTTCCCGTAAAGACTCTTTGCAGTGATGCGGCATACATCCTTCTTAAACTTTCAAAAGTTAAATATATCGGAAATGGCTCTATTTCAAAGGGTACTAAGAAAATTCTCCGTGATGCCTTCTTTAGCGAGAGCAAGGGAACATTTAAGATAATAAATGAACTTGATTATAAGATTCCTGTAAAGGAAATCGAAAATATATGTGAGTATCAGGTATTTAATGCAGCTTATAGAGATATTCATGGGGTGCCGGATGATAAGAGACTTCTTCAGAACTCTGATGAAACCTTTGGAAGACTCAGGGAATTTCTTAATAGTGGAACAGAGGATGAGATCTATCTTCCTATCAAGGGACTTCTTAGGATCAGTATGTATGAAAAACCTGATTATAAGAGTATTAAAAAAGGTTTTGATGATTTCAGAGGAAGAGCATTAAGAGATTATCAGTCTTTTGAAAGAAATATTGATACTGCTATAAAGGAATATAAAGATCAGGTCATAAATACCATGAAGCAGCATATCAATGAATACCTTCGCGATTATGGACCATTTGTAACTGTTGCAATCATTGGATCAGCGGGATTTGCTGATAATGATAAGGATACAGGAATGATAAAAATCCTGAAGGAAATGAATGATAGATTAAATGAAGAACATAATCCTCAGGATTATGGAAGAATCATAGATTCCATAGTAGATATGACATCTCGCCGTTTCTTCACCTTCCCAGGGGCAAAGCGTGAGACTGAAAATGGATATTATGATGCTTCTGTTAAGAACATTCTGCAGAAAGAAAGAAGACTTATCAGAAATGAACTTCATGATCAGGATTTCTTTGGAGATATCATCAGAAAACTGAGACGTAGAAGTGAAAGGATTATGGATATCTACGCACAGTTTGATGAAGATTTAAGAAATGAAGTAAGTTATCTTAATGAAGTTGGAAAGAAGATGGTAAGCTTTCTGTTAAAGGATGCAAGAAGATATGAATATCTTCCAATCGATTATATAGATGCTGAAAGAGTAGAGTATTTCAGAGTGGGACTTATCCGTATCATGCTGGATCATGAAGTGGATATTGATAACGGCAGGATTGTTCCAATCAAAGATAAATTGGAAAAACTCTATACAGATTTCTTTAGAGGAATCGGTACATATCCAGGAGAGAAAGTTATTTATACAGCTTTCGCTGATGAAAGACCAAATGTAGCTGAAACAAATATGATGTTTGCATCTCCTACAAATGAGAGAAGAGCTGAAGTGATGAATCGTGCTGCTAATGCTTTCGTTAAGGCGACTGGAACAAAGGTATCAAATAAACAGGTTTGTCTTTTAAATGAAAAAGGCATGAAGGATGCTATAAGAAAGAGATACGTATCTCTTCCTGAAGCAATGCCATACTTCTCAGATGCTGTTAAAAAGATACTGATGACAGCACCATATAATTATGAATCTGGTGTTATCACATTAAATGCCGGTGCATATGAAATTTCAGTAGAAGATATCTTTACTGGTGTAAGTAAAGATATGTTCTGGACATCTAATGAGATGGCTAAAGATTATGGAATGGTGGCCCAGTCAGATTATAAGGGCCTTCATATTGAGGGCTGATTAAAGAAAAACACCACCACAAGCGGACTAAAATGTCCTTTTGTGGTGGTGTTTTTCTTATTTTAATTATCCCTCAATGTAGAGGTGTTTTTTGTACTCTTACTGATTCATGGAAGAGAGCATTTTCTTCAAACGCTCTTTGTCAAGTGGAGGATTGAGAAGGGGCTTCATGGCAAGAGCCATTAATTTCATAGGATTATCATCTGCGGCAACTCGGTTTGAACTGATCTTGCCACACTTTGTACATTTATGGATAATGGCCCATTCACCATTTTTTCTAACCCAGACACCTATTGGGATCATGAGACCGTGACAGCTGGAGGCCCTATCTCCAGGAACATTGTCAAGATGAAGACTTGATAGGCAGTAAGGACACTGATTTCTGTGGTCAGTACCTGCACCTTCAGGTTTAATGAGCTTTCCACAGTTTGCGCAGGTGAATTCTTCAACACATGCGTGAGTCATATAGTAATTTTTTTCATTTCTATCATTATTTGCTGCAGTTATTTTTTTACCGCCGATTTTTTTCTTATTCATAATAGCCTCCTATGTTTCCTTCTCCGCCCATCATTTTTTCAAGATCATCAATCCTGTCGATTGGAAAAGGAGGATTTGCAAGAGGTTTCATAGCTATATTCATAAGTTTTAAAGGATTATCATCTTCGTTATGCTTTGAGAGTACAAATTCACCACAGAAGTTACATCTTTCGATGATATCCCAGCTTCCGTCTTCATTTACTGAAACACTGACAGGTTCCATAATACCGCCACATTCTTCGCCGTCTTCATCTTTTTCATGGATCATGGAAAGACAGTTAGGACAGTGTTCATATGTTTTATCGGTTGTATTTTCCCATCCACAGACAGGACATTTCTTTTTTATCATAGTTAACCTCTGTTTTATAAAATGAAAATTAATACTATTTAACATAGATAGTGATATTTTAACATAGTAATTGTAGAAAAAGGAGTAAAAACTACTTTTTTATTATTTTTCTCTACAAATTCGAGGTTTTGTTGTATAATGGAATCTGTATGGCTTTCACTATAATCTTCCTGTGGGAGTAAATGGAAAAAGGGCGGATTATAGCTGAGTAAATATATATTAGGTAGGAATATGGTATGGTTCTTTATATAGCTAGTTTTTCTAAAAAAGGGAAATATCTTGCTGAAGACATAAAGAGAATGTTTTTAGATAAATATGTAGTGGTGATCTTTGATAATGAGAATGCCACTGATGTTGCTGCGCGTGCCATAGAGGACGGGGCTTGGCTTCTTTATATCGGACCAACTGATAAAGCTGTTGCTGCGATCAGTTCATTTGTTAAGAAGAAAACTCTGGATATTCCTGTTGCGGTTGTTGATGAGGAAGCAAAATTTGTTCTTCCAATCGCATCGGGAGATTTAGGTCAGGGCACAACTCTTGCAGTTGAAGTGGCGGCTGCAACTCATGGAGAGCCTGTGCTTACAGCGGCTAAAGACATTGAGAAGAAAAAAGCAATAGACAGATTTGCGAAGGATAATTATCTTAAAGTTCAGAATAGAGAAATGGTAACTGAATTATCCAAGAAACAGATAAGAGGAGAAATCTCTAAGGTTTTTGTTGATAGTGAATATATTACCAGATTTTTAGAAGGCAAATATCCTCCATCTATAAAGAGAACAGAGGATATGTCAGAAGCAAATATCATCATTTCACAGGATAAGCTTAAAGAAGGAGTGTTATGGCTTTATCCAAGACATTTCTTTGTTGGCATTACATGTGATGGAGACAAGTCAGTGGATGAGCTTTCTGATTTTATTTTAGGAATATTAAAGGCATGCACTATCGATCTGATGGATGTGGCTGCAATTGCTACAACTGATGAAGAAAAAGTGGATGTTGATATTAATAGATTTATCGCAAAGAACAGGATCCCATTTTTTACCTTCAGTGATGAAGAACTCGGAGTTGAAGATCAAAGGATCGGAGCGGTATGTGAGAGAGTGGCAATGGTAGCAGCAGGTGAAGGGGCAGAATTACTTATGCCGGGTATCACAGAAAATGGCATAACAATGGCCATTGCAAGAAGGAAGATTTAATTTATCCAATAAAAATTGGAAATATGATAACAGAGGACATTTTTAAATGAATATTATTATTGCAGGCTGTGGTAAAGTTGGAACAGAACTTGCCGGACAGCTCGACAATGAAGATAACCAGGTTACTATAATTGATACAAACATGGAAAAGCTGACTCAGGTATCAAAAACAAGTGATGTAATCGGTTATCAGGGTGACTGCACAGGTTATCACACACAACTAGATGCAGGCATAGAGAATGCTGATCTTATGATTGCTGTTACTGATCAAGATGAAAAAAACATGCTTGCATGTCTTATAGCCAGAAAAGCTGGTAAATGTAAGACTATCGCCAGAGTTAGAAATCCACAATATTCAGATGAAATAGAATATCTTAAAGAAGAATTAGGACTGTCTATGTCGGTTAACCCGGAAAGAGCTGCTGCAGAAGATATGGTAAGACTTCTTCGGGTACCTTCAGCCCTTGACGTAGATACATTTGCAAAAGGAAAAGTAAATGTTATCCGTCTTATCGTTCCGGAGGATTCAGTTCTTAACGGTCTTGTGATCAAGGACATTGGAAAAAAGATAGGAAACAAAGGACTTATATGTATCGTTGAAAGATACGGAAATGTAACTATTCCTAGTGGTGATTTTATTCTTCAGGCAGGAGACAGAATTTCTGTCGCAGTTGCGTTGGCAGATTTAAATGAATTCCTTGATAAGTCAAAGATAAAGACCAAGAAAATCCAGAATGTTCTTATTGCAGGTGGAGGCATGATGAGTTACTACCTTGCAAAAAAGCTTGTCAGTCTTCATATGTCTGTAAAAATCATTGAGAAAGATAGGAAAAGATGTCAGGATTTAGCAGAAATGCTTCCTAAAGCCATGATAATAAATGGTGATGCTACTGACAGAGATCTTTTAATTGAGGAATCAATTGATAAGATGGATGCGGTATGTGCACTTATGGATCATGATGAGGAAAATATCCTTCTTTCACTTTATGTATCAAAGGTATGTCATGCAAAACAGCTTACCAGGATGCATAGAAATTCCTATGAAGATATGGTTGGTGAACTTCCTGTGGGAAATATCATTTCAACAAAGAAAATCACAGCGGAATATATCTTAAGATTTGTTCGTTCAATGCAGAATTCTTATGGAAGTAATGTTGAAGCATTATACAGACTTGCTGATAATAAGGCTGAAGCATTGGAATTTACAGTGGGAAAAGGGGCAGAGGTTACAAAGGCTCCGATAAAAGATTTAAATATAATTCCTAATACACTTATTTGTTCCATCATAAGAAAGGGTGTTGTAATAAGACCGGGAGGAAATGATCATATCCATTCCGGAGATAGTGTAGTAGTTGTTACAACCAATACAAGACTTAATGGAATAGATGAAATAATAAGGGGTTAAGGAGACATTATGAATTATCTGATGATACTTAATGCAATTGGAACTTTGCTCCAGTTTGAAGGTCTTTTCCTTATACCACCTATTATCACAGGTTTTGTATATGGAGATAAAGAAACATTATGTTTTATCTTAGTTGCTATAGGTTCTTCTTTATTAGGAACCTTGATAAAACTGATAAAGATTAAAAATAGAAAACTTCATGCAAAAGAAGGTTTTGTTATCACTGCTCTTGCATGGATAATAATGAGTATAGTAGGAGCGCTCCCATTTGTATTTACTGGAGCTATTCCTTCATTTACAGATGCTTATTTTGAAGTAGCATCCGGATTTACCACTACAGGAGCCAGCATCCTTACAAATGTTGAAGCTCTCAGTCATTCGCTTCTTTTATGGAGAAGTTTCACTCACTGGTTAGGTGGTATGGGTGTTCTGGTATTTATCATGGCAGTTGTCCCATCAAGCGCTGATGAGATGCATATCATGAAAGCAGAAAGTCCGGGACCTTCAGTAGATAAGCTGGTGCCAAAGGTAAGACAGACTGCTCTTATACAGTATGCCTTATATTTTGGACTTACTATCGTTCAGTTTATGCTTCTTACTATTGCAAGAATGCCGATATTTGATGCTATCTGTCTCACTTTTGGTACGGCAGGAACAGGAGGATTTGGTGTTAAAGGAGACAGTATTGCAGGTTATAGCAATACATGTCAGGTGATAATCACAGTATTTATGTTCCTCTTTGGTGTGAATTTTAAATTCTATTATCTTTTCGTAATAAAGAAGATTAAAGATGCTTTAAAGTCTGAAGAAGTAAGATGGTATCTGATAATCTATACTACAGCAGTTATTTTTGTAGTATTTGGAATAATCGGGGAGATTGGAAGTTTAGCAACATCTCTTAGACTGGCATCATTTCAGGTGGCTTCAGTAATGACAACTACCGGATATGCTACGGTAGATTTTAATAACTGGGCGACATTCCCCAAGACGGTTATGGTAATGATAATGTTTGTGGGAGCCTGTGCCGGAAGTACCGGTGGTGGTATGAAGGTATCAAGATGGATCCTTTATTTTAAACAGGTTATCAGAGGAATGCAGCAGTTTATCCATCCAAGAAGTGTTAAAAATATAAGGCTTGAAGGTAAGGTTGTTGATGATGAGACATTAAAGACAACAAATGTTTATTTTATGGCCTATGCTTTTGTATTTATCTTTTCACTTATAATAATCAGTCTTGATGGATTTGATTTTACTACATCATTTACAGCTATAGCAGCAACTATCAATAATATAGGGCCTGGTCTTAATGTTGTTGGACCAGCGGGCAATTTTGCAGGGTTTAGTGATCTTTCAAAATGGGTAATGTCATTTGATATGATCGCTGGCCGTCTGGAAATGTTCCCTATGCTGATACTTCTTGCACCATCAACATGGAAGAAGAGTTGAAAAAAAGATTATTTAAAAAAATTAGTTGAAATAATAAGTAAAATTAACCCCGAAGATTTTTCTTCGGGGTTTTTAGTAATATACTCTAACAGTTTTATGTTTGTTACTGAATCTTTTCTAATTCGTAATGTTCATCAAGCCAGTCACCGATATAAGTATAGACATCTTCTCTATCAGTTTCGTTTAAAATCTCATGCCTGTCATTTGGAAAAAGGTGACATACCACGTCTTTAATTCCTGCCTGAACAAACTTCTGATATACCTTTTTAACACCATTTCCGAGGTTCCCTACAGGATCATCTTCACCGGATACGATAAGTATTGGAAGATCCTTAGGGATGGAATCAATATTCTTCTTTTGGTTAGTGTAAAGTACAGTTGTAAGAAGAGCTTCATATCCATTAAGAGTAAAGGTAAATGTATTAAGTGGGTTATTGTAGTAAGCTGTTACATTTTCCTCATTTTTGGATAACCAGCTGTTGGATACATCAGTACCGTCCAGGTTGTATCTTTTATAAGGGGCGGTATATGTTAGATCTCTTACCTTGGTATCTCTGTAATGCCAGCCGTATTTTTTCGCTTTTGCTTTTATAAGAGCAAGGCCTCCTAATGTGGCAATGTCACTTTCACAGCCTGTGCCCATAACAATGGCGCCGGCAAGCCCATTTCCATACTGGGATATATATTTACGAAGAAGATAAGAACCCATGCTATGCCCCAGCATAAAATAAGGAAGGTCAGGATATTTCTTTGCGGTTGCAATCCTGAGTCGGTTAATATCATGGATGAGTTTATCTGAAGGATTGTTGTCTGCGATAAATCCAAGATCTTCAGCAGATTTTACAGATTTACCATGACCAAGATGATCGTGGCCTATAACTATAAAACCTTTTGTTGTCATATAATTAGCAAATTCATCATAACGGTCAATATATTCAATCATACCATGTACTAACTGGAGGATGGCTTTAGGTGAACCCTCATCTGGAAGCCAGCTGATAACATGGATTTTTGTAATGCCATCAGAAGATGGAAAAGAATATTCTTTTTTCATAGCAAAACGAGTCCTTTCTATAGATTACGTAAAAGATTAAGTAAATTATATCAAAGTTTTTTTATTCTGTCTTTTCCCAAATGTGACAGATAGTTACATTTTTGTAAGGTTTATATATTTTTATGGTTATAGCTTCAGCCTATAACCGGTTGAGCTTTTTAGGTATTAACACTTATCAGATGAACTATGTATAATACAAAACATAGAAACAAACATACCAATCTGATAGGAAATTAAATCAGTAAAGGTGATCCAAAAAAATATGTATAAATAAAGCCGGGAGGATATAGATATGTCAGAATTAAAAGAAAGAAAGTTACATTTTGAAACATTACAGACTCATGTAGGACAGGAAACTCCAGATCCAGTAACAGGTGCAAGAGCAGTTCCGATTTATCAGACTTCATCATATGTATTTAATAATTCAGACCATGCGGAAGCAAGATTTGGTTTAAAGGATGCAGGAAATATCTATGGAAGACTTACAAATCCTACACAGGATGTATTTGAACAAAGAATTGCAGCCTTAGAAAAAGGTGCAGCGGCTCTTGGAGTTGCATCTGGTGCAGCGGCAGTAACTTATGTATTTCAGGCTGTAGCTCATGCAGGAGACCATATAGTATCAGCAAAAAATATATATGGCGGCACTTACAATTACTTAGCGCATACAATAAGAAATTATGGAGTTGAGACTTCATTTGTTGATCCATATGATTATGATGCTATTGAAAATGCCATTCAGGATAATACAAAAGCTCTCTATGCAGAGACTCTTGGAAATCCAAATGGAGAGGTGCTGGACATTGAAAAGTGGGCTGAAATTGCTCATTCGCATGGAATCCCACTTATAGTAGATAATACCTTTGCAACCCCATTTTTAATAAGACCAATAGAATGGGGAGCAGATATAGTAGTACATTCAGCAACCAAGTTTATTGGCGGACATGGAACAACCATTGGTGGTGTGATAATCGATGCAGGTAAGTTTGACTGGGCACAGAATGATAAGTGGCCATGGCTTAAAGAACCAAATCCATCATATCACGGCGTAAGCTTTGCTAAAGATGTGGCACCAGTTGGTTTTATTGTTTATATCAGAGCAATCCTCCTTCGTGATACCGGTGCAACACTTTCACCATTCCATGCCTGGATCTTCCTTCAGGGGCTTGAGACATTATCACTACGTGTTGAAAGACATGTAGAAAATGCCCTTAAGGTTGTAGAATACTTAAAGAATAATGATAAAGTGGAATATATTTCTCATCCTGCAGTATCAGAAGATAAGCTTCAGCAGGAATTATATAAGAAATATCTTCCAAATGGAGGCGGATCTATCTTTACATTTAACATTAAGGGAGATGCAAGAACTGCTAAGGATTTCATTGATAATCTTAAATTATTCTCCCTCCTTGCAAATGTAGCAGATGTTAAGTCTCTGGCAATACACCCAGCCTCAACAACACATTCAGAGGATAACGAGGAAGAACTTCTCGCTCAGGGAATCAAGCAAAATACTGTAAGGCTTTCGGTTGGTATAGAACATATCGACGATATATTATTTGATCTTAAGGAAGCATTTAACGCAGTAAAGTAAAGAAGAAAAAAGGAACAAGTAGAAAATAGAAGTAAGAAAAAATAGTTTACCAATTTAAAATGATAAGTCATTAGTAATAACTCCTATATTAAGGCAGGTAGCGCTGCCGAAAGATTAACTCAATTTTAAAAGCTGCAGCTCATACAAGAACTGCAGCTTTTTTGGCCTAAGGTGACGGCGTTAATGGTTCTTTTTTGTTAGGTGTGATTGCGTTAATAGAACATTATAAGGTGAGGGTGATATGAAAGTTGCACAAATATATTTGTCGATTGTGTAGAAAATAGATGAAGCCTATTGACTTCAATTATTATTATTATTATTATTGATTTTGTTTCAAAATGAAACAGACGTAGATAGCCTTAAATGAAAACGTTTCTAAAGTTTTCAAAAGGCAAGACAAACTAGGAGGATATTTAGGTATGGGACAGATTCGTATTTCACCAGATGATATGCGAAGCAGAGCATTAGAGTACAGAGCAGAAGGGGAGAAGTTAGAAGAAATCATTGAAACTATGAGCAGATTGCTCGAGAACCTTCAGGGAGAATGGGAAGGCGCAGCAAGTGA
This sequence comes from uncultured Lachnospiraceae bacterium, assembly GCA_902789175.1. Classification (GTDB taxonomy): domain Bacteria; phylum Bacillota; class Clostridia; order Lachnospirales; family Lachnospiraceae; genus Eubacterium_Q. The sequence continues at coordinate 14,329 of CADANF010000004.1, forward strand.
ATCATATGCTATTCGCTATAGTGAACTTGAACCTGGATTTAAACAGGCAAGAGCACTCGTTGAAGAGATAGCAGTGGCACTTGAAAGCGTAGCTACAAAGATGGAAGAAACAGATAACGATATATCTTCCTCATTCCAGGGCTAATAAATTTCAAAAAATGTCAGGTGCTACGTGTGAGTTGCATCTGGCATTTTTTGTGTGGATTAATATTTGAATAAAAATAATTCGATACCTATATTATTTTATTCTTCGAAGAAAGACAGGATTTTAATAATGGAAAACATAGAAATTTTAGATAAATATCTGCCTCTTGGAACCATAGTTCTTATCAAAGGCAATGTAAAAAAATTAATGATAATAGCAAGAGGTGTTTTAGCAGGAAAAGGTGAAGACAGAAAAATATTTGATTATGGCGCTGCTCTTTATCCTGAAGGCCTTATGGATGAAAGAATAATATTCTTTAACCACAAGGACATTTTTAAGATTGTGGCAGAAGGTTATTCAGACTCAGATGATGAAATCATGAATGAAAATATAAAGAACTGGCTTAAAGAGGTAACTTTGAAATGAGTGATTTTAATGAACAGGAAATTTTAGATAAAATAGACGAACTCCAACAGGAGATCGATAACTGCCAGGAAGAAATAAATAAAATTGATATAAAACTTGAAAGATTAGAAGAAGCTTTAAGTATTCAGGAAAAGAACTGTAAGATTATAGATGAATTTGATAGAGAATATAATTATTGTAAGTGGGATGAATACATAGATAATCAAAAGTGGAAAGGAAAGAACCACGATGATTTTCATGAGATATTATACAGTGCACATGATAAAAGTTATGGGAAAATCTATTCAGATGTATATGACAGTTATGATTTAATAGATCAAAAAATAGAAGATTTACAAGATGATAGAGATGAACTTCAAAACATCATTGATAGGGATAATTGGTATATAGATGTCTTAACAGATGAATTATCACTATTAAGGGCACAAGAAAGTTTTTAATATGTAAAATGGACAATTAAAAATTTGTGGGGATATTTATGGCAATTAAATTTTCAAAAGAAGAATATGATACAAAAATGGGCTATGCCCAATATATGAGTCAGTATATAGGCGATTTAAAAAACAAAAAGCAAGTATTAAAAATGACAGTTCCAGAGACTTGTGAATCAAGTACAATTAATGATTTTAAAGATATTTATGATGAATTGGGAAAACTTATTGATAGATATTTGGCGGCGTTAAATAATACAGCTATTTCATTAAAAATTGTTGGAGAAGAAATCTATGATGCTGATCAGAAGTTAAAAGAGGGATTTGAAAATAAATAAAATTCATTTGAAAAAAATTGGGAAAAGGTGATAGAGATGTCTTATAATATAGATCGTGCTGAGTTAATTAATGCAAGTGCAACCTGCACTATCAGTTCAAATAACATAAATGAATATTTAGGAAGAGTAAAAGATAGTTTTCAATCCCTTATTGATGAAGAAAACTTTGACGGAAAGGGTGCTGAGGCAGTTAAGAATTATCTTAAATATGTACATATATCAGTAATAGATGCTATTGGTATTGCACTAACAGAGTATTATTCAGTACTTGCTTTATATACAGCAGGTTTTTCTGAGTATGATACAGCGGAGGAGGCCACATTTAATGAGGATTATTTCAATGAAATAGCAGAGAAAATTAATATATTTTTGAGTGATTTTAATGAGTTTCATTTTAATGCAGATAAGACTGAAGGAGATGTTTATGATCTTATAGGAGATCAGAAAATACTTCCATTATGGACATATACTCAGGAATTTGAAGAGGCTAGAGAAAGAATTCTAAAATTACGAGATGATATTGGTACATATGATGCGGATTTTGATAATGCTCAAATAAAAAATATTAAAGATTTAATAAATAAGTCTAACAACCTTATTGATAAAATAGATGAAAAGGGAATTTTTACTGCAAAACAGCTTAGTCTAACAAATTATATAGACTCAGATTCCTATAAGGATTTATATACAAGTATATACGAAGCTTCTGATTTTATTACATCAAATCAGGATGAAATTAATGAAAGTATAGAATTTACTTTTGATTATGTAAAAAGAAAGCAAAAGGAAAGAGAAAAAGAACTTCGCATAAAAATGATTGAGCAGGGAGTTGTACTAGTAGGCACTGCTGCAATAGGAATCTATTCTGTAGTTACAACATGTGGTTCGAGTGCTCCTGTGGTTATTAAATTAATAGGGGATGCATGTGCATGCTATAAAACAGTGGAGTCTGCAACTATTCTAGTTGAAGGGGGAGAATATATTTATTGTGGCATAGTTGGAGATTTTGAAACTCAGCCAGGAAATTTTATAAGAGATGATTTTTTTAATGGTAATACAGATGCGTATATGACAGTTTCTTTGCTTGCGAGTGGAGGACTAATTTTTACAGATTCAGTTGATAAAATATATATGGCTGGGGTTGATAAAACAGCAAAAAAAGCTGCAAAAGGTTTAATAGCAACAGAAGGTTCAGTAGAAGCAATGAATCAAATTGAAACTGCAGTGGGAGAAACTGGGAAAGTATGGCTTGGACTAGGAGTAGATTATACAGGTGATAAAATTGCTGAAGCATGTAGTGATGACATAATGGTACAGTTCTTTCTTTCAACTGGGTTAAAGCATGGGATTAACAAGGGGGTAGAGAATGTAACATATTCTATTGGAGAATCAGTATCTAATAATTATTATGATAAATATAACAATACTAACTCAGAAGTTTATATTATGAGTTATGATGGTTTTTACAATGAAAAGAGCTATGAATTTGAAGATATAAATGAAAAGACTTTAGAACAACAATATGAGTTAGATTCAGATTTATTTGAGGATTATAAACAATCGATTTTAGAGAATAATATAAATGAATATGGAATAAATGATTATTTAAAAGAATATGGCTATATTCCAGAAAACGATATTAAAACAGAATCAGAAATATCATATTCATATTATGAAAATATTGAATATGGGAAGAGTCAGTTTGATAGCGAAAGTATTTTTGATAAATATTATTTTGAAAAATAAAAAGATGAATAAGAATTAATGCTAAGGGGCAAAATGAATAAAAAATTTTTTACATATAATTCAAAATGGCATGACAAAAATGTACTTACGGCCTTTTCAATAAGAGATAATAGTGTATATTATTATAATTTTGACTGGCCTATTTTTAGATATGAATTAGGAATGGAAACAAAATTTATACCAATAGATAGGGGAGGGCCAGGGCCAGGGAGTGGCCCGGTGTTGTTGGCGCTCGAGTCGGACATAAAAGAAAGAAAAAGAAGAGGAAAATATGTAGAATATTTAAAAAATACAAGAACTCTAGATATTGTTTTGAAAAATAATCTAGAAAGAAAGGCGGCCCTTGAAATAACACGAATCACAGATATAAGAGAAATTGGTTCATTAACCATTATAAGAGCCCATATGAGAGCCTATAATGATAAAGAAGATGGGGTGGGAATTTTAAAGTTATATAAGAAAATCAGTGACTACGATGAACTTATAAAAAAACTTCGTGAGATTATGAGGGTAACAAAAAATAAGTGCGCTGATTGTGGAAGTCTAATGGTTGATGACACTTGTCCAAAATGTGGCAGTAAAAAGATAGCAAAGGAAAAAGTTAAAGGAAAAACAAGTAGATTTGTTATTATGTTAGTAGGATTTATTATAGCTTTGGGAGCAGGAATAACTATGATGATAGCAGAAGCACATAATGATGTAGATTTATCTAACATGATGGTTTTTCCTATAATGATAGGATTAAGTGCTGGAATTGAAGGAATTAAAGAGTTTTATGCACTATACAAATAAAAAAATTGCTTTTTATACGTTGAATTATATTATTCAAAAGACTATAAAAGTATTTTTTTAAAATTATATATATAAAGAAGGAAGAAAAGATGATTTTTGCTTATGATGCAAAACCAACGACAGATAAACATAACCTGGAAGGGTTCACAATATCTAATGAAGGTAAATTATTTTATTATGATTATGATAGTGATAAATTTAGAAAATATGCTAAGACAGAATTTAAATTTATAATTGCTAAATCGATTTTGCCATATATTTCACTTGCTTTTTTTACTGCTTGTGCGATTTTAAGTGTATGGTATAATTCTATTCCTGGGGGGGTTGATACAGAATCAATTGATTTATCAAAAAAAGTTTTCCTTTTAAATGCTTTTTTTGGTCTTATGGGAATTATGACTTCGAAAATTTATACGGATAAAAGAAAAAGTGAAATCTATAAATATAGATCAGCTATTGTAATTGATAAAAGACTTGAAGAGCTTGTGCAGAATCATAGAGAAAATGAGGCAGGTTTTGAAATAAGTAGAATCCTATATGTTCAAAAAACTGCTGGTCAGTCTCGTATTAGATGTATTTATTATGATGAGGGAGTAGAAAAGACTGTTAACATTGTAATAAAAAAAGATATACATGGTTATAATGAACTTTTAGATTATTGTAAGAAGTTCTGTGAAAGAACAAAGAATAAATGTAAGCAATGTGGAACAGTCATGATTGACGGATGTTGTCCTAATTGTGGTAGTATGGATGCCATTGATGAAGGAAAGAATAAGAGAATGGAGAATTTAACATTCATTATTCTTGGAAGCATTATGGTTATTGCGGCTATAGCTTCGGGATTCATTATTGAGAAACCAAGTAGATTATTATGTTATATAGTTATTATAGTAGGTGTTACAGGCGTTTCAATGACGGCTCACGGAGCAGGGGTAAAAAAAGATACTAAGTAAATCAAAAAGGTGATGGCCTTACGCCATCACCTTTATTTTATTCTGCGTGTTTTTTATCGAAGCGTTCCTGCTGAGATTTAATAAGCTCAGCATCTTCAAAATAATTAATTCTCATAGCTGCCTTTACTTCTGCTAAAGTCTTTGCTGCAGCTTCCTGTGCCTTAGCAGTGCCTTCGCGAAGTATTTCATATACCTTAGGAATATCTTTCTCATATTCATAACGTCTTGCACGGATTGGCTCAAGTTCCTGATTAAGGACGTTAAGAAGGAACTTCTTAACCTTTACGTCCCCAAGACCGCCGCGTCTGTAGTGATCTTTCATTTCTTCGAGATTCTTATAGTCAGGACAGAATTTTTCAAAATCTTCATCCTTTGCAAATGCATCAAGATATGTAAATACAGTATTTCCTTCAACCTTACCAGGGTCAGTAACCTTAATATGATCAGGATCTGTATACATGCTCATAACTTTAGTTTTTACTTCTTCAGGTGTATCTGAAAGATAGATACAATTGCCAAGAGATTTACTCATCTTAGCTTTTCCATCTGTACCAGGAAGTCTTGAACATACAGTATTCTTTGGAACTACGGCAGTAGGCTCCACAAGAACTTCTCCGTATGTAGAATTAAACTTACGAACAATTTCACGAGCCTGTTCGATCATAGGAAGCTGATCTTCACCTACTGGAACGGTTGTAGCTTTGAAAGCTGTAATATCTGAAGTCTGGCTTACAGGATAATCAAAGAATCCTACAGGAATGCTGGCTTCAAAGTTACGCATCTGAATTTCAGCTTTTACAGTTGGATTTCTTTCAAGACGAGATACTGTTACAAGGTTATTGTAATAGAATGTAAGCTCTGTAAGTTCAGTAACACAAGACTGAATAAAAATATTTACCTTAGATGGATCAAGTCCAGCTGAAAGATAATCAAGAGCAACTTCTATGATGTTGTCTCTGATTTTATCTGGGTTATCAAAATTATCTGTTAATGCCTGAGCATCAGCAATCATAATATAAATTTTATCAAACTCGCCGGAGTTCTGAAGCTCTACACGGCGCTTTAATGAACCAACATAGTGACCAAGATGAAGACGACCTGTTGGTCGGTCACCTGTAAGAATTATTTTTTCCATAATATATTCCTTCCCTTATATATAAATCCTATCAAATTATCTAAAACCTGTTTAAATGCTCCATTTCATATAATAAAGTTTTGGCAAACTGATGTCAAATAATTGTAGAAATTTGTCGCCTCAAGTGATAGGATGTTTTTATAACCGGCTTTGCCGGGTATTATGAAACTTGGGAGAATATAGCAGATGAAGCTCTTAGAAGAAAGAATTAAAAAAGACGGCATTGTTAAGCCGGGGAACATCCTTAAGGTAGACAGTTTCCTTAACCATCAGATGGATGTAAAACTTTTTAGAGAAATGGGAAAGGAATGGAAGAGACTCTTTAAAGATGAAGGAATCAATAAGATTCTTACTATAGAGGCATCAGGTATTGGTATTGCATGTGTTGTTGCAGAAGAATTTGACGTGCCAGTAGTCTTTGCAAAGAAGACTCAGAGCCTCAATATAGATGGCGATGTATATACATCAAAAGTTGTATCTTTCACAAAGAAGAAAGAATACGACATTATGGTTTCAAAGAAATATTTAAGTCCTGAAGACAGGGTACTTATTATAGATGATTTCCTTGCAAATGGATGCGCCGCGGACGGATTATCTGAGCTTATTCAGGAATCAGGAGCAACATTAGTAGGAATAGGAATAGCTATTGAAAAGGGATTCCAGACAGGAGGAAAAAATCTCCGCGAAAAGGGAATCCATCTTGAATCTCTTGCTATAGTAGAATCAATGGATGATACAACAGGAGAGATCGTATTTAGAGAACAGTAATGCTTCTATAATAAAAAGCGGCAGATCATTTAGGATCTTGCCGCTTTTATAAATTCTTCAACTAAAATGATATCTTTTCCGGTTCCGTCGCTGTTTTCAACACCGGAACTTACATCCACAGCATGAGGATTTACAGTCTGAATAGCTTTTCTTACATTTGAGGAATTAAGACCACCTGATAAAAATAGCTTTTTATTACTATCCTTTATATCAGGTATCATGTTGTAATCGAAAGTCTTTCCGCTTCCGGGATCCGGAGCATCAAATAATAAACCTATTGTTTTATCATTATTTATATAAAAAGAAAGATCTTCTAAATTTCCTGAGTTAAAAGCGCGGATGATGGGGATATTTATATCCTTAATTAATGACTTATCAAAGTCCCCATGGATCTGAAGAATATCAAAACGGGCATATTCTATCTTTTTTATCTGTTCCAAGGTAGGAGAAACAGTAACTGCAACCTTTTTAACAGCCGGTACAGCTTTTATGATAGTTGCGGCGGCATCTATAGAGATATTACGCTTACTCTTGGGAAAGAAGAGCACAAATCCCAAATAGTCAGGGTTTAAATCGCTGATTTTTTTTGCTTCATCAAGGGTTCTTATACCACAGATTTTTACTTCCATTTTGTATCCTTTCTTAATATGATGGGAAAATCAATAAAAAATTCTAAACAATAAGAAGATTTTAAAGCATTTTTTATATAAAATCCATATTGCCTTTTTTAAAACCATAAATTATAATCACCGTTGTAATAAAATATTTTATTTATTTCAGGAGGACGAAATGAAGAAAGCAAAGAATCTTCTCTGCCTTTTACTTGCAATTTGTCTTACATTTTCACTTGTAGCTTGCGGTGGAAATAACAAGACAGATAACGGCGAAAATGGCACATCTACAAATGCAAAGGCTAACAGTCTTAAGATTGGTGTTATTCTCGTAGGCGACGAGACTGAAGGTTACACAAAGGCACACATGGATGGAATTAAAGCTGCAGCTGAAAAGCTCGGAATCCCATCATCAAACATCATTTGGAAATATAAGGTTCCAGAAAGTTCAGAGTGCTCAGATGCAGCTCAGGATCTTGTTGCTCAGGGTTGTAAGATCGTATTATCAAACAGCTATGGTCATCAGACATATATGGCTGCTGTAGCTGAAGAGTATCCAGAAGTTACATTTGTTGCTATGACAGGTGATTTCGCAGCAGTAAGCGGTCTTTCAAATTTAAAGAACGCATTTACAAACGTTTATGAGTCACGTTATGTATCAGGTGTTGTTGCTGGTCTTAAGTTAAAAGAGTTATCAGAGAACGGAACACTTACTGTAGAAGCTCATCCAGAGAACTTTGATAAGGATGGTAATGTAAAGATCGGTTACGTTGGTGCTTATCCTTACGCAGAAGTAGTTTCAGGTTATACAGCTTTCTATCTTGGTATAAAGAGTGTATTTCCAACAGTTGTTATGGAAGTTAAGTACACAAATTCATGGTTTGATATCGATAAGGAAGGCGCTGCAGCAGAAGCTCTTATCGCAAATGGTTGTGTTGTTATCGGTCAGCATGCTGACTCAACAGGTGCTCCAGCAGCTGTTCAGAAGCTTCAGGATAGCGGTAAGATCTGCTATTCAGTTGGATATAATGTAGACATGCTTGAGACAGCTCCTAAGGCTGCTCTTACATCAGCTACAAATAACTGGGAAGTTTATTATGAATATGCATTCAATCAGATGCTTGAAGGTAAGACTGTTGATACAGACTGGGCTTCAGGTTATGCTGCAAATGCTGTAGGAATCACAGCACTTGGTGAATCTGTTGCAGAAGGCACAGCTGAGAAGGTTGCTGAAGTTGAAGCAGCATTAAGAGATGGTTCACTTCACGTATTTGATACAACAACATTCACAGTTGAAGGTAAGCCAGTTACAACAGCTTCTATCGATCTTTCATTCATGGATTACTCAGGTGATCAGCCAAAGGTTATCTATCAGGGTGAAACAAAGGAAGCTATTGTTGATGGTTATTTCTCAGAGTCAACACTTCGTTCAGCTCCATATTTCTCACTCCGTATCGACGGAATCACAGAGGATGCTGAAGCTGCTCAGTAATTTATAAATAATTATGTTTTATATAGGGGGCTGTGAAAAAATGAGATTCATTTTTTCACAGCTCTTTTTTGTTTCTATTTCACACTTCTTTCCTTGAGTTAAGGAGGGATAACTGATACAATAAAATACTAGTATAACGTCACTTAAATAACTGGACCGAATGCTTGCCTGCTTACCTCGATAGCACGCCTCAAAAATCCTCAGCGTAGCCCGCTACGCCTACGTTTTTTGAGACGCACTCTCGAGCAAGCATTCAGCACATTAGTCCAGTTATTTTGCGAACGTTATACTAGTATCGCATCAGTTCTCTTGTTTTGAGATTGATGCACTAGGAAAATTAATTAACAAAACAGGTAGGTAATAATTCTATGGATAGTGCCATTAGATTTGAAAAAGTCACAAAGACTTTCGGAAGCGTGGCTGCCAATAAGGATATTTCTTTCGATGTTAAGAAAGGCGAGATCCTTGCATTACTTGGTGAAAATGGCAGTGGTAAGACCACTCTTATGAACATGCTCTCCGGTATCTATTTCCCTGATTCGGGAAGCATCTATGTTGATGGTGAGAAGGCAGATATCAAATCACCAAAAGACGCTTTTAAATATCATATAGGAATGATACATCAGCATTTCAAACTGGTTGATGTATTCACAGCAGCGGAAAATATCGCTCTCGGACTTGAGGAAAAAGGCAGATTCAATATTAAGAATATAAAGAAAAAAGCTAAAGAAATCTGTAACAGATACAATTTTGAATTGGATCTGGACCAGAAAGTCTATAACATGAGCGTATCTCAGAAGCAGACCTTAGAGATCATCAAGGTCCTCTACAGAGGAGCAGAGGTGCTTATTCTTGACGAGCCTACAGCAGTTCTTACACCACAGGAAACAGAAAAGTTATTTGATGTTATCCGTAATATGAAGGAAGACGGAAAGGCTATCGTTATAATCACTCATAAACTTAATGAAGTACTTGAAATATCTGACAGAGTAGCAATCCTTCGTAAGGGTGAATATGCCGGAGATATTGAAACAAGTGTTGCTACAGAAGAAAAATTAACAGAATTAATGGTTGGTAAGAAGGTAACTCTTAATATCGACAGAGACGAGCCGGAGAATACTGTTAAGAGACTTGAGGTAAGACATCTTACAGTTGAAGGAAATGAAGGTATAGAAGTCCTCCATGACATTTCTTTCGATGTATTAGGTGGTGAGATCCTTGGTATTGCAGGTATCTCTGGTAATGGTCAGAAAGAGCTTCTTGAATCTATAGCCGGCCTTCAGAAGACAGAAGATAATTCATCTATTAATTTTTATCCTGAAGATGAGACTGATCCTAAAGAACTTATAGGCCTTTCTCCTAGAGATATAAGAGAAGCAGGTATTCATCTTTCTTTTGTACCTGAAGATCGTATAGGTATGGGACTTGTAGGTTCTATGGGTATGACAGGTAACATGCTTCTTAAGTCATATGATAAGGGAGCTTCACCTATTATCAATACAAAGCAACCTAGGGAACTTGCAGAAAAGATCAAAGAAGAACTTGGAGTTGTAACACCGGATATTTCCACTCCTGTATCAAGACTTTCAGGAGGTAATGTTCAGAAGGTTTTAGTAGGTCGTGAAATAGCAGACAATCCTATAGTTCTTATGACAGCTTATGCGGTACGTGGTCTGGATATCAATACCTCATATACAATATACAATCTGCTTAATAAACAGAAAAAACAGGGCGTTGCAGTTATTTACGTTGGTGAAGATCTTGATGTAATGCTTGCCCTTTGTGACAGGATCCTTGTTCTTTGCGATGGTCATAACAACGGTATCCTTGATGCAAGAAAAACAACTAAGGAAGAGGTTGGTCTTCTTATGACAAATCTTAAGGTAAAATCAAAGGAGGATTCTAAAAATCATGCGAAATAAAGAACCTCTTATGCATATAGTTAAGAGAGATAGTGCAACTCTTACAAGAAAGATAATGGCGAGAGTGATCGCTATTATCCTGGCACTTATCGTTGATGCAATATTCATATACTTTGTCACAGGTCTTAATCCATTGTCAGTATACGGAGTTATGACCGGAGGAACATTTGGAAGCAGCTTAAGATTTTCATGGGCTTTAAGAGATCTGGCAGCACTTCTTCTGATAGGAATAGCCCTTGCACCTGCTTTTAAGATGAAGTTCTGGAATATAGGTGCAGAAGGTCAGGTACTTATGGGTGGGGTTGTAACAGCCATAATCATGGTAGGACTTGGACCTAAGGTTCATCCTGTAGTGCTTTTCCCATGTATGTTCTTTGCAAGTATTATTGTTGGTGGTATCTGGGGATTTATCCCGGCATATTTCAAATCAAAGTGGAATACAAATGAGACGCTTTTCACATTGATGATGAACTATGTGGCAACTCAGATAACCCTTTGTGTTGTAAATATCATGAGAGGTAAGGCATCTTCTCTTGGTAAGCTTAATATGGGTACACAGGAAGGCTGGTTTCCGAGAGTCTGGGGACAGAGATATAATATCAATATAATAGTAGTTACAATTTTAACTGTAGCTATGTATTATTACCTGAAAAGAACAAAGCAGGGTTATGAGATAACAGTAGTCGGTGAATCAGAAAATACAGCAAGATATGCAGGTATCAGTGTAAGCCGTGTAATGATCAGAACTATGATCATTTCCGGTGCTATATGCGGACTTGCAGGTTGCCTTCAGGTTGCAGGTACTGACCAGACAATTTCAGCCAATACAGCCGGTGGTAATGGATTTACAGCCATCATTGTAGCATGGCTTGCTAAATTTAATACATTTACTATGATACTTATCTCATTCCTTCTTATCTTCCTTAAGAAGGGGGCAAATGAAATAGCGTCAGCATATCAGCTTAATGATTTTGCTGCAAGTATTATCACAGGTATCATCCTTTTCTTCATCCTTGGATGTGAATTCTTCGTTAATTATAAAGTGGTATTCAGAAAAAAGACTAAGGAGGTATCGGGCGAAAATGATTAATACACTTATAACATGGTTAATGCGCTCCGTCTCATTTGGTACTATCATTATGTTTGGTGCCATGGGTGAGATACTTACACAGAAATCCGGTAACCTTAACTTAGGTGTTCCAGGAGTTATGTATCTTGGAGGTTTTGGTGGATTTGCATCAGCATATTATTATGAGAAAAATGTTGCAAATCCCAATGCTATAGTATCGATTATCATTGCTGTGTCAGTATGTCTTATCCTCTCAATGTTTGGCGGACTTATCTACAGCTTCCTTACTATAACTCTTCGTGCAAACCAGAATGTTACAGGTCTTGCCCTTACAACATTCGGTATGGGTGTTGCCAATTTCTTCGGAGTGCTTATATTAAATGGAGAAACATATACAGCAGCTCCATTTGCAAATAAAGTATTTACAAAACGCCTTCCGGTTCTTGGAGGAATAAAGGGAGTAGGAGAAATTTTCTTCTCGTATGGTTTTATGGCTTATCTTGCGATAATCATTGCCATTGTCCTTCAGAGATTCCTTTATAATTCAAGAACTGGCCTTAATTTAAGAGCGGTAGGCGAAAACCCAGCTACAGCTGATGCGGCAGGTATAAATGTAACAAAGTATAAATATTTAGCGACAATAATAGGAACAGGTATTAGTGGACTTGGTGGTCTTTATTATGTACTTGATTATAATCAGGGAATCTGGGCTACAACAGGTCAGATAGAAGCCCTTGGCTGGTTAGCAGTAGCACTTGTTATATTTGCTACATGGAAGCCGCTTATGGCAATCATTGGAGCATATATATTCGGTACACTTTACTGGTTATATCAGTTCCTTCCAGATATCCTTGGAATCAAGGTTGCAAGTTATACAACTGACCTGATCCAGATGTTCCCTTACATAGTAACAATAGTTGTACTTATAGTTGTTAGTTTCCGAAAAAAGAAAGAGAATCAGCCACCTCAGAGTCTTGGACTTGCTTACTTTAGAGAAGAAAGATAAAAGATTAAGGTGATGATCGGAGGCAAGAGATGATTTATACTGAACTTACTAAGAGAGCTATCAATATTGCATATAAGGCCCATGAAGGTCAGCTGGACCGTTCAGGTATTCCTTATATCTTCCATCCAATGCATATTGCAGAACAGATGACAACAGAAGAAACATGCATAGTTGCGATTCTTCATGATGTGGTAGAAGATACAGATGTAACATTGGATGAATTAAAAGAAGCAGGCTTTAGCGAAAATGTAATCAATGCTATAAACATGCTGACCCATAGGGATGAGGTACCTTATCTTGATTATGTAAGAGCTTTAAAAGATGATCCGATTGCGTCCGTAGTAAAATTAGCTGATCTAAATCATAACAGTGACAGAACAAGACTTACTGTTATAACAAAGAAAGATGAGCAAAGATTTATAAAATATCAAAAAGCTAAAGAAATCCTTCAGGGGATTGAAAAATAAACCTTCCTTAAGGCTGTGATACAGTTGGCAGGAGGCAATGCAATATGAAAGGTGGAAATTATGAAAGCAGCAATCATCATGGGATCAACGAGTGATCTTAGTAAAGTAGAACCAGCAGTAGAGATATTAAAGCAGTATAATATTCAGGTAGCAGTAAGATGTCTCTCAGCACATAGAGCATCCAAAGAGCTTTCAGCATTTATCGAAGAGATAAATAATGACGGAACAGAAGTAGTAATTACAGCAGCAGGTATGGCAGCAGCACTTCCAGGAGTTGTAGCCAGTCAGACAGTACTTCCTGTTATCGGTGTTCCACTTTCAGGTTCTGTCCTTGATGGAACAGATGCTCTTTATTCTATCGTTCAGATGCCATCTGGAATTCCTGTAGCAACAGTTGCTATTAACGGAAGCAAAAATGCAGCATGGCTTGCTCTTCAGATCATGGCAGTTAAGCATCCGGAAATCCGCGAAGGCCTTCTTAAGGAAAGAGCTAAGATGCAGGAAGATGCATTAAAGGCCAATGAAGAAATGAAGGCTAGATTTAATTAGTCATATATATGAGTTTGAAAAAATCCCACGACAGAATGCCGTGGGATTTTTTTGCTGTTTATTCCTGAAACATAACAGAATCAAGAAGGTCTAGGTTTATAAATCCTTACCTGTAAGCATCTTGTAAGCTGAAAGATATTTATTGATTGTCTTTTCAGTTACATCATCTGGAAGGAACCATTTCTCTGGCTCTTCTTTATTTTCATTAGCATCAGACTTGAGCCAGTCACGGGCGAACTGCTTATCAAATGAAGGCTGGCCGTGGCCTGCTTCATAGCCCTCAAGTGGCCAGAAACGTGATGAATCAGGTGTGAGCATTTCGTCACCAAGAACAATCTTTCCTTCTTCATCAAGACCGAATTCGAACTTTGTATCAGCGATTATGATACCCTTTGAAAGAGCGTAATCAGCGCACTTCTTATAAAGAGCGATGGTATAATCGCGAAGCTTTTCAGCATATTCCTGTCCTTTGCCAGGGAACTGCTTCTCAAGAACTTCAATTGATCTCTCGTATGAGATGTTCTCATCATGGTCACCAATCTCAGCTTTTGTAGAAGGTGTATATATAGGCTCAGGGAGCTTATCAGACTCTTTTAAACCTTCTGGAAGTGTGATTCCGCAAACAGTACCATTTTCCTTGTAACTTGCCCAACCTGAACCTGTGATGTAACCACGAACGATGCATTCAACAGGAAGCATTGTAAGCTTCTTGCACATCATTGAATTACCATCAAATTTAGGCTGCTGGAAGAACTCAGGCATGTCCTTGACATTTGTTGAGATCATGTGATTGGGAAGAATGTCACTTGTCATCTCAAACCAGAACTTTGACATCTGGGTAAGAACAGTACCTTTCTTCTCAATAACATTTTTAAGGATAACATCATAGCAACTGATACGGTCAGTTGCGACCATGATAAGGCTGTTGCCGTTATCATAAATCTCACGTACTTTACCTTCTTTAATAGGCTTTAACTCTGTCATATTAAGTCTCCTCTTTTTTTAATTTTCCATGCAGACGCAAAACGCATGCATAAGACTGTTAACTAAGTCTTTTTGTGTGAAAAACACAAGCTAATAGTAGTTTATTTATTTTGAAAAATCAAGGTAAAAAGATTTAAGGCTTTAAGTAAAATGTGATATACTGTGAATATGCATTAAAATTGAAATAAAATGCATCCTAAATGGTGCAATTTGTATAAAAAATGTAGACTAAGTTTAATAAAATAGTTTTTAGAGAGAATAATGCGTCAGTATTAAAGGTGTAGGAGGAGTTATAAATGGAAGAATACATTATGGCGCTGGATGCAGGAACCACCAGCAACAGGGCTATACTTTTTAATAAAAGGGGAGCTATCATTTCTGTAGCACAGAAAGAATTTACCCAGATCTTTCCACAGCCGGGATGGGTTGAGCATAACGCAAATGAAATATGGTCTTCAATGCTGGGCGTTGCAGTTGAAGCCATGACAAAGGCAGGAGCTACTTATCACGATATTAAAGGTATAGGTATCACAAACCAGAGAGAAACAACTATAGTCTGGGATAAAAATACGGGAGAACCAATTTATAATGCCATAGTCTGGCAGTGCCGCAGAACTTCAAAATATGCAGATCAGTTAAAGGCAGAAGGACTTGATGAGTTCTTTAGAAATAAGACAGGTCTCGTTATAGATGCATATTTTTCAGCAACAAAATTAAAATGGATATTAGATAATGTTGAGGGTGCCAGAGAAAAGGCCGAGAGAGGAGATCTTCTCTTTGGTACAGTAGATACATGGCTTGTATGGAAACTTACACGAGGTAAGGCTCATGTTACAGATTATTCAAATGCATCAAGAACTATGATGTATAACATTAATAATCTTTGCTGGGATGAAGAGATACTTGATATGTTTAAAATCCCAAAGTGTATGCTTCCGGAAGTACTTCCTTCAAGTTACATTTATGGAATGGCAGATAGACATCTTTTTGGTGGAGAGATTCCTATTGCAGGTATTGCCGGTGACCAGCAGGCTGCTCTTTTCGGTCAGACCTGTTTTTCAGCAGGTGATGCAAAGAATACCTATGGAACAGGTTGCTTCCTTCTTATGAATACAGGCCATACACCGGTATTTTCAAAAAATGGTCTTGTAACAACTATTGCCTGGGGAATAGACGGAAAGATATATTATGCTCTTGAAGGTTCAATCTTTATTGCAGGTGCTTCGATACAGTGGCTCAGAGATGAGATGAGACTTATCGACTCTGCAGAAGATTCAGAATATATGGCTAAGAAAGTTAAGGATACCAATGGATGCTATGTTGTACCGGCTTTTACCGGACTTGGAGCTCCATATTGGAATCAGTATGCAAGGGGTACTATAGTTGGTATCACACGTGGTGTTAATAAATATCATATTATACGTGCAACTCTTGAATCTATTGCATATTCTGCAAACGATGTTCTTCATGCCATGGAGGCTGACTCAGGTATAGTCCTTAGCCGCCTTAAGGTAGATGGTGGTGCATCTGCCAACAATTTCCTTATGCAGACTCAGGCAGATATTATAAATGCTACAGTAGTTCGTCCTGAATGTGTGGAGACAACAGCCCTTGGTGCTGCATATCTTGCAGGTCTTGCAACAGGTTATTGGGAAAACAGGCAGGAGATCATGGTCAATGCTGGAATAGACAGGATCTTTAATCCTCAGTTATCTGAAGAAGAAAGAGAAAAGAAGATCAGAGGCTGGAAGAAAGCGGTCGGAAAAGCTTTTGACTGGTCCGAAGATTAGGAAAGTATATAAAAAGCAAGCGCCCCCTCGGTACTGAGGGGGCGCTATTTTTAGATGCTGAGATGTTCTAATAATCTTTTGCCTGCTTTACCGTCGCAGCAAGAAAGATATTTATTTTTTATCAAATCTGCATTTGCTTTTGATACTTCTTCTGATTCATTTAATCTAGTGATAAATTCATTAGTGTTTCTTGCAATCAGACTGCCGAATTCTTCTTCGTAATCAATAAGGGCTTCTGCTTTGTCTGGGAAAGTAGCAATATCCGGAGTATAAAGGATAAGCTTTTTACCTGTTGAAAGAACACTGAAGGCTTTAGTAACATAATCAGATACAATGATATCGGCAGCGGAGAGAAGTCTTATCTCAGAAATGTTTTTTATACGATAGTCATTTTCTGAAAGGTTCTTAGGGTCTAAGTTTTCTCTGTTAGAGAGCACTCTTAACTTAGGGCTTACAGCAAAGCCTTGAAGATATTCGGGTATCAGACTGGCGTCGCTGGTCTTTACAATGCAAATGTGACTGCTGGCATATTCTTCATATATCTCGGTAAGTAGATGAGAGAGCATAGATCCAAGTCCTGGTCTGTTTTTACAGAGGAAAAGGATCTTTTTCTTATCCTTTGATTCAGGTATCAGTGCTTCTATATGCTCTTTTGAATGCTTTACAAAGGCTTTATCAAAGAACATATCCGTATAAATGTTACCAATCATATTTATCTGGCCGTTATTCTTAAGTCGATAGTTGTAGGTTACCGGATTTGTATTGTTCTTATCTTCAAAGGAAGTGATTATCTCATCATATTCTGAGTGGATAGGGAAATTAATGCAGTCATATCTGTTATAGGATATTAATCTTTCCTTTTTATTGTTCCAACTCTTAAAAGCGGATATTACTTCAGGAAGTATCTGGATAACTTTTGTATCTTCTCTTACATCTATCATTCTAAGAATATAAGGTTCTCCCGCTGAAAGTACTACTTCTGCAGTTGCGAGTTTTGATATATACTCTTTTAGATTAAGATCATTTTTTGAAAAGTCATCTATTAACTCTAAATTTTTGTATTTAGGTGCAAGTTTTATAATGTTATGAAATACCGTTGTATCTGAATATTCATCTAATATAAGCAACACACGGCCTTTTACAATAGGCTTTAACTTTTCTTTATCATAAGTTTTCTTAACTTCATTTCTTACTTTTGTAAGGAATGACATAAGATTTGTATAGTCATAATAAGGCTTTGAGGAATCGGGAATGCTGGTGAAATCTCCTGAAAGAGGAGTATCACGTTTGTATTTTTCAATACTTTCTTCAAAGAATTCCCTGATGATCCTCTCAGTGGCATGTCCGTCACAGCTGGCCATATATTTTTCTCTGAAAGCTTTCACTTTTGCCTTATCAAATCTTTCATCAATATGCGTTATATAATCCAGCATTTCTTTGTTGGTATAACATATTGGGCCGGGAGTAAGCTCCTTATAGTCGTAATAGAAACCTCTCCAGTCAAAATAGTTAGCCAGATCATAAGCATAAAAGATCATTGGTTTTTCAAATAATGAATATTCAAAAATAAGAGATGAATAATCTGAAATACAAATGTCAGTAACAGTGATCAGTTCATCTATAGACATAAGTCCTGTCAGATCTATGGCGAAATCTCTTAGATCATAAGGAATTTCAGGTGGTTTCTTAACAAAAGGATGATGATTAAAAAGAAGCACATAATCCTTTCCAAGATGTTCCTTAAAACTTCTGATATTAAGCATATCGGGAGAGGTGGCGGTATTTACATGACCTCTGAAAGTCGGAGCATAAAGGATTATCTTTTTACCCTTGGCATTAGGGAATATTTCATACAGCCTGTTTTTTGAAGCCAGGGCAAAATCCTTATCGTAAAAAATGTCTGTACGGCTGATACCCAGTGCTTTTACAGAATCAGCTTCCTTTTCTTTTCCCATGGCTTCTATATATGCCCAGCGGACTTCGGGACTGCTGACTGTTACTATGTCATACTTTGGATGAAGCGGAAAACGACGCATTTCATCTCGGTCCATGCCGAACTTTTTCTCAGCGATAGAGAACCCAAATTTCTTAAATGCACCTGCACCATGCCAGAGATTGATGATATGCTGCCCCTTACGTTTTTTTAATGCGCCAGTGAAATTGTAGCTGTCATTATATATAAGATATTTGGCAGTTGCTGCATCTTTTAAAAAGGCCTGCTGTCTTCTGTATAATTCATTTTGAGATACTCTGCCCTTAAGAAGAAAATGAACATGTACATCCAGGTTATATTTTGAAATAAGTGTATTATATAAAAGTCTGTCTGAATTGCTTAATTCTTCTGCACTTATTTCCAGAAATATCACTTTATCTTCCTGGAGCGGCTTAAGGCAGGCTTTCTTATACTGGATTGGTACAAGAATCTTAAAGAAACAGAATTTTTTGATATCTCTTTTAAATATAAAAAATTTCTTTAAAAATGTAATATGGAATGCTGCCTTCGTCTGGGTGGAAGGCATATATTTTTTTAAACTCATTAGATCAAAGTCCTTAATATATCAATAGTGCGATTTACGCCATTTTTTATATCATAAGCAGTTTTAAAGCCTAGTTCATTTCTTATTTTGGAACTGTCCAGAGTAGCCTTTGTGGCTGTCGAATAACCGGCTTTTTCAATAGCATCTGGAAGTTCAAATATAACTGAGGTTCCGGCATTATCCGCAATGATCTTGGCAAGATCCTTTAAGGCAATGTCAGAATCAGGATCAGATACATTATATGCTTCGCCACATTTTCCTTTAGCAAGGATAGTAAGGATTCCGGCTACTGAATCGGCAACATAAGAATATGAATAAACCTGAGTTCCTTCAGACTTAAGTACGATATCTTCTTTCATGACACCTTTTTTAATGAACTGTGAGATAGCTTTGGTGTCACTTTGAAGCATTGATGGACCATAGATCCTGGAAAGTCTTGGAATAACAATGTCGAGCCCGTATTGGCTTATGTAAGACTGACATAAAGATTCGCCGCAGCGTTTGCTTTCCGGATATCCGGCTCTTGCTGTGTTGGAGTCGATATATCCGAGATAGTCTTCCTTGAACTGATCCGTATCTCCTTTATTTTCACCATAGATCTCAACAGAAGAAAGAAATACAAAACGTTTTGTCTTATGATCTTTAGCATATTTAAGAAGATTATTTGTTCCTATTATATTTGTTGTTATGGTTCCCACGGGATCAGTAGAATACTGACGGGGATGGGTGTTACTTGCGCCATGTATTATATAATCTACATATTCATTAAGATTTATAGAATCATTTATATCACCATTAACAAAGGTAAACAAAGGATCATTCCAATACATTGAGAATCGGTCTTTTGCTTTTTCTTTATTTCTTCCTAAAGCATAAATCTTTAGATTTAAACCTTCTTTATTTTTATGCATTAATACATCTATAAGAAAGCTTCCCACCATGCCGGAAGATCCGCTCAGCATAAGAGAAGAATCCTTAAAAATGTTCCAGTCTATTGGAAGGGAAGCTATAGATACCACATCTTCCAAATAATCTTTATTATCAATTAAATTCATAATGAGTTAATCCTTATTGTAATATATCTTTAACCTGTCCAGAGACCATATAGTGATTTGAGTCTTATCTGATACAGAGATGAAAAAGGTTATCTGATACAGAAATCAAAAATTATTTTATCCAGGAATCAAGACCGGATGAAAGATAAGCTTTAAATGTTTCTAAGTCATCTTTTGTTGTAAGTTTGATATTCTTATCAGAACCGGCAGCAAAATAAAGCCTTTCTCCAAGTTCTACCATCATAGTGTTGGTATAAGATGATCCGTATATTCCAATCTCTTCCTCGAAGGCTTTGTGGTATGACTTGTCAAGAAGTCCGAACTTATAGGCCTGAGGTGTTGAAACACGTCGGAGAGTTTCTCTTGGGATATATTCTGTTGTAGAAGAAGGATCCTCTGGATCAATCTTAAAGATCTGTTCATTATAAGGAAGAGAAGTAACTGCATTTCCCTTTTCGTTACAGATCTTTATAACATCGGAAAGTACAAATGAATCGATCATAGGACGGATGCCGTCGTGGATGATGATCACGTCATCATCATTTGCGATTTCTTCTAAATTATAAACTCCATTTCTGATGGATTCCTGTGCGGAATTGCCGCCTTTAACGACCCATTTAAGTTTATCTATATTAAACTGTCTTGCGTAAGCTTTGGCGATTTCTTCCCAGCCATCGATACACACCAGTTCGATAGCATCGATCATAGGATGACGCTGAAAACCTTCAAGAGTATATATAAGTACAGGTTTGTCGTTAACATTTAAGAACTGCTTAGGAATATCCTGAGCCATTCTTGATCCGACACCGCCGGCAATAACAACTGCAATATTCATATTATTTTCCTCGCTTTATAATTTATTGCATAATTATTCAAATTATAATTTTTTCTTATTATTAATACAAGTGAAGATTTAATGGTCATAATGCTGCAAGGCAAAAGAATAGATTTACTTAAAAATTTTAAGCCATAAATGGGGGGATGTTTGATGATTCTATAAAAAATTCTTTAAATTCTTCAAATTGACTTAAAAAAATTACTTTTATACATGGATGAGCGAAATAAAATTAAAGAAAAATAAAAAAAACTGAATTTTTTTATTTACAAACGATATTGCACAAGGTATAATCAAGTCGTTCCGTTAAATGAAATAAATTTTTCAAAAAAAGGAGATAAAAGTTATGTCATACGTTGATGAGGTTTTTGAGCAGGTTAAAGCAAAGAATCCAGACCAGCCTGAATTCTTACAGGCAGTTACAGAAGTTCTCAACTCACTTAGACCAGTAGTTGAGCAGCATGAAGAGCAGTATAGAAAGCTTGCTATATTAGAGAGAATCACAGAGCCTGATCGTCAGATCATGTTCAGAGTTCCTTGGGTAGATGATAATGGACAGACACAGGTTAACCGTGGTTTCCGTGTACAGTTCAATAATGCGATCGGACCTTACAAGGGAGGATTAAGATTACACCCTTCAGTAAACCTTTCAATCATCAAGTTCCTTGGTTTTGAGCAGGTATTTAAGAACTCACTTACAACTCTTCCTATCGGTGGTGGTAAGGGTGGTTCTGACTTCGATCCTAAGGGTAAGTCAGACAATGAGATCATGAGATTCTGCCAGAGCTTTATGACAGAGCTTTACAAATATATCGGAGCTGACCAGGACGTTCCTGCCGGTGATATCGGAACAGGCGCTCGTGAAATTGGTTTCATGTATGGTCAGTACAAGAGAATCAAGAACCTTTACGAAGGTGTTCTTACAGGTAAGGGACTTACATACGGTGGTTCACTTGCTCGTACAGAGGCTACAGGTTATGGTCTCGTATATTTAACAGAAGAAATGGTTAAGTGCCATGATGATAAGATGGAAGGTAAGACAGTAGCTGTTTCAGGTGCTGGTAACGTTGCAATCTATGCTATCCAGAAGGCTCAGCAGCTTGGTGCTAAGGTTGTTACATGTTCAGATTCAACAGGCTGGATCTATGATCCAGAAGGAATCGACGTTGAACTTCTTAAGGAAGTTAAGGAAGTTAAGAGAGCACGTCTTACAGAGTATGCTGCACAGCGTCCATCAGCTGAGTATCATGAGAAGAAAGACGGTGAGCACGGCGTATGGCAGTACAAGGTAGACATCGCTCTTCCATGTGCTACACAGAACGAGCTTAACTTAGAAGATGCTAAGATGCTTGTTGCTAACGGTGTTCAGTATGTTGCAGAAGGTGCTAACATGCCTACAACTCTTGATGCTACAGAGTACTTCCAGCAGAACGGTGTTAAGTTCGTTTGTGGTAAGGCTTCTAACGCAGGTGGTGTTGCAACATCAGCTCTTGAAATGAGCCAGAACTCAGAGAGACTTTCATGGACATTCGAAGAAGTTGATTCAAAGCTTAAGAATATCATGGTTGGTATCTATCACAACATCGATGATGCAGCTAAGGAATATGGCATGGAAGGCAACTATGTTGCTGGTGCTAATATTGCTGGTTTCAAGAAGGTTGTTGAAGCTATGATCGCTCAGGGTGTTTGCTAATCAGATAAAACAACAGGAGAGCTCCTACCTTAAAAGTGGAGGGTTTATCAACGTGAAAAACTCGCATTCGCTATAATGAGTGCGAGTTTTTTTTGATACTATGCAATCGAAAAATCTAAAATAAAAAAGACGAAAAAACCAAAATAAAAATGCCGAAAAACATAAAATGAACTTGAATTATTACATGAAGCATTTAATAATAAGTTTGGAGGTATAGACTAAATGAGATATTATATAAGAGTGATAGATAAATATATAGATGAAATGATTAAGGCTTTCAATGCCATAAATATAGTGGGCCCAAAAGGTTGTGGAAAAACGAGAACTGCTAAGGAAAGATGTAAAACAATCATTGAGTTCCAGAATGAAGAAAAGAGAGAAGGATATTTAAGCATTGCTAATACAGCTCCCAGGCTATTTTTGAAAAATGAAAAACCTATTTTGTTTGATGAATGGCAGGATGCTCCAAAGTTATGGGGGACAATAAGAAAAGATTGTGACGACAATCCTGAAGCTTTTGGAGAATATTATTTGACAGGATCATCAAGCAAAAAAATCGATACCCCTCATACTGGGACCGGAAGAATTTCTGAAATAACCATGTATCCTATGACATTATATGAAACTGGTGAGTCGACTGGAGGAGTTTCTATATCCAGATTATTCGATGATGATAAGTATGATATAGATGGTGAAAAAAGCAATCTGAAATTAGAAGATCTTTTTTATATTATTTGTCGAGGCGGATGGCCAAGATGCCTCGCAATAAAAGACGACGCTGCCAAGCTTCGAATCGCAACAGACTATTTCGAACAAATATATAAAAAGGATATTAGTGCAGTTGATGGAGTAAAGAGAAATCCGGAGTGGGCAAGATCTATTCTTTGGTCATACGCTAGAAATATGGCTACATTATCTAAAAAAACGGTAATAAACTCTGATATAAGGGCATCTTATAATATAACAGATATTACAATTTCTTCTTATATAGAAGCTTTGGAAAAGTTATTTGTGATAAAAGATATAGATGCCTGGACTCCTCAGATAAGATCCAAAACGGCAATCAGATCAGCAAAAAAACACATTTTTATTGATCCATCTATCGGACTGGCTGCTTTGGGAATTAAACCTGATTATTTTAATATGGATTTAGATATGTTTGGTCATGCCTTTGAAAATCTGGTTATTAGGGACCTTTTGTCATATGCGGAAACTCAAAATGCAAGAGTCATGCATTATAGTGATGATACAGGACTCGAGGCTGATGCAGTGTATCAGCTTTCTGATGGAAGATATGCTCTGATAGAGATAAAGACCGGTGTAAATGCTGTACCAAAGGCTGAAGAGGGTTTGTTAAAGTTTAGAGATGTAATTAGACAACATAATGAAAAGGCTCTTTCAAATAAAGAACATCCGGGCGTTACCTATAGAGAACCATCTTTATTAATGATTATATGTGCCAATGCTGAAATGGCATATACAACTGATAATGGTGTGAAGGTTGTCCCAGTGGGGTGTTTGAAAGATTAAATATATAGCAGGACATTTAAATGAATATTTTTAATTTGATTCCAATAGGATTTTTTAATCCCCTTGCAAGTGGGAGTAACAACAGAATATATGCTGACTGTCTTCAGGTTATTTATGATGAATATGATAGAGAAATAACATTTAGAATGGAGCGGGATAGAATTCGTGACGCTATAGCAATATATCTTATGGAAAATCATATAGATGTTGTTTCGGACATTGATGATTATTCTTTGAACCAAAAGGTTCCAGATGAAAAAGCAGCTTCATCATCATACTTGGATCTGGCATCTCAGATAATACGTAAGCTTTCTTCAGATGAAGTGGGCTGGCTTGAGGAAGAAATTGATGATGCATCTTTTGGAAGGAATATAATTATGACTGAGCAGGGAATAATGCTGGCTGAGCTTCTCGCAAGACTGGAGAAGCCGGAAACAGCTGAATTCTCAAGCTACATATATAATATTTATAATACGCTATCGAATATTGAGCAATATGATGATATTTACGTAGATGTTCTAAAAAATGTATATAAAAATGCAAAGGGTTTATCTAAAGATTTAAAGACGCTGGCTACATTTATTAAAAAGATTATAGAACGGATGATTCATGAAGAAACATTTGAAAGTCTGACTGAAAATCTGCTTGATTATTTTAATGGGGATTTCATCAAAGAGTATTCTCGTCTTACAAAACGTCAGAATATAAGAACCTACAGAAGAGTTATTTTGCATAGATTAAATGACTTGAGAATTGAAAAAACAAAAGAAAACCTTGTAATATGCTGCAAAAAAGAGGAAAAAATATCAGATGACAAGGCTGAAGAGTGTGTTGATGATATGATAGACAATACTGTAAGATTTCTGGATGGAGATTATGACAGAATCATGTCAAATATAAAACATAAGATAAATGTATATCTTCAGGTAGCAGTCGGAAGAGCTCGTTTTATTCGAAATAAAGAAAAAAATATAAGAGGAGATATAGAAAAAACCTTGAAGATTCTTGGCGATGAAATGAAAGAACTGGATATTCATGATAGTATTCCGGATGAAATGAAATCTCTTTTTGCATTTGATGATAATCAGTTTATTGATTTGTCATCGATATCTTACCCGAGAAGAAGTCAGATCATTAGAGAAAACAGTACCCAGGATCTGGTCGAAATAGATGAAGAGGATATAGAGAGAACTAGGAGCGAGTTTGAAAAAGAACTGGAAGATATCTATGCAAAGGATAAGATGTCAGAATACTTGAATAATATTATCGGAGAAAGGTTAAAGATTGATACCATGGATTTCCCGCTTGAAAACAAGGTTCAGCTGCTTAAAATGTTATCTTCTGCCGTATATGCTGAGGAAAGTGGATATATTATAGACGTTGAGGATGGTTACATAGAGACAGATCAAATGCTGATCAGAAAATTTAGTATGAAAAGGAAGTAGAATATGGAACTTTCAGGTTTTGAAAATGAATGGGAAGGACTTACCTCCGGTGAAAAAACAATGTTTCAAAAATGTGTCCGGATTATGCTGAAGAAAACATTTATAGTTTATGATAAAGGTGAAGAGGAAAAAAAGGAATACTTTTTCATTTCTAAGCATTCAGATATATTCAGCAGATATTTATGTCCTATAGGATATGATGTCCTGGTTGACAGAGATAATAAAGTTATCATGCTTCAGAATACTGTCAGTGCAGGTGAATCATCAAAGATGCAGATCAACAGGTGTAACCTGTCTCTTGCTGATAGTATAGTGTTATGTGTTTTATTTACCATTTATTCCGACAGAGTCAGACATGGGAGTCTTGCAGAATCTATAATTATTTCAATTACTGATCTGAGATTTCAGTTTGAAAAATATAAGGTTCAGGACAGATTCGAGAAAAAAGGGGAACTTTCTGAGACAATAAAAAAACTGGAAAGATATAATCTGATAGAAATGAATGGGAAACTTGGTGAAGCAGATACAAAAATAAAAATATTTCCGTCTATTCAATTTGCTTTAGATGCTAATGAGTTTCATTTGTTCGCTGAACAGGCTGAGAAAAGGATGTTTACGAAGGATTTGCAGAGCCAGGATATAGATTTGGAAAATGAAGATGGAGAAGGATTTGATGATACCGATGAATGATTATCTGAATATATCAGATAGAAAAACAGCAACAAAAGTTCGCTTGATAAACTGGTCTAAATTCCAGGATGTTACAATAAATTTGGAAGGATCCACTCTGATAACAGGAGTTAATGGAACCGGTAAAAGTACTATTCTGGATGCGATGACATATCTTCTGACAGGAAACAAGAGATTTAATATCGCTGCAGGTGATAAAGACAGAACTGTGAAGTCATATGTAAGAGGAGATACTCAGAGTGAAGGAGAATTCAGATACCTTAGAACAGGTGCTGTAACCTCATATATTGCAATGGAATTCTGGTCTCCGTTGGAGAATACATCCATTGTGAGCGGAGTATGCATTGAATCAATGAATGAGCAGGATGTTAAGACGGGTGCATGGTTTATCATGAAGGATTCCAGACTGGATGATTTTGAATTCTATTATATAAAAGATGGAAAGTATTATACCCATAGCAAAAGTAATCTACTATTTAAGGGAAGACGAATCAAAAGCAAGGATTTTAAAGGCGAGGAAAGAGGAACTGAAGAGCTGCTTCGAAAACTGGGGCTCAGGTGTGATGTAGCAAAATACAGATCAAAACTCATAAAGATGATGGCATTTAAGCCAGAAAAGGACATAGATAAATTCATCAGGGAAGCTGTACTAGATCCAGGAAAAATTACGTCTCTTTCAGAAATTAAAGAGCAGAAGGTACAGTTTGAGGATCTGAGAAGAATTTATGTTGAACTTGAGGAAGGAAAGAAAAAACTTGAGGAATTAGAGGAAAAAACTAGAGAATATGAAAAAAGAAGGGATATATACGATATAAGAAAACTGGTATATTCTTATCAGAATATTCCTATTACTGAGGATGATATTAGTAACTCAAACAGAGTGATTGAATATCAGCTCCAAAAAATAAAAGAAATGAATAAGAGTAAAGAAATACTGGAGCAGGATCAGAAAAGGGCTATCGACAGGTATTCTGCTTCAATCAATAATGATATATATACAGGAATGAAAAAATCTCTTGAGGAGTATGAAAAACGGATACAGGAATATATAAATGAGTTAGAAAAAACGAATTTGGAAATAGGTAAGCTTAAAAAAATAAAGGAAGGCTATACAAATATTAAAGATATAGTAGTCTTGGATAAAGCAGATAGTAAAGCTCTTTTGATGATAGACAGTGCGAATGCTGATACCGAAAGTGAAATAAATGCTATTACTAATCTTCGTAATTCTGTAGATGAATCCGAAAAAAGTATCAATAAAGAGTTTGTTCATATAGAGGATAAGGAAGAGGAGCTTAATCAACAGCAGGAAGAAGTTGCTGGCGTAATTCGTGAGTTAAAGAATGAGATAATAACATATCCGGCAGATGCGGCTAGAGCGAAGGAGATATTAACAGAAGAGTTTAAGAAAATTGGACTTGTATGTGGAAAGAATTTAAATATAAGATTTCTGTCTGAACTGGTATCAGAAATAAAAGACCTTAGATGGCAGAAGGCTATAGAGACATTTTTAGGTAATAAAAGATTCCATATAATCGTGGACTCAAAGTATGCTTTCGATGCCATGAAAATACTTAAGAGCAGGAAAATATATAATGCAACAGTTGCGATGACTAATAAGCTTCCGGAGTCGGACATTACACCGGGTTCAGCGGCATCTCTTCTTGTTGTGCCAAATGCTGATGCCAGAAAGTACATAAATTATCTCCTAAATGGCATTCATCTGTGTGAGAATCTGGAAGAATTGAATGATTATCCTAAGGGTGGACTTACCCGGGAAGGCATGCTGGCAAAGAGCTACGCCGTAAGAATGATGGATATGAGAAAAACTATTCCTTATATGGGTAAAACGGCTGTAGCTGAACAGTTAAAGGCTGCAGAGAAAAAACTGCTTTGGGTTGAGGAAGAGATAACAAAGTTAAATCAGAAAAAAGAAACTATAGAGAATCACAGAGACAGAATCAGGGCAATTATACCTTTAATCAATCAGGAACTGGATATATCGGCTCCTAAGAGATGTGAGGAGCTTTCTGATAAAAAGGAAAAGGCAGAGGGTAAGAGGCAGGAAATAGAAAAGGATCCTTCTTTTGAAGCTGCGCTTAAGGAACAGCAGGCCGCCAAGAAGGAGTTGGATGAGGTCAATGAAAAGCTAAAGAAGAACAGTTCCGAGATAGGTGCCACGGAAAACGAAATAAAAAAATACAGTGATAGTGTAAAGAAAAGTGAGAAAAAACTAAAGGAATACACCTCTCTTTATAAGGAAGAAATACTGGGAAAAACAGAACTGAGAAGACAGGTGGAGTTGGAGTACGCCAGACTTAGAAAAGAGGATGGGGTTGCGGTTTCTTACAAAAACCTCAATTCGGTTGAGAATGATATGAAGCGAGCCTGTGATAATATGGAAAGTGTTCAGATGGGTTATTGTCATATAGTTGGCCTGGATGTTACGAACAGAGGACCTTCATTTATTCCGTTTTACAGAAGCGAATACAAAAAAACAGCAAATGTAAAGATAGAGGAGGCAAAGAATCAGCTTGAAAAAAAATCTAAGGAACTGGAAAGTGCGTTTATGATTGATTTTGTCGGAGAAATCAATGAGAGTATCCAGAGGGCTGAAGAAGAGATGGATATAATAAATGCAGAATTGAAAAAACTTCCTTTTGGCAATGACACTTATAAGTTTATAAAATCAGAAAAGAGTGACAGAGCAGTATTCTTTAAGATAAAGAGAAAATTGAAGGATTATCTGGACAATCCTGAAAACTATATGAACTCTAATCGTGATGATGAAGAAATGGAGCAGTATATTAAAGAATACATGGATATAATCCTTATGGAGGAGGATGAAGAGGAGTATACTGATTATAGAAAGTATTTTACCTATGATATGGTGATAACCAGTAAACAGGGGGATAACACTGTTGAGGCCAATCTGTCAAAGAAACAGGGGTCGGCAAGTAATGGTGAAAAGCAGACACCATATTTCATAATTCTTGCTGCAAGCCTGATGCAGTTCTATCATGAAAAATGCTGTGAGAGACTTGTATTTATAGATGAAGCATTTTCTGCTCTTTCAAGAGAAAGAATCGAACAGATGGTAAGATATCTGGAAGATAATCATTTTCAGGTTATATATGCAGCGCCTCCGGAAAAAATAGGAAGTATAGGAGAGCATGTGACATCTACTGTAAGCCTTATTAATTCAGGAAGATATACAAGTGCTATTGAAGGAACTTTGAGGAAACGTTAATAGATTCTGAGTATATAGAAAAATAAGAAAGAAATTAAAAAGATGAAGCTGAGTTCTAATCAAAAGAAAATCCTTGAAAAACTCATTACCAAGTTTGAAAACAGTAAGACTTATGAAAAAACAAATAAGTTTAAGCAGAGTTTTTATGTTAAACCCTCGGAAATATTTAAAAACTATTATAGTGATTTTGCCGATATAAATGAAGTAGGTGATTTTGAAAATGATACCTATGAACTTCAATCTGAAGGATATGTTGAAATAAAGTATAAGAAGCATTCTTCAGTGATTGATAAAATATACTTGAATGTAAGTAAGGTGGATCAAATCAGAAGTGTAATAGGAATAAAAGAGAAAAATGAGGTAAAAACTGAAGAATTACGATTTTTTGAAGGCTATATGAAAAATGATGGTTTTTCTGGGTGGTATAGCAGGCAGGAGATAGAAAGAATCCGTTGTGGAAAGAAAATCAGATATTCTATCCCTGAATCAACGATAATACTTGATCTTATTGACAGAATCATTGGAAATGAAGATGAACTGCTTGAAAGAGAGTTATCAATAATAACATTTGGAAATAGTAAAACCTTTGAAAAAAAATACAGGAGGAAGGTGTGTGGATTATTATCAGAGTATCTTGAAGCTACAGATCAAATGAGTGATTTCAATATCGCAGTCAACTCAGATACTGAAAGAAATCATTTACTGCTTGAAAGATATGGAATCTATCAGAATCCAGCATATGTATATATCAAAGGAAATATAAAGATTAAACATTCAGACAATAGAATAATTGATGTGTTGAAGGATTCTTCAATAGCTATTTCTACATCATTAATAAAACAAATTAATGAGGTGGTTGTAACTGATAAAAAAATAGTTACCGTAGAGAATTTAACATCTTTTCATAGGATAGAAGCTGAAGATACTTCGTTTGTTTATACCGGAGGGTACTCAGGAAGAACGGTGAAGAGATTTCTTCAATACATAAAAAGTAATAACCCTGACAGGAGTTTTTATCATTTTGGTGATCTGGATCCGGATGGATTTTGCATACTGGATAATCTGATCGATACTACAGGAATAGACATAAAGCCGATTCATATGGACATGGAGAATCTTATAAAATATAAGCCTTTTGCAAAACCTCTTTCAGAAAGAGATGTAAAACTGGCCAGATCATTAATTAGAAAAGGACATAATATTGATGTTTTGAAATACATGATAGAGGAGAATATAAAATTAGAGCAGGAGATCATTACATATAATTTAAATTAATCGATATTAAACTGTTATAGGTGAAATTGATAATACATATACCTATAGTCTTAGGTGATTTTTTATTTCATTGGTTTTATTCGGATGTAGAAAATACTTGCATTGATGATCTACTATGGCTTTGGCGGAAAAGAAGATCTTATAAAGATTGTCTATCCACAGTGTGGTATTTCTCTTTATTCTCAAGTGGCAATAGATGAGCAGGCTGATTCTGATCAGGCGGTTTTTCTTCCAAAGAGCCAGATGATACTTGCGCCAGAGATACTTATCGGTTTTGATGATGGAGTTAAAGTCATCAGATATGATGAGATAAAACAGATAAGGATCGTTAAGCATAAAAGTAATGTTGTTGAGGCTAAGGAATTTGGACCATTTTATAATGTGGTGATGATAAATATTTAAGCAGGAGGAAATTTCCTTAGAGGAATTCCTCTTTTTTTATACAAAGATTTTGTATTTTATTAGATACAAGATCAATATTTTCTTTACATTCTATATAGGTTTATCTTATACTCACATCGGATGGTATTCGAGAGAAACTATACCTGATACACGTATCACAGGAATAAGATGATAAGTTAAAGCATCACCTCAAGTTTATTTTAATGAATAATTTAAGGAGGTGATAGGATGAGGATTGGATTTATCGGAGCCGGTCGAGTAGGATTTACATTTGGTAAATACATGAAAGAACATGGGCTTCAGGTGGCAGGTTATTATAGCAGGAATCCTGAGGATTCAAAAGCTGCCAGCGAATTTACCGGTACCTTACAGTTTAACAATAAAGAAGAACTTGTTGATTCATGTGATTTAGTGATGCTTACGGTCAGCGATAATGCAATCGCTTCTGTATGGGATGAGATAAAGTCCTATCACGGAATGGACCAAAAAATAGTTTGCCACACCAGTGGTTCTATTTCATCTAATATCTTTAAGAATACGCCACATCAGATTTATGGCTACTCCATCCATCCTATTTATGCTGTCTCGGACAGATATGAAACTTATAGGAAGTTTTCCAACGCTTTTATAACTATTGAAGGACACGAAAAATATCTAGAAACATTAAAGCATATGATAGAAGATATCGGCTTAAAGGCTGCTGTGATAAACAGTGACAGCAAGGCTCTTTATCATGCATCTTCAGTAATGGCCAGCAATTTAGTATGTGGCTTGTATGAAGCTGCTACAAGTCTTATGACTGAATGTGGAATGACAGATAGCGAGGCAAGAGAAGCCCTTAAGAATCTCTTTAGAGATAATGCTCTTGGAATAGCTGAAAAGGGAAATGTATCTCAGCTTACAGGTCCTATAGAAAGAGGAGATACTTCAACTATAAGAAGACATTTAGATGCACTTAATGCTATGGAAAAAAATGAAGAAAAAAGCCAAAAAGCAAGTAATATAAAAAACATTTACAAAGAATTATCCAGGCAGACACTTAAGATAGCTAAAAAGAAGAATCCTGACAGGGATTATCATGAAATTGAAGAGTGTATAAAATAGGAGGAAAAAGTATGAAGAATACAGTAGTTACATTTAAGGAAATGAAGAAAAAAGGCGAGAAGATATCTATGCTTACAGCATATGATTATTCTACAGCTAAACTTATAGATGAATCAGGCATTAATGGTATCCTTGTAGGAGATTCTCTTGGAAATGTAATGCTTGGTTACCCGGATACAGTATCAGTAACAATGGAAGATATGATCCATCATGGTGCAGCGGTTGCCCGTGGAGCTAAAGATGCACTTGTAGTTATAGATATGCCATTTATGTCATATCAGGCTTCTGTATATGATGCAGTTATCAATGCAGGACGTCTTATGAAAGAAGGAAGAGGCGGAGCAGTTAAACTTGAAGGTGGAGAAGAAGTTATACCTCAGGTTGAAGCTATTGTAAAGGCAAGTATTCCTGTTATGGGACATATCGGGCTTACACCACAGTCAATAAATGCTTTCGGCGGATATAAGGCTCAGGGAAGAGATCTTGCATCAGCAAAGAAACTTATCCGTGATGCCAAGCTCCTTGAGGAAGCTGGAGCATTTGCAGTAGTACTTGAATGTGTACCTGCAGAACTTGCACAGTATGTAACAGAACAGTTAAGCATTCCAACAATCGGTATTGGCGGTGGCGCAGGAACTGATGGACAGATTCTTGTATATGCTGACATGCTTGCTATGTTCAGCGATTATAAGCCAAAGTTTGTAAAGCATTTTGCAAATGTTGGAGAAGTAATGAGAGAAGGCTTCAAGGCATATGATGCAGAAGTAAAAGCGTGTACTTATCCAGCTGAGGAACATAATTATAAAATTGATGCAGAGATTCTTAAGGCTGCAATTGAGGACTGATAAGGTTTCGTCTGATCAGGTGAAAATGAGTATCATATAGACTAATAAAGAGAGGATAAGAATATGGCAATCAAAGTAGTTAAGACAGTAGCTGAAGTTAGAGAGATAGTTGCAGGCTGGAGAAAGAACAATGAGACAGTTGGTCTTGTTCCTACAATGGGATTCCTTCATCAGGGACATCAGTCACTTATTAAAAAGTCAGTAGAAAATAATGATAGAACTGTAGTCAGTGTATTTGTTAACCCAATCCAGTTCGGACCAAATGAAGATTTAGAGGCATATCCAAGAGATTTAGAGAGAGACTCAGCACTTTGCGAAGAGACAGGAGCAGATATTATCTTTAATCCTGAACCATCAGAAATGTATAAGGATGGATTTGTATCATTTGTTGATATGAATGGACTTACAAATCACCTTTGTGGTCTTTCACGTCCAGTGCACTTCCGTGGAGTATGCACAGTCGTAACCAAGCTTTTTAATATCGTATGTCCTGACAGAGCTTACTTTGGACAGAAGGATGCTCAGCAGCTTGCAGTAATAAAGAGAATGGTTAAAGATCTTAATATGCCGCTTGAGATCGTAGGATGCCCTATCGTAAGAGAAGCTGATGGACTTGCTATGAGCTCACGTAATACATATATGAATGCCGAAGAAAGAAAAGCGGCTCTTATCCTTAGTAAGTCAATCAAGCTTGGACAGCAGCTGGTTATAGATGGAGAAAGAGATGCTTCAGTAGTAAGAAATAAGATGATAGAACTTCTTTCATCAGAGCCTATGGCTGAAGTTGAATATGTAAATGTAGTTAATAATCTTACAATGGAAGATATTGATGTTATCGAAGGTGATATCCTTGTAGCTATTGCTGTTAAGATCGATAACAAAGTAAGACTAATCGATAATTTTATGATGACAGTTTAATCTGTATTTAGTTTTTAAAGGAGAAAAATCATGCTTGGAACATTTTTAAAGTCAAAGATCCATAGAGCTGTAGTAACACAAGCTGCCCTGAATTATGTAGGAAGTATCACGGTTGATGAGGAGCTTATGGAAGCCAGCGGTATAATAGAATATGAGAAGGTTCAGGTGGCGGATGTGGATAATGGAAATCGCCTGGAGACATATGTTATAGCTGGAGAAAGAGGTTCTGGAATCATTTGCCTTAATGGTGCTGCAGCAAGACTTGTATCTGAAGGTGATAAGGTTATCATCATGAGTTATGCACAGATGACAGCAGAGGAATTTAAAGATAACCCACCTAAGGTTGTTTTTGTAAATGAAAAAAACCAGATCGTTCGTACTACAAGATACGAAAAACATGGTCAGTTGTTTGATGTGTAGGTCATAGATTCGACATTTTGAACATGGATTTAACAAATCGTGGTTGATTAAGACTTAAATTTGTGAAAAAAAGTGTTTTTTTATTAAAAAGTCCTATGAATATAGTGTTCATGGGACTTTTTTATGATATATTATATTTAAGGTTCATGCTCGAATATGACTAGATTTATAGCTGAATTCTTATGTTTTATGTAAGGTGAAAAATATGGCTAAGGGAAAAAATCAGAGACTTAAATTGCTGTATCTTTCAAGACTTTTTTCTAGAGAGACGGATGAAGTAAATGGACTCACAATGGCAGAGATAATTGAAAAACTGTCTGAGGAAGAGATAGATGCCAGCAGGAAGAGCATTTATGAAGATATAAAAGCGCTTAATGACTTTGGAATGGATATCAAGATGGATAAGGATGGCAACAGATCTTTATATCATGAAGTATCCAGAGATTTTGATCTGGCGGAACTAAAAATGTTAGTAGATGCTGTTCAGTCATCAAGAGTGATAACTGCAAAACAGTCTCGGGATCTTATAAAAAAGATTGAAGATAATCTTTGTTCCAAATTTGAGGCAAAGCAGCTTAACAGACAGGTTTATGTATTAAATAGGATAAAGAGTCAGAATGAAAGCTTATTCTTATCTGTGGATGCCATACTTACATCAATAAGTAACAATAAAAAGATAACTTTCAAATACTTTATGTGGGATATAAAAGGAGAGAAAGTTTTTAGGAAAGATGGAGCTTTATATAAGATAAGCCCATGGGCTCTTTGCTGGGAGGATGAGAATTATTATCTCATTGCCTATGATAGTGAAGATGAAAAGATTAAATATTACCGGGTTGATAAGATGATACAGGTTAAGGAAATAGATGAACCCCGGGATGGTTATGAAAAATACAGGGAGATCGATCTTTCCACATATACTGATAAGAGATTCAGAATGTTTGATGGAAAGGTAAAGACTGTAGAGTTAATAGCTAAAAATCATATGTCTAATGTTATCTTTGATACTTTTGGCAGAGATATATTTACCATGCCTTATGATGAGAAATATTTTAAAGCTGGTGTGGAAGTAGCTGTTACAGGACAGTTCTATGGATGGATATTTGGACTGGGAGAGGACGTAAAGATTGTCGGCCCGAAGGAAGTGGTTGAGGAATATAAGTCCTATCTGAGTAAGAATATAAAAAATTATAAATGACAGGAGTTTAAGCGGGTAAAAATAAAAAATATACTTTGAAAGCGGGTATTGATCATAAGAAAAAGTATTTAGAAGGGGAGTATATGATTTATATTGTGGCGATTTGAAGGGTCAAGACAGATAAACATAAATAAACTTTTTGCTAGAGAAAAAAATGAAAAAAATACATTTTCTAAATGATTGGGAGGAACAATGGGAAGAAAAAAGAACGAACATTTGGAGTTCAGGTTTTATGACCCTCCAAGAGAGACAACAATACTTCCTGTAATTGGTGATAAGTGGATAAGAAAATATGGATCGGATGAAGATCCGCTTCATTTCCATAATCTGTTTGAGATTGGTATATGTCACGAAGGAACAGGAGCATTTTATCTTGATAAAGAGGTAATAAAATATGAACCTGGACAGGTGACTATCGTGCCACCGGATTTTCCACATAAGACCGTAAGCGAAGGAATAAGCTTCTGGGAATATCTATTTATCGATTTTGCAGAACTTTCTGAGATGATCTACTCAGAAAATGAGACAGAGAAGGAAAGCCGTATGTCGATACTTTCTAGCCATGCAATAGTACTTTCTGCAGATGATAAAAGTGGTATGAAAGAGATAGTTGCAGATGTTATCTCAGAATTTAAGGATAGAAAGCCATTTTTTAAAGAGACAGTTGATAGCCTTTCAAGAGTTCTCTTTTATAAGATCATGCGCCTTCAGAAGGAACAGGGAACATCTAAGGAATATGAATTATCAGTTAATGATGCAATGCTTAATGATAATTTCCCTCATATAAAACCTGCACTTAATTTTATCGAGCAGCATTATGCTGAACCTATGAAGATAAAGGATTTAGCAGATAGCTGTAATTTAAGTGAGACTCACTTCAGAAGGATATTCGCAGAGTACGTTAATATGCCTCCAGTGGATTATCTTAATCTTGTAAGAGTTCAAAAGGCATGTTCTATCATGAGAAGAACAAAACATTCCATGGATCAGGTTGCCATAGAGTGTGGATTTGCATCAACAACAACATTTAATAGAAATTTCAAGAAATTCCTTGGTATTTCTCCTTATCAGTGGAAGATAAACAGTTCAAACTATAAGAGTAAGCTTCAGGGATACAAGGTATCTGCTCTTAGAGGCTGGTAATATTTAAGTAAGTAAAAAAGTTCAAGGAAACTGATATTATACTTAATGGTTATAAATGCATTTTTTTTGCGTAAAAATGTTGTATAAAAAAAGAAACTATATAGTAAGATTTTTATAGTCGAATTGTATATGAGCAGGCCATCTAGTGCACAGGATGGACCTGCTTTTATATTAAAGGAAGGGTCGAATATGAAAGTTTTTAACTATGAGAATGTAAAAAATCCTGAGATTTTTTGCGAAGGCAGATTAGATGCACACTCTGATCATAAAGCCTTTAGAAACGAAGATGAGCTTATATCAGGGCAGAGCTCACTCGTTAAGTCACTTGATGGTCTTTGGAGATTCAATTATTCCAAAAATATAACTGATGCAAAGGAAGATTTTTATGCATCAGAAGAAAAAACAGAGAATTGGGACAAAATCTATGTTCCTTCTCATATTCAGTTCGAAGGCTATGATAAGCCACAGTATTGTAATGTTCAGTACCCTTGGGATGGTTCAGAAGATATTGTACCAGGGGAAATTCCAGAGAGATTTAATCCGGTTGCAGATTACAGTTTGATATTTGACCGCCCAGAGGAATTTAAGGACGGAAGGATCATCGTATCATTTAAAGGTGTAGAATCAGGTTTTGCATTATGGCTTAATGGCGCATATGTAGGATATAGCGAAGATTCATTTGACGCATCTGACTTTGATCTGACTGATCTTATTAAGGAAAAAGATAATTATCTTGCAGTTAGATGTTTTAAGTTTACAGCATCAAGCTGGTGTGAAGATCA
Organism: uncultured Lachnospiraceae bacterium; assembly: GCA_902789175.1. GTDB lineage: Bacteria > Bacillota > Clostridia > Lachnospirales > Lachnospiraceae > Eubacterium_Q. The sequence goes on from CADANF010000004.1 coordinate 52,075, forward strand.
GGATTTCTTTAGATTATCAGGAATATTCAGAAGTGTTATACTTTATAATGTTCCACGTACTGGAATCTATGATATGAAAGTTGATCCACGTGTAAACCTCAATCTTACAAAGGCTGATCTTGGTATTTCACTTAAAACTTCCGGAAAGGGAAGCGCTGAGTATGTGCTTATCAAGAATGATGAGATAGTGATCAGCGGTAAGGAAGAAATAAACGGCGAAGAGACAGTGCTTTCAGGAAGCTTTGATTCACCAATTCTTTGGAGCGCTGAAGACCCACAGCTTTACACACTTAAAGTTGTGATAAAAGATTCTTGTGACGCTATTACAGAAGTGATTGAAGAAAATGTTGGCTTCAGAAGATTTGAAATGAAAGATGGTCTTATGATGCTTAATGGCAAGAGAATAGTATTTAAGGGCGTTAACCGTCATGAATTCAGTTCTCTTCGTGGCCGCGTACCTTGTTACGAGGAAGCAGTTAAAGACATTATAACCATGAAGCAGAATAATATAAATGCTATCCGTACATGTCATTATCCTGATGATTCAGAAATATATAGACTCTGTGATATTTATGGACTCTATATGATAGCTGAGAATAATATGGAAACACATGGTTCCTGGGATGCATTTAACAGAAAAAAAGCAGACATGTCCTATATCGTTCCAAAGGATAATGAAAAATGGGAGCCTATGCTTTTAGACAGGATCACTTCCTGCTATGAGACAAATAAGAATCATCCAGCTATCCTTATCTGGTCAGTTGGAAATGAATCTTATGGTGGTACTGTCATCCGTGATATGGCAGATCTTTTTAGAAAGTTAGATGATACAAGACTTGTTCATTATGAAGGAGTATTTAATGACAGATCTTATAATGAAACAAGTGATATGGAAAGCCAGATGTACACATCTGTTGCAAATATTGAGAAATTCCTTGAGAAAAATAAGGATAAGCCATTTATCTGCTGTGAATATACACATGCTATGGGTAATTCCTGTGGTGGCATGAAGAAATATACTGATCTTTCAGATAGAAATGAAAGATATCAGGGTGGATTTATCTGGGATTATATTGATCAGTCAATATCAGCAAAAGACCGCTATGGTAAGGATTACCAGGCTTATGGCGGCGATATGATGGAGCGCCCTACAGATTACAATTTTTCAGGAAATGGTATTGTTTATGGCGGTGACAGAGAACCTTCACCTAAGATGATGGAAGTTAAATTCAACTATCAGAATATTTCTGTTGAATTTAATGAAGATAACTTCAAGATCGTTAATAAGAATCTATTCATCAATACAGACAGATTTGATGTTCATATAATCCTTCTTTCTAATGGTAAAGAAGTACTTGATGAAAAGGCTGAGATAAGCGTAGCTCCACTTAGTGAAGCAGAATTCAGTCTGCCTGATACTATAAAGAAGATGATGGATGTGCTTTCACGTACATCTAAGGAAAGTCCTGAATTTGCTATTACTGTTTCCTTCAGATTAAAGGAAGATACACTTTGGGCAAAGGCTGGACATGAAGTGGCTTTTGGACAGAAGGTAATAAAGAAGAAAGTTGAACCTTATGCATGTGCTGATAAGCTTCGTATATCATATGGTAAATGGAATATAGGCGTACATGGAGAGAATTTCAGCGCTCTCTTCTCAGAACTCACAGGTGGTCTTACATCATATAAATATGCAGGGGTAGAGAGAATCAAGGCTATGCCTCTTCCTAACTTCTGGAGAGCGCCAATTGATAATGACTGCGGAAATGGAATGCAGCTTCGTTACGCTCAGTGGAAGATAGCAAGTATGTATGTTTCGCCTAAGACTGCAGATAGAAACTGGGGAATTGCACCGGAAGTAACAGAGTTTGAAGATGGTTCCGTAAATGTAAGATGTTTTTACTCAATGCCTACAATACCAGTATCAGAGTGTACAATTGATTATCATGTATTTGGTGATGGAACGATCGAGACAACTCTTAGCTATAAGGCTGTTAAGGAGCTTAAAGATATGCCTGAATTTGGAATGATATTCAAATTTGATGCAGATCTTAAAAATGTATCCTGGTATGGTCTTGGACCAGATGAAACATATGTTGACAGATGCAGTGGTGCCCGTCTTGGCTGCTTTAATAATAAAGTGGTTGATAATATGGCTAAATATCTTGTTCCACAGGAATGCGGAAATAAGATGGGGGTAAGACATGCAGAGGTAACTGATGATAAGGGCAGAGGACTTATGTTCTTTGGAGATGAACTTAACTTCAGTGCACTTCCATATACACCGCATGAGATTGAAAACGCGATGCATTCATATGAACTTCCTGAAGTTCATAATACAGTAGTCCGCGTTGCTAAGGCTCAGATGGGTGTTGGCGGTGATGACAGCTGGGGAGCAAGAACTCATGAAGAATTCCTTATTCCAGTTGAAGAAGAGATGAAGTTTACTTTCTGCTTCAGAGGGATCTGAAACTAACGCATCATTTAGATAAAGTACATCAATTAGATAAAGCACATCAATTAGATAAGGAGTATCATATAAAAAAACTGAAGCCCACGGTATTTGCCGTGGGCTTCTTTATGACCTGTAAAGGAGTGTCAGGTCATATGAAAGGAAAAAAATAAAATGAAAAAAATAAAAAAATGATATGTCAAATCATCAATCTACTGGATCACCTGGAATCCGCCTGCTGATATTATTGCATCAAGCTTCTGACCTGCTTTACAAAGAGGACAGTTATGAGATGGATATGAGGTGTAACCTTCGATATCTTTTGAATGAAAGATCGCATGTATTGGCCTTCCCTGAACTTCATCTGTAGCAGAGAATATAGCGGAAATACCTTCGATAGTACCTCCGTAATAAGTTATACATTCAATAGCCTTATCAACGGTCTGGCCTGTTGTAGCTGTAGCAAGAAGAAGGAGGATATGCTTTCCTTTTATCATTGGAATGAGATTATCCTTAAAAAGAAGCTGACCCTGAGAATTCTGTTCAGGAGTTGTTACATAGATGGTCTTATGCTGATTCATGCACATGATACCGGAACTGGTAAGTTCATCGGCAAGATATGCACCGATAACATCTGTTCCGTCCATACATACGATGGCATCCACCACAGTTGTGGCAATATATTCAGATGCCATGGATTTAGCAACGGCCTTAGCTTCACTGCATCTTGCTTTTAATGTAGTAAGATCGATCATATAATTAATATGAGACGATGTTGTGGCAAAATGTCCCGGAGTAACCTTAAGCTTAATAAGGTTATTATACTGAGAGTTTATTTTAAATGTGTTCTGCATAGTTTCCCCTCCTGTACAAGAACAATAGATAATTAGAAATCACTTATATAATTGATTACTTTTAACACCTAATATACATTATAAACAAAAAAGACACATATCACAAGAAGAAATTGTCATATTTAACCATTAATTGAGAGGGAAATGATCATTTTTCATCCGGTGAAAAGAACGGTTATGTTTGGTAAATTCATAAAAACATACTATAATATTTATCAGCGAGATTTTTTTAAGCAGATAAAAAAAGAGACGAGGGTTATATGCAGGGAAAGATTAAAATTTATGCAGGTGGTGGAAGAACCGGAAAATCCACAGCAATGTATAATGAAATAATAGATAAAGCTATAGAAAATCCTGACAGGAATTATTACTTAATAGTTCCGGAACAGGTTACTAGCATATTGGAAAGAAAATTCATATCTCTTATGAAAGAGAGACATGGAAGGGCCGGATTCTTTAATATCAGTATTTTAGGTTTTAACAGACTTGCGCATCTTATATTTGAAGAAGCGGGCACTACTGAAAAAATGCCATTGGAAGAATATGGTAAAAGTATGCTTGTTCGTTATGCTTTGGGTAAATTAAAGGATGAATTAAAAGTTTATAAGGGAAGCATTGAAAGAAGGGGATTTATAGATAATATGAAATCCATAATCTCAGAAATGCTTCTTTTTGACATATCGCCAGAAGATTTGGAAAAGGTGATTCAGGACATAAATAAAGAAGATGTGATCTATAATAAGCTTAAAGACATCATTCTTATCTATAAGGAATTTCTTCAGGCTGAAAAAAACAGCAGATATTCCATTCCGGAGGAGACACTTTTAGTATTTGCCGGAATCCTTAATGAAGAAAAGATATTGGATAGAAAAAATATCATAAGAAATGCTGTATTTTACTTTGATCACTTCACAGGATTCACTGCTGTTCAGATGAATGTGCTGCAGGCTGTTAAAAAGTGGGCAGATGAGATGACATTTGCCATTACAATTGATGCAGGGATCCTTCGGGATAAAAGAAATGTCAAAGAATATGAACTGTATTATGAAAGTTATGATATGTATCTTACTCTGATAGACAGACTAGGAGAGGCTGATATCAGATTTTTTGACGTGGATAAAACAAAAGAAGATCATGAGATACGAGCTTTGGCTGATAGGATTTTTCGTTTTCCTGTAAAGCCTTATGAAAAAAATAATGGAAGGGTGCTTATAAATAAATGTTCCACACCTCTAGAAGAGCTTCGTGTAGCTGCGGAAATGATCCGAAAAGAAGTGATTGAAAATAATAAGCGTTACAGGGATTTTGCAATTATTAATGGACAGTTAGAAGAGTTAAGTCCTATATGCGAAGAAGTATTAAGAGATTATGATATACCATTTTTCTCGGATTATAAGAGGAAGTTTTCTAGTAATCCATATACAGAAAGTATCAGGGAATTACTTCTTATTCTAGATAAAGATTATAGTTATGACGGTGTATTTTCTTTCCTTAAAACAGGCGTAATGGATAGATATCTGGAAAAGAAAGGAATAGATCCAGATCTTATAGAATGCTATGAAAATACTGTTATCGCTCATGGTATAAGAGGAAAAAGATTATATGGTAAGAAATTAACAGATTTCCTTGGAAAAAAAGAAGTAGCGACTGAAATAATAAATCAGCTTGAGGCAGAAGACACTTTAAGAGTGGCATTTTTAGAGATTATGGAAGTGCTTCATAGGACAGTAAAAAAAGGAAAGAAAGTAAATGTAAGAGAATTTACTGAGGCCATAAGATTTGTGATCGGGCCTGAAATGCTGGATTTTTCAAGCTGTGTCGAAGAGGCAGAAGAGACATTAAGAGGACTTGAAAGACCTGCAGAAGAACTGGCTTATCATGCAATTCCGGGAGTATTAGATGAGATACTTCTTAAATTAGAGGATATCCTTGGAGATGAGGAAATGTCTATCCATGAATACTTAGAAATACTCGGAACTGGTATTGATAATCTTGCTATAGGTGTAATACCTCCTGTACAGGATGCGGTCATCGTAGGTGATCCAGAGCGTACAAGACTTATAGATGTAGATACAGTATTTTTTATCAATATGGTAGATGGGGTAGTACCGCCAAAAGCAGCTCCGGATGGACTTATTACTGAAAGAGACAGAGCAAAGATCGATGAAGCATTTTTAAAAGCAAATATTAAGAAGAAAATGGCTCCTGGTGAGACATTAAAATCCTATATTGAGTATTTTACGCTTTATCTTATATTTGAAAAAGCAAAGAATAAACTGGTGCTTTCCTATTCAGAAAGTGACATGAGCGGTTCTGAAAAAGAAAAATCTTTTATTCTTGGCAGAATTGAAAAGCTGCTTTCAGGTGTTAAGGAAGTTAAGAGAAAAAGAACAGAATTCTGTGGAACAAAAAAGACTGATATCTTTGATTATACAAAGACTTACAGAGAGGTTGTAGAGAGTCTTTCTCTGGAATTTAAAGAATTAGATCTGCCAGAATTAAAAGAGTTAATGAAAAAAGACAATGAGTATAAAAATGATAATCTTGTAAAATTAGGAATCTATAAGAATCTTTTAGGAGAAGAAGAATTAAGATGTAACATCGGGGATGCGGCATTTTTCCTTAACAGACCTGAGGCTATATCAACGGATACATTAAAGGATCTGGATATAAAGATTTCTGTATCAAAGCTTGAAAAATATGCTCAGTGTCCATATCTTTATTATCTTACATATATCCTTGGCCTTAAGGAAAGAAGGGGACATGATACAGATCAGTTAGATTTTGGAAATATAATCCATAGTGTTTTAGAAAAGGCCTTTAAGAGAGTAAATACCGAATATGAAGGGGATTTTAGTCTCATTTCCGAGGAGAGATTAAGAGAGATAACAGACCTTAGTGTGATTGAAGCAGTAACTGAAAATAAAGAGGAACTTCTTAGGGAAGATGAAAAGACTGGTAAAGATATCTTCGTTCTTGAGAATATAAAGAGAATCGCAAGAGATACCATGGACACTCTATCATTTCAGATGAAGCAGGGAAAGATGAAACCTCAGTTTGTTGAGACGGGTTTTAAGGCGGAATTTACTGCCCAAAATCCTGACGGAACCAGGGTGCCCGTGGAGATAAAAGGTAAGATCGATAGAGGAGACATTTTTGCAAAAGATGATGATATCTATGTAAGGATAGTGGATTATAAGACAGGTAATAAGAAGCTGGAATTAAAGAAAATCTTAAGTGGTGAAAGTATACAGCTTTCGGTTTATTTAGGGATCATCCTTCGCCTTATTAAAAAGAAGTATGAGGAATCAGGGGAAAATGTGATTCCTTCCGGTTTTTATTATTATCATATTTCAAATCTTAATGCTGATGCAAAGGACTTAAAGGGGATAGATCCTTTGTCTCTGGATTTTATAGAAAAGACAAGAGAAAGTGCCTTAAAACAGCAGGTTCTCCGTGGTCTTCCTAATATAGATGCAGATAAAGAGGGAGATGAAAAATATCGCTCCCTTATGATACAGGAAGAAAGAATGGCTGATAATAAATCTGCAGAGGGAATGGTGCTTCCTATAAAGATCAAAGAAGAAAAGATCACAGGTAAATATGCATCAGCTGGGGATTTAGAAGCGATAACCAATTTCAGCCTCGGAAAGATGGAAGAAACTACAGCTAAAGTCCTTACGGGAAATATAGATAAGAGTCCTTTATGTGATTCAAAAAATGGCAAGGGCTGGGCATGCGAATGGTGCAAGGCTAGAGAGGTCTGCCGATTTATAGAAGGTTCAGGAGAGCCACGTATCAGAGCTAAAGAAGATGATTCATTTAATAAGATCATTGAGATTGGAAAAGAGAAAAACATAAGTCTTACTAATCCACAATTCTTAAGCAAGGATGAAGGGGCTAGATTTATCGATAATCTGGAAGATGATCTTAATACAGAAGATGAGGAGTAGCAGAAAGATGGGTTGGAATAAAGGTCAGCAGGCGGTCTTGGACAGCCTTCAAAATGATAAAAATGTACTTGTTTCAGCTGCTGCTGGATCAGGTAAAACTGCAGTTTTGGTACAGAGGATAATCGATACTGTAAAAGAAAAAAAAGCAGGGATAGATGAGATACTGGTTGTAACATTTACAAGGGCCGCAGCGGCTCAGATGAAAGGAAAGATCGTAAAGAAATTAGAGGAAGCTGCAGAAAACTGTGAAGATGAAGAATTAAGTAAGTATCTTTATAAGCAGCTGGGACTTTCTTCTAATGCAGATATCTCAACAATAGACAGCTTCTGTAACCGGGTTGTAAAAGAAAATTTTAATAAGATAGGTATAGATCCGTCTTTTTCTACATTTGATCAGGGAGAGATAAAGCTTTTAAACAGTGACATTTTAGATGAGACTATGGATCAGCTTTATAAAGATGATGAAGAAGTGCGTAAAGTTGTTGCGGCATTTTTAAAAAGAGGGATAGACGACAGTGATTTTAAGGAAGTGATCCTTAATATCAATAGAATTTCAGATGGATTTGCAGATCCTGACAAATGGCTTAAAGAGTGCGAGACCCTTCCTGAAGTACTTACAGATGAAGATATCAATCAGCTTCCCTGGGTTAAAAAACATGTGGAAGATATTAAGAAAAGAATAGAATGTTTTATCAAAGAGTATAAGGAAGCTATAGATTATTTAGAGGGACTTGCAGAATTTGAAACGGATAAGAAGACTCTTAATCAGATTGATAAGCTGATAAATCTGCTTAGGGAGGATGAAGAATTCCTTACTTCTTTTGTTATTGCTAATTCATTAAGAGCAATGCAGGTAGCAATAGAAAATCATGAAAAATGGGGAAGGATGCCTGTTACAGGGAGAATATCTGATATCAAGTGGATAAAAGATATGAGAAAAAACTGTAAGGAAACATTTGAAAAAGGGAAACTTCTTTTCTTTAGTGAAGAAGAGATAAGAGATGAGCTTAAAGCAATTGTTCCTATAGTGAATAATCTTTTAAAGTGCGTTAACTGTTTCAGAGCAAATCTGATGGAAGAAAAGAAGAGGCTTAGAAAGTATGAATTCAGCGATATAGCTCATTTTACTTATAATGCACTTTTTGATAAAGAAGCTAATGCTCCAAGTACGCTGGCAAAAATATATTCTGAGAAATATAAATATATTTATATCGATGAATATCAGGATAGTAGTGATATGCAGGAAAATATCCTGAACAGTGTTGCAAGGAAAGATGAAAATGGAAATATCTATAATATTTTCATGGTAGGTGATGTAAAGCAGAGCATCTATAGATTTAGACAGGCTCGTCCTCAGCTGTTTCTTTCAAAGGAAGATAAATATTTAAGTGATGATCTTTGCGGGACAATCCTTTATCTAAATATGAATTACAGATCCAGTAAGGAAATTCTTGATGGAGTAAATTTCATATTTGATAAGGTAATGAGAAAAGATTTTGGTGGCATTGAATATGATGAAAATGTAAAACTGAATGCTCCGGATAAAGAAATCTATGATGTGAATTTTCCAGTCCCAGAGGAAGAGATACTTACTTCTGGAAAACCAGAGATACTTTTTGTAAAGAAAGAGGCTGCATCTTCTGAGACAGGGGAGATTAAAGAAGAGGCAGAATCTAAAGATAAGAAAGAGACGGAATCTTCTAAGGATGGTAAAGATAAAGAAGAGGAAGAAAAAGAAGAATTAAAATCGGAAAAAACATTGGCTGAATTAGAGGCTTCTGTAATAGCTGACAGGATAGACGAACTTATCAATGGAGATAAGCCTTTATATATAAGAAATGAGGAATATGATCCTTCTAAAGGAAATGGCCGTTTTAGAAAAGCTGAATATAAGGATGTGGTAATACTTCTTCGAAGCATAAGAAATATAAAGGAAATAACTTCGGCATTAGGTTATAGAAAGATTCCTGTGGCTGTAGATGATGACAGTGAATTCTTTGATGCAGTGGAAATACTTACTATAATAAGCATCCTTAAATGTATTGATAATGTAAGGCAGGACGTGCCTTACGCATCATTTCTGCTTTCAAAGATAACAGGAATTACAGATGATGAGATGGCTTATGTTGTTTCTAAAGTAAAGGTAGATAATATTTATCTTTATGACAGAACAAAGAAGTTTATGGATGAGTATATTAATTCTGATTTTGAAAGAGAAAGGATGATCGCTGGGAAGATTAAAAAGGCTCTTGATCTTATCAGGCGTTGGAAGAAAGTTAAGAGATATATCACTATTGCAGAACTCCTGGAAATAATCTATAGAGATACGGATTATGATATCTATGTTTCGGCCATGCCGGAAGGAAATAAGAGACTTAGCAATCTTATATCTCTTAAGAGACATGCTGAAAATTTTGAAGCAGGAAATAATAAGGGACTGTTTGATTTCTTAAGATATATAGAGAAATTAAAAGTCCATAGTCCTGAGTTTTCGAATAATTCAGGTCTTAAAGAGACTGGCAATGTGGTACATATTACTACTATCCATAGTAGTAAAGGACTCGAATACCCTGTGGTATTTGTATCCAAGTTAGGTAAAAAGTTTAATGAAAATGACCAGAAAAAAGCGGTAGCTGTCAGTGCTGATTATCATGTTATCCCACAAAAGATAAGAGAGATCGGCGGAAGAATAAGACTTAAAGAAGATGGGTTATTTAGAAAAGCCATTAATGAAATGGATAAAAGAGAAAATTTATATGAAGAGCTTAGAATACTCTATGTTGCATTTACCAGAGCAAAAGAAAAGCTTATCCTTACAGGAACATATGAAGTTCATAAGAATGATAATAAAGGACTTAAATATAGTCAGCTTGTAAATGCCACAAGCTATATGGATTTTATAAGACCTGTCATTCGTGACTATGAGGAGGAGATCACTTCCTATTTTGATATTAAGATAATGGATAGTTCAGAGTTTGTTACCGGCGCTGAATATAAAAGAGCAGAGGCCTCTGTTGAAAGAAGTAAGAATATCCAGGATATAGAAAGAACTCTTGGTGCAATAGAGGTGCTGAAAGAAGATAATGAAAAGATAAAAGAAGAGGAGAAGAGGATAAAGGAAAGATATGAATTTGTTTATCCTCAGTGGAAGGCATGTAGGACGAAGGCTAAGATGTCGGTGTCGGAAATCAAAAAATATAATATGTCTCAATCGGAGAAGATGTCTCAATCGAGAAATGGCCCATTGGCTGACGGCCCATCGACTGACGGCCCATCGACTGACGGCCCATCGACAGATGTTCCTCCGGCTGCTAAGGATGCAGCCTTCGAAACATCTGTCTCTGAGGCTATGTCAGCCGAGAGAACGTCAGCTGATGTGTTATTATCCGAGAGGCATATTCCTAATGAGCTGATTTCCGAAACATCTGTCTCTGAGGCTATGTCAGCCGAGAGGACGTCAGCTGATGAGTTACCACCCGAGAGGACGTCAGCTGATGTGTTATCATCCGAGAGGCATATTCCTGATGAGCTGATTTCCGATACCGAAGGCTCCGCCGATAGGGCTTCGATGACTGGTGAGAGGTCGGGGGCGAGGTATGGTACTTTGATGCATAAGGTGATGGAGTTATTGCCATTTAGGGAGATTAAGGATAAGGACTCATATAAGAAGTTGATCAGTGAGATCATTGATTCGAAGGAGTTTACGGATGGCGATAGAGAGATCATAAATGTATGGAGATTTATGAATTTCTATAGTGATGACCCGGCGTCTCTTATTCAGAGGATGATAAAGGCGGATAAGAAGGGATATCTTTATAAGGAAAGACAGTTTGTAGCTGGAATTCCAGCGGATGAACTTCCTTTTGATGCACCGCTTTATGAAGCGGCATTACTGGAATCTGACGAAGATCCGGGAGATGGAGGAAGGGTGTATTTAGACCTTTCTGATATAAGAGATAACTTAAGTCATGAAGATGTTGTGATACAGGGAATCATAGATGGTTACTTCTATGAAGAATCTTCTGATGGAAAAATGAGTGTAATTCTGTTAGATTATAAAACAGACAGTGTAAAGGATGGGGCAAGTCTGGCTGATCTTTACAGGTCACAAATGTATCTCTATGCCCATACATTAGAGGACATTACAAAATTACAGGTTAGTGATATAATTCTATATGGCTTTAAAAAAGGAATTGGCGAAGTAAAAGTTAATATAGATAAATATAGGAGATGATAATAATGCGCACAGAAGAAGAAAAGGAAGGAATAAGCCTTCTTGGAAATCAACATATAAATTATCCACAGGATTATGATCCATCAATCCTTGAAACATTTATTAATAAGCATCCGGAAAATGATTATTTTGTAAAGTTCAATTGTCCTGAGTTTACAAGCCTTTGTCCTATTACAGGACAGCCGGATTTTGCGACTATCTATATTTCATATGTACCTGATGTGAAAATGGTAGAAAGCAAGTCTCTTAAGCTTTATCTTTTTAGTTTTAGAAATCATGGAGACTTTCATGAGGACTGTGTAAATAAGATAATGAAAGATCTTATTAAACTTATGGATCCTAAATATATTGAAGTCTGGGGAAAGTTTACTCCACGCGGAGGCATTTCCATAGATCCATACTGTAACTATGGACGTAAGGGCACAAGATGGGAGGAGGTTGCATTTGACAGACTTTCTCATCATGATATGTATCCGGAAAAGGTGGATAACAGATGACATCATATGAAGAGGCGGTAAGCTATATACTGGATATCCCTAAGTTCGCTGGAAAGACAGGACTTGATAATTTAAGAAATTACATGGCATATATGGGAAATCCTGATAAAGGACTTCGTATAGTTCATATTGCAGGAACTAACGGTAAGGGATCAGTCACAGAGATGCTATCATCCATTTTAAGGGAAGCAGGACTACATGTAGGAACATTTATCTCTCCTCATTTAGAAAAGATAAATGAAAGAATCTCAGTGGATGGAGTTAATATTTCGGATGAGGATTTTGTAGAGGCATTCGATAAGGTTATGCAGATATATAAAGATCATAAGGAAGATGGACTCGTTCATCTTTCTTTCTTTGAGTATCTTTTTGCCATGGCTATGGTTTATTTTGAAGAAAAATCTCTGGATTATGTGATCCTTGAAACAGGTCTTGGAGGCAGGCTGGATGCTACAAATATTGTAAGTCCGGTGCTGAATATCATAACCTCTATAGGAATGGACCATATGCAGTATCTTGGAGATACCATTGAGATGATAGCGGCAGAAAAAGCCGGTATAATTACAAGCAATGTGCCGGTTATATTTAATACAGGCAGTGATATTGCTGATGATATCATCATTGGTAAATGTGAGATAAAAGACGTTGATCTATATATCGATTCAGGGGATACAAATGTTGAGATAATAAAGGCAGATGCTGGAAAAATTGATTTTTCATTGAAGAATAGTTATTATAGTTATGATAATCTGAGGCTTCGTACCCCTGCTTTATATCAGATAAAAAATGCAGAGTCAGCGATCATGGCTGCTCATCTGCTTTTAAAAAAGACGGACAAGAGAGTCCTTAATGAGGCGGTTTACAGGGGAATATATAATTTTAAATGGGCTGCAAGAATGGAATATTTAAGAGAAAATCTTATAATTGATGGAGCTCATAATGAAGATGCAGCAAAAGTATTTGTAGAGACTGCAAATAACATTTTTGAAAAAGGAAGCTGGAGAAAAAAAGCAATTCTTTTTGCTGTGTCAGCCGATAAAGATTATGATTCAGTGATAAAGATCATTTCAGAAGGATTTGACCCGGATAAGGTTTTCATTACACAGTTTAATTCTGATAGAACACTGGATACAGATTCAGTAAGAGAAACCTTTGAGAAATATTTTTATAAATATGACATCACAGTTTATGAGAATCTGGATGAAGCCGTTGAAATGCTTAATAACATACCGGAAGATGAAATTTTATTTGCTGTAGGTTCCCTGTATCTTGCAGGAGAACTTCGTGAAAAGATGGAAATGAAACAGACATCTTAAAAAGGAGAAATATGATAGATTTTGATGAAGAGATAAAAAGATTTCAGCCTAGTCTTGAAGTTAGTCAGGCTGAAGACGATATATTAAAAAACGATCTGAAGGATATTACAGATATCGTACTTCAGATGACTGAGAACCTTAGAGGATAGAATATGGCAGTAAGAGAAAGATGCCTCTACTGTGGTTCTCCTGTAAGTACTAATGGTTATTGTACCAGTTGCAGACTTAGTCAGGATTTCCTCAGAAAAGCAATCAATACATCTAAATACTATTATAATATGGGACTGGATAAGGCGAGAGTAAGGGATCTTTCGGGAGCCATAGATTCTCTTAAGTCTTCTCTTCGATATAATAAGAACAACACTCTTGCAAGAAACCTGCTGGGACTTATCTATTATGAGATGGGCGAGATAGTGCCGGCTCTTAATTGCTGGGTTGTAAGTGTAAATATCAATCCGGGTAAGGATAATCTTGCAGTGAGATATTTAAAGGAATTAAGAGATGATCCCTCAACTCTTGAAAATGCCAGTACAACTGCAAGAGAATTTAATCTTGCTTTAGAGCATGCAAAAAGATATGATATTGATCTTGCTATGATCAATCTGAATAAAGCAGTATCCCTTAATCAGAATTTTATTAAGGCACATCTTCTTATGGCTCTTATCTATATTGGTAAGAACAGAGGTGGAATGGCGCGCAAATGTCTTGCTCATGTTATGAGTCTGGATAGGACTAATCCTACAGCGCTTCATTATCTTAGAGAATTAGGTGAGTCTGAAGAAAATATTACCAGAATGGCAGATTCCTACGGTGAGACGGAAGAACTCTTTAATTACTACGGAGTTGAAGAGGAGAAAGAAAAAGACAAAAGACCTTCAAAGATGGTATACCCAAGACAGGAAAAGGGTAAGAGAAATCAGGAATCAGTTTATAAGAGATATAAGGAACTTAACTTGGCAAGATATTCCAATATTTATATGATAGCAGGTATAATACTTGGGATAGTAGTATGCTATTTCCTTATAATCCCATCTGTAAGAAAAAATTACAATGAAAAGCTGGGTACTAGAGAGCAGTCATATATAAAAGAATTATCGTCGAAAAATTCCGAGATTGAAAGTCTTAACAGCACTGTTAAAAGTTTAAATGAAAAGGCTTCAAAAACTGATGCATCAAGTGTAGATAAGGATCAGGAGATCAGTGATCTTAAGGAAGAAGTTAGTCAGTTAAAGAAGAAATTAGGCGAGAGTTCCAAAACTGCAGATGAAAAGGGTGACGGTAATGCCGCAGGAGAAGGTGATAATTCTTCTGCAGAAGATGGAAATTCGGCACAGGAAACAAAAAATAATGAAGCTGATGTGAACGATTTCCTTCCTGAAGAGTAATATTTTAGGAATTATCAGATGGATTCAAACAAAGAATCAGAGTATATTACATTAAGACATGGATAAAAAAACGAAAGATCAAATTAAGATGCTTATGCAGCGAGGCATTTTGCCGGCATTATATAGGCATTATGAAAAGAATACAGAGGTTAAGAAAGGGAAGATCCTTTTTGCGGATTCAAACCAGAAGGGTTTATCAAATGAGATGAAACCAGTATATATGGCTTTGAAAAAGCTGGGATACAGACCCGAAATCTATACTGGAGATATAAGAAAGATGAAACCTGCCATGGTATTTCGTTTCATGAAGACATTTATGAAAAAATATGCTGAGGCAGAATATGTCTTTATAACCAATTATTTCGTACCGGTTTCTTCCTGCAATAAGAGAGAAGAGACTAAAGTAATCCAGCTTTGGCATGCGGCAGGGGCCTTAAAGAAGATGGGTTATGATGCCGGGGATGATATTCCTTCGTATTATAAGGGAGAACCTGCCAAGAATTTTGATCTTGTAACTGTTTCTTCACCATATTGCAGTCAGTTCTTTCAGTCAGCGTTCAGACTGAAAGAAGAAAATGTAAAAGCGACAGGTATAGCCAGAACAGACTTTTATTATAATAAAAGGATGAATGATAAGAAGATAGAGAATTTCTATTTCAGATATCCTAAAGCAAAAGGAAAAAAGATTTGTCTTTATGCGCCTTCGTTTGTTGGAAATGCAACAGATCCAAAGTGCATAGGCATTGAAGACGGGATAGTGGATATATTTAATGATATGCAGGATGAATGGTTTTTATGTGTGAGTCTTCATCCTCATTTAAGAAAGAACTATCCGGAATATAATATGTGCCTTAAGACAGAAGATATATTTCCGGTGGCAGATCTTCTTATTACAGATTATTCATCAGTTGTATTTGATTTCTCGTTATATGATAAGCCGACGCTTTTCTATGTTCCGGACTATGATGAATATAAGAAAAAAAGAGGTTTTTATAATGATCTCGAGACATTGCCGGGAAAAATAGTTAAAGATAAAAATGAATTATATGATATAATTAGTAGCGGCAAATATGAAATAGATTCGGCAAGTATGAAAGCATTTAAAGAGAAATACCTTAGTTCCTGTGATGGAAATGCAACCAGACGGATACTTAAAGAAATAGGAATTTTAAAGGAAGGTAATGATAATGGATAAGAATTTGATCAATTTTTTGAAAAAAGACAATAAAGCACTTATTGTTCCTATATTTATGATATTATTTGGAATACTTTTTATAGTTAAGAGAGCTGGCGTTCTGTCATTTGCGGTTCAGCTTATAGGTGTATTTTTTATAGTTGCAGCGGTGGTACTTGGATTTTCGCTTATTGCAGCATTTGTACCATCAGCAGTTATTTTTGCAGTGATACTCCTGGCAGTGGGAATAATGTTCCTTGCAAATCCTGGAGATCTGATAAAATTTGTTATCATGATCGTAGGTCTTACTATCATGATCAACGCAATCTTAAGAATCTTTGAGGCGAAAGCGCTTAGAGGAAAAGATAAAGACTTTATGAAATATATTGCAAATGACATCTTAACAGCAGTACTTGGATTTGTATTATTCTTCCTTTCAGGAACTGTGGCAGATGCAGTATTTATCATAATAGGAATTATTATGACAGTCCTTGGTTTATCAAATATTTACACAGCTTATAAGGTATATAAGGGTGGAAGATTTGTTGACGACGGATCAGACGTTGTGTGGGAAGAATAAGTATTTAATTAGGGAGGTTTAAAATGGCACGTTCAATAGGCGGAGGTGGTGGAGGCCACTCATCTTCACATTCATTTGGAGGAGGAAGAAGTTCTGGAGGAAGTCATTCTTTTGGAAGTTCAAGTTTTAGATCCAGCAGTCACAGTTCTGGGCATAGAAGTATAGGTGGAAGCAGCTTCAGCAGTGGAAGAAGCTACAATAGTTACAGACCATCCAGCAGAGGACCAAGAAGAACAGGTGGCTATTATGGTGGACCTACATATTACAGAGGACCAAGACGTAGAGGGGGGGCTTCATCAACAGGATGTGGAGGCTGCCTGACTTCTGTTTCAATGTTCATTATAATTCTCATCCTTCTTGCAGCTTTTGGTGGAACCAAAGGAAATGGAAAGAGTTATAATTCAAAGCAGGGCCTTGGTAGAACAAAGTATACAGGAGCTGTAGACTCAAGCAAGGGTTATTATCTTGATGACAGTACGCCATATGAGGGCGAGGTTTATATAGATAAAGGAAATGAGAGATATCTCATTTCAGGATTTTCAGAATTCTACAATGATACAGGTGTTTACCCTTTTCTCTATGTAGTGGATGATTATCCAAATAAGTCAGAGTATGAAGGTTTTAACAATTATGAAGAGAAAGTTTATGATGATCTTTTTGGAGATTGTGCAGGTAATCTTCTCTTTGTATATGTTGGAAATGAACAGGTTTTCTATACAGCGGCAGGAAATGGAACTGGCGAGATAGTAGATGCTGAATCATTTGAAGTTATAGAGTCAAATATCCTTTCAAAATGGAGTGAGGACGATCTGGCTAAGACATTTGGATATGGTCTTTCAGCAGCTGGTAATAGGATCATGGCTGAAAGCAAGGCTCAGACAGTTATGAAGTCAAATAAGCACAAGGTTTCCATAACACTTATTGTTGTAGCAGGCGGTATTGTGGTGATCCTTATCGGTAAGAACTGGTGGGAGAAGAAGAAAAAAATCCAGAAGGAAGAAGATGAAAGACTTGAGAAGATCTTAAAAGAGCCTCTTAAGAAATTTGAAGATGGAACTCTTGAAGGTCTTTCAACAAAGTATGATAAAACACCTGCTTCTTCAGAAAAATCAGGTAATTCTGATAATAAGGGAATGACATTATAAATGTACGCCTTAAGGCGCACAGGAGTAAAGAAAAGCCATGGCATAGTGATATGTGCCATGGCTTTTTAAATGATACTGTAGGTCATATACTTTCTAAGCAGTAAATATCAGAGTTTCTTACAAATGCAGTTCCTTCCGCAGGACTTTGCCTTATAGAGAAGGGAATCAACTTCTGACATCATGTGGGTAAGATCTGTATAATCAGAACAGTGGATAAGACCTCCGCTGATGGTGATAGGAGTATCTTTTTCTTCCCATTTTAACTTTTCACAATTGAATCTTATTTTGTCGGTGCGCTTATAAGCTTCATCGTTATTCTTTGCATGCATGAAGTAGATAAATTCTTCACCACCATACCGGGCCACTATCTCTCCAATGTCTTCATTAGTAAAGCGTTTTATCTCTCCGGCTACAATACGAAGAGCTTTATCTCCAAACTGATGACCGTAGGTATCATTTACCTTTTTGAAGAAATCAATATCAAACATAGCTATATAATTGGAGTGGGAAAAAACATCTTCTCCCATAGCTTCTAAAGAATCATAGAGAAATCTTCTGTTGGAAATACCCGTTAAGGCATCATGAGTTGAGGCGCGCTGAAGCTCTTTTAAAGCTTCTAAGTTCTTTGCTCTTTCTTTATTATAGGCTCTGAATATAAGAGACATCAGGATATATATAAAGAGAGCACAGATTATAAAAGAAATTGAATAGTCAATAGTTGTATAATCCTGAGTAACCTTAGGGATAAATAATATATCTTTATCAAGAATGTAATAGGAAAGGATTATATTACCAACATAATA
This sequence comes from uncultured Lachnospiraceae bacterium, assembly GCA_902789175.1. Taxonomy (GTDB): domain Bacteria; phylum Bacillota; class Clostridia; order Lachnospirales; family Lachnospiraceae; genus Eubacterium_Q. The sequence goes on from CADANF010000004.1 coordinate 70,468, forward strand.
AAAGGTAATGGTAAGAAAAATGATGATCCTTTTTTTCCCAGACAAAGAAGGTACTATAATGGCGGTTGCCGCCAGCATATAAAGTGGCATTCCTGACTTAAGTGCACCATTAAAGAAAAAACTTAAAGGTATGAATACAAATAAAACAATGAAATAAAGAAGGGACTTTGCTTTTTTTATATTATGAAAAACATAGGCTATTATAAATGTCGCAACGCAGCATACGTCAACGCCTAAAAGAAGGAGTATGGCATATTGACTGATGTTCTCAAATATGGTAAATAAAGTGGAAAAAACTAAAAGCACAGTCGAAGAAATAAGAATGATAAAAAACATTCTATCGTCAAAAGATGTCTGTTTATAATAAAGTTCTTTAAGTTTTTTAATCATAAGCTAGTACCCATAAATACAAATATTATTCCGTATCATTTTCCCATAATATTTTATAAAAATCTAACATCAGTATACTACTTCAAGTGTTAAAATGTCATTATTTAAGGTATGAAAATTGCGTTAATTCTGATATAGTAGAGGAAGTGGTTTTGAACCGGAAATTGTATTGTATAAAGGTAGATATAATGTACGAAACAAAGGAAGAAAAAGAAAAGGTAATACTTGTAAAATGTGCCCTTTCAACAGAAAATGACATTGATATAAGAAATTCCATAGATGAGCTAGAAGAACTTGCCAATACAGCAGGGGCTAAAAAGGTTGGAGAGATAATCCAGGTGCTTCCTAAATTTAATAATGCTTCTTACATTGGATCAGGAAAACTTCTGGAATTAAAAGAATTAGTTGATGCTACGGGAGCAGATACTATCATTTGTGATGATGAGCTGACTCCGTCTCAGGCAGATTATCTGTCAGAGGCTACGGGGGTTAAATGTATAGACAGAACAGTGCTTATCCTTGATATATTTGCATTACATGCCACAACTGATGAAGGTAAGATACAGGTTGGCATAGCCCAGATGAATTATGCTCTGTCACATCTTTCAGGAAGTTATAAGAAACTTTCTCGTCTTGGTGGTGGAATAGGTACAAGAGGTCCCGGAGAACAAAAAATCGAGACAGATAGACGAATCATAAGAAACAGAATCAGTGAGCTCAGGCGTCAGCTTAAGGAAAAGGATGTGAGCCGGCATAATACAAGAAAAAAGAGGCTGGAAGGATCTATCAAGACTGTTGCGATAGTGGGATATACCAATGCAGGTAAATCAACTCTTCTTAATAGACTTACAGATGCAGGTGTTCTTTCAGAGGATAAACTTTTTGCCACACTTGATCCGGTTACACGTAAATATAAATATGAGGATGGTGAGGAAGTTTTATTTTCTGATACTGTTGGATTTGTTCGCAGGCTGCCACATTTTCTTGTGGATGCTTTTAGAACAACTCTTATGGAAGCTGAATATGCAGATCTTATCCTTATAGTTGGTGATGCGTCTGATCCGGATCTTTTAAATCAGCTTAAAGTAGTAAATGAAACTTTAGGTGATCTTGGAATTGAAGGAATAAGAAGGATAACAGCATTTAATAAGATCGATATTTTAGATGGAAATGCAGGATCTGATATAGAAGAAAAACTGCCTCTTAAGGAATTGGGACTTAAGAAGGAAGATACAGTCTATATGTCTGCGGCTTCTGGAAAAGGAGTTGATACTCTTCTTGCAAAGATCAGAGAGACTCTTCATGAGGGAAGTGTAGAAATTGATATGGTGCTTCCTTATGACAAAGCTTCAAAAGTACAGCTGCTTCGAGAAAAGGGACATCTTAAGTCGGAGGAATATCTTCCGGAAGGAATCCATATTACAGGTTCTATAGATAGAGAGCTGGAATATCTTCTTAAATAATGGATAAGTAAGCTTTAATTTTCTATACAATTAATGTATAGTATATAGTGGTTTAAGTAAGGAAATTTTAGAAAGGAAAAAGTTGATCTTATCATAAGTAATTTGTGATCGGATCATTCATGGTTTATATGAGAATAGGAATGGGCTATGATGTCCATAGATTAGTAGAAGATAGAAAACTTATTCTCGGTGGAGTTGAGATTCCATATGAGAAGGGGCTTCTGGGTCATTCAGATGCGGACTGTCTTTTACATGCTATCATGGATGCGCTGCTGGGGGCAGCAGCTAAAGGAGATATCGGGAAACATTTTCCAGATACAGATGATAAATATAAGGGAGCGGATTCTATAGAGCTGCTCAAATGTGTAAGAGATATTCTTGATAAAGAAAATTATATCATCGGAAATATAGATGCAACGATAATTGCCCAGCGCCCTAAAATGGCGGGATATATTGGAGAAATGAGACAGCGCATTGCTGATGCACTTTATCTTGATATTGATAGGATTAATATTAAAGCAACAACTGAGGAAGGACTTGGCTTTACAGGCGAGGGACAGGGAATTGCCTGTCAGGCTATTGCTCTTTTAGAGACAGTTGATAACTATGCTTATAAAGATATTATGACGGGAAGAGTTGCAAGTCCAGAGACAGAAGGTAAGTCAAAAGGATGCGCAAATTGTCCGGCTATGAAAAAATTGAATGAAAAAACGGAGGGAAATGATTAATGGAAAAGCAAGAGAATGGAACTGACAACAGACCAGTTTTTCATGTTGGTGAGCAGCAGTACTGCGAAAGAGCAGTAAATGGAAAACCTGCTAATTCACAGTATTTTGTTTTAGCTATAGTGATGCTGTTAACACTTGTTGGAGTTTATGCAACAGTATTCCTTTATCCAGTTTTATTTCCAATTATTATAGCAGGTGGTTTCATAATCTTTTATCTTGCAAAGAGATTAAAGGTAGAATTCGAATATATCTATATCGGTGGCGACATTGAAATAGCAAAGATCTTTGCCAAGGAAAAAAGAAAAGTGATCGCAACTGTAAAGACAGAAGAAGTTCAGTCTATTAGAAAGGCGAGTGACCCTGCTGTAAAAAATGATCTTAAGATCAAGGCTGATCTGAGTAAAGTTGACTGCACAGAGCAGGATCCTGAAGTAGAATATTATGCAGTATATGCAGATCATGGAAAAAAGAAATGTGTCTACATCCTTGATCTTGATGAGAAGTTTTTAGCATTCTTAAAGTCTCGTTATAAGAATAAAATGAGCATCTAACAAAAGGTGGTCACGGGATATTAGTCATCAGATAGACGATCAAGAATCAGGTTACAATTATAAAAGATGACCGGATATGCATTGGCGGTACATATCCGGTCTGAAGTGGAAAGTATATGAAAAAAGCTGTGTATCTTGTTTGTTATGGCTCAAGTGGAATCATCTTAAGTCCTTTGTAAAGCTTGGTATATAAGCTTTTTTCGTCTTTATAAAGCATATAACCACGAGCTCCGTCCTTTACAATATAAGCAAATTTATTCTTTTGAACATTAGAATATAATACAGATTCAACATTAAGTTCTTCTGCCTTTTGCTTTGCCATAAACTCATTAAGTGGTTCCAATTTATATTTTTTAACTGCCTGTTCCACTGTCATAGGCCCGCCCCCTAACCTAATGGTATTTAAAAATTTATGCAACCAAGGTTGCTACATCTTTTCATGAATAAAGTATATTGTATATTTTCAACAAAGTCAATTGTAAAATAATAACAAAAATGGTGGAAATGCCTACAAAATGGGATATCAAACTCTCAAAGTCACCCACAAATTAGACAAATACGGATGGTTTATGGAAAATTATTATATTCATTTTGCAAAACAATTAGAAAAAATTGATAAAGAAGACAAGAAAAAGCTTCTGCTTCATGCATGTTGCTGCCCCTGCAGCTCTCATTGCCTTGAGGTCTTAAGCCAGCATAATTTTGAAATTACTATATTTTTCTACAATCCAAACATTGATGAAAAAGAAGAGTATATTAAGCGTTATGAGGAATTGATAAGGTTTACTAAAGAAGCGGACTTTGCCAGTAACGTAAAGATAATTGATGGCGGTTATCAGCCGGATATTTTCTTTGATATGGCTAAGGGGTTAGAAAATCTTCCTGAAAGAGGAAAGAGATGTTATCTTTGTTATGAAATGAGACTTAAGAAAACATTTGAATATGCGAAAGATAACGGCTATGATTATTTTTCTACTACCCTTTCAATAAGTCCTTATAAAAATGCTGAGTGGCTGAATGAGATCGGAAAGAGGCTTGAAGAAGAAAATAGTAAGAGCTCTGATATTAAAGACAATGTAAAATTCCTTTATAGTGATTTTAAGAAGAAAAACGGATATAAGAGATCTATAGAACTTTCAGTAGAATATAATCTCTATAGACAGAATTATTGCGGCTGCATTTTCTCAAAGCAGGAAAGAGAAAGAAAGGAAGCAGAAAATAAGGCAATGGAAGGAAAAGGAGTAGGAGAGAATGGATAATTCTTATTCTTATTTTTCATTTGTATATGATAAATTGATGGATAACATTCCTTATGACGAGTGGACAGAATTCATTTGTTCAATCTTAAAGAAAGATGGGATTAACGATGGTATCATTATGGAATTAGGCTGCGGCACAGGACAGATGACCGAGCGGCTTTTTAAATCCGGATATGATATGATAGGGATCGATAATTCTGCTGAAATGCTGGATGTGGCTGAGGAAAGGCTTTCTATGATCCAGAGTGAAATGGAGGAAATGACATCAATCCTTTATCTTAATCAGGATATGAGGGAGTTTGAGCTTTATGGAACGGTGAGAGCCATTTACTCTGTGTGTGATTCTCTGAATTATATTACAAAAAAGGATGATCTCCTTAAGGTTTTTAAGCTTGTAAATAATTATCTGGATCCTCAGGGCTTATTTATATTTGACTTTCATACCGAGTATTATTATAAAGAGACAGTGGGAGATAATACCATTGCAGAAGTAAGAGATGAAGTAAGTTTTATCTGGGAGAACCGCTATAATGAAGCAGATAAGATAAATAACCTTTATCTTACCTTATTCTTAAAGGTTGAGGATGAGAAGTGTGCTGACGATAGTAGGACTGAGGACTGCGTTAAGGAAGGGGCTTTTGATAGTGCTGTAGAGGGTGACGAGGAGTATGTTGACGATAGTAGGACTGAGGACTGCGTTAAGGAAGGGGCTTTTGATAGTGCTGTAGAGGGTGATGAGGAGTATGTTGATGAAGTTTTTAGTGAGCCGCCTCTATATGAAAGACATGATGAAGTCCATGTCCAGAGGGCATATTCTTTGGATGAGATAAGGAAAATGCTGGACGAAGCAGGGCTTGTCTTTATCGAAGCTTATGACGCAAATACAAAAGATAGACCCGATGATGAATCAGACAGGATAATAGTTGTTGCCAGAGAAAATGGAAAGTCCTGGGATGATCTGGAGAAATTTATGAACCAGGAATTATAGGTCTTTAAATATGGATCGTAAATACAGGTTTTGGCTTTATAGATCTTTAAATATGGATTGTAAATACAGGTTTTGGCTTTATAAATCTGGGAATAGGGATCGTAAATACAGGTTTTGGCTTTATAAATCTGGGAATAGGGATCTGGGATCATATTTCAAGGTTAGTGATATAATAGAATGAGGAAGAGGTAAAAATGGAAGATTATATCGTAAGAGGATTAGCATTTAATGATGAGGTGAGATTTTTTGCAGCATATACAAAGAATATATGTGAAGAATCAAGAAATATACATGAAACAAGTCCAATATGTACAGCAGCGCTTGGAAGACTTCTTACAGCCGGAGCAATGATGGGTTCCATGTGTAAAAATGATACAGACCTTATCACGATACAGATAAAAGGTGACGGTCCGGCAAAGGGACTTACAGTTACGGCAGATGCCAGTGCAAACGTAAAAGGAATTATTTATAATCCAATAGTAACTCTGCCTGCAAATGAGGCAAAGCACCTGAATGTTGGTGGTGCTATCGGACACGGATCACTTTCAGTGATAAAGGATATCGGTATGAAGGATCCATATGTAGGTCAGACACAGTTGGTATCTGGCGAGATAGCAGAAGATCTAACATATTATTTTGCAGTCAGTGAGCAGATTCCAACATCGGTTGGACTGGGAGTTTTAATGACAAAGGAGAATACTGTTGAGCACGCAGGTGGCTTTATAATCCAGCTGCTTCCATTTGCATCAAGCGAAACAGTTAATCTTTTGGAAGAGAGATTGGGAAAGGTTAAGTCTGTTACAGATTTCTTCAAGGAAGGAAAATCTGTTGAAGAAATGATGAAGGAAATCCTTGGAGATGACATGAGGATTGAAGATAAGATACCAACTCAGTACAAATGTAACTGTTCAAGGGAAAGAGTAAAGAAAGCCCTTATAAGTATTGGAAAGAAAGAAATAGAGAGTATGGTGGAAGAAGGAAATCCAGTGACACTTAACTGTGATTTCTGTAATACTGAGTATACATTTTCAATAGATGAATTAAAGGGGATTCTGGCGGAATAAAGAAATATCTGGAAGAATTAAAGGAAATTCTGGCTGGATAAAGAATTATTTGGAAGAATTTAAGGGGATGCTGTTATTCATTTTATTTATAGGCTTTATTTGAGATGAGTTGCTTAAAGTTAAACAAGCAGGATTATTTTTTAAGCTTGTTTATATTATTACAGCAGGATTATTTTTTTAGCTTGTTTATATTATTACAGCAGGATTATTTTGTTGGAGAATAAAGGTGGTATTTGCTTCAATGTATGAGAAGTTTAACCGCGGATATGAGTTTTATCCAAATTGGAAGGTGACGGCCACTGTCTGGGGCTGGCCGATAATGATTGCGCTGGGGCTTACATTTGCCATGATATATCACAGCATAAAAAAGATAAACGAGATTTGATTTGGTTATTTTTAATGTTTTTTCAGTTGTTTTTTGTAGGATAGAATATTGTTATTATCCGCCATATTTTTTATAATAAAAACTGAAAAATGAAAAGGCGTTTCTTTCATTTTTCAATGAAAAAACAAGGAGGCGGGTAAATGTTTTTCCAAATTACCAATTTATGGCAGATTCTTGGCTGGTGCCTTGTATTTGCCGGTCTTATTGTAATGAATGAGCTTGGTCGTCGTACCAAGGTGGGAGGTATGATAATTTTTGTTATCATCCCGGCAATTCTTACAGTTTATTTTATTTTTGCACACTTCAATATGTTCGGAGGTGCGTCAAATCCAACAGTAGCTTATATGGATGGATGGTTCCATTACTTTAAACTTTATGCAGCTGATATTGGATGCGTAGGTTTCATGATGATCAAGTATAAATGGGGCATCGGTAAAGAAAAATGGTTTAAATGGTGGCCATGGTTTATCGTTGCTGCAAATATCATGATCGCAAATGTATCTGATATGGAATCTGCGCTTGCAGCATATAAAATTACAGGCGATTTCTCAGGTGCCTGGTGGTGTTCAAATGAAGGCGTATTCATTTACGGCGGATGGTGGAATGTAGTAAATGCCATTGCCGGAATGATCAACATTTTCTGTATGACAGGCTGTGTTCACCTTTATACATCAAAGGACAAGAATCAGTCAGACATGCTTTGGCCTGATATGACAATCTGGTTCATTTTAGCTTATGATGTATGGAATTTTGAGTATACATATCTTAACCTTCCAACTCATACATGGTATTGCGGTGTAGCACTTCTTCTTGCTCCAACATTTGCAAATGCACTTTGGAACAAGGGGGCTTGGATCCAGAACCGTGCCAACACACTTGCAATCTGGTGCATGTGGGCTCAGGTAGTTCCACTTTTCCAGCTCAGCGGAAAGTTTGCGGCTGTTCTTCCACGTGTTTATAAGGGAGCAACAGAAGCTGGTATTTCAACTATGACACTTTATGACAAGGCTATTGCAATCTACAATGCCGGTCAGGGTAAGACAATCGCAGCAAATCAGGCTATGGCAGAAATGGGTATTACAGCAGACCCTTCAATGCAGGGGTTTGTGGCTATGATGGCTCTTGCGATAAATATTCTTTGCATAGCAGTGATAATCAGAAATGCTATAAGAATCGGTAAGAATCCATATTCAAACGAAGTTTTCGTTGGAACAAAGGATCATACAGAAGCATTAGATCGCGCAGTAATAGAATAATTAAGAGCAATAATAGAATAATTAGGATTAGAAGGGGCATCTGCTTAGTAGCAGGTGCCTTTTTTGGGTATTTACATAATATGTAATATAGTGTATGACATGTTACATAAATGTTAAGAAATGTTAAAAAATGTTACGGAATAATATTAAATGTTAAAAAAAGATGAAAGGTTTGAGAAAAAATGTGTAGGAAAAGAAGGTTAAAAACAATAAGTCTGATACTCGCTGCATCACTAGTATTACCAGTGGGAATGACTTATAAAAATGATCTTTCAATTGTTAAGGCGGATGATATTGATGATGCAAAAAAAGAGAAAGAGCAGGCAGAAGAAAAAAAGAAAGAGGCTGAAGAAAAGTTAGATGGCCTTAATAAAAATGCTGAAGATACGACTTCTGATATAGAGGAGCTGGATGATTAGATTGGAGCGTGCAGAACAAAGATTCAAGGATTAAATGATAAGAAAAATGAGATACAGGCTCAGCTTGCTGTTACTGAAATGAAACTTCAGAATGCATATATCATGGAGAAAAACCAGTATGAATCTATGAAAAAGCGTATGCAGTATGCTTATGAAAATGGAGATATTGATTATATACAGGCTCTTATTGAAATAGAGAATTTTGACGGTTTTGTTAATCAGTCAGAATACGTTGAACAGGTATCCATTTTTGATCAGGAGCAGCTTAATAAGTTAATGGCAATAAAACAGGAAATTGCAACTGGTGAAGAAGAAATGCAGAAAAAACTGAAAGATATTAAAGAGATTAAGGCTGAAAATAAAGCTGAACAGGAAGAACTTAAGGGACTTCAGGATGAAAAAAAGGAAAAGCTTAAGGAATATGAGAGTCAGATATCAGAAACTAATGGTCTTATTTATGATCTTGATGCAGATATTGAGGCAAAGACAATTGAAATTGCTGCGTTACAGGCGGAAGTAGAAAAAAAGAGGCAGGAAGTAGCAGAAGCAAGAGTTAAAGCTGCAGAAAGTGGAGATGATACATATATACCTGAAATAAAAGGAGACGGAACAATATGTTGCTGGCCTTGTCCTTCATGGCATCAGGTAGATTCGCCATTTGGACCGAGATATGTTGAAGACTGTCCAGAGGCATCCAGATATCATAATGGTATAGATATATCTGGAGATTATGGTGTAGAAATTGTTGCTGCAGGTGAAGGCTATGTGTCTACAACCGCCTATAATGATGCAAGAGGTTATTATATAATTGTCGATCATGGAAATGGGTTATGCACATTGTATCAGCATATGTCAGGTTATGCAGTTTCTGAAGGTGATAATGTTTCAGCAGGGCAGGTTATAGGGTATGTTGGAGAGTCAGGAGTAGGAACTGGACCGCACCTTCATTTTGAAGTTTGGGTAAATAGGGGGCCTGTAAATCCGGAATTATATATACAGCCATAAATATAATAAGTTAACATAAAAATGGACCACAGTCCCGGGGGCTGTGGTCCATTTTTATGTCAACTTTGTGAGGGGTAAAATATAGATTATTTACAGATTTTTTTAAGAAAGAATTAATAAATAAAATGAAAAAATAAGATAGAATCGAATATCATAAAAAAAGGGAGATACTTATGAGGAAAAAACTTTTGGCGGCAATACTATGTACAGGTATTGTGATGTCAACGTTAGTTGGGTGTAAAGCGGGTAATAAGGGAAATAATGAGCAGAGTACTGCAGCCAGTCAGACTGAAGAGACAAGCGGTAATGAGACCAGTGAAAATGACGCCACAAAAGGTGCGGCAACGGGAATTGATGCAAGTAATATTAATGGGGGAGGTACTTCAAAAAATGAAGCTATAAATCATGAGACTGAGGAGAGTCTTAAGGAATATTTTGCAAACTATACATCTATAAAACAGGCAAAAACGAAAGAAAGCCATTATACATTTAATTTGAGAGCTATGAATAATCTTGAAAAGGAATGCGGTATTGAAGATATTGAAAAATACTGGAATGGTTTTATCGATGCTTTGCTGGAAGGACGCACAGAATTTGAATGTCCTGATAAAGAGGTATTTAGCTACATTTATTATGTTCTTATACCGGATAATCTGCCTGCTGTGGGTGAGTGGCTGGATATGCCATGGGATAAGGAAGTAGAAGGTGGTACGGTACATTTTACTTATAAAATCTCAACGGAAGAATTGAAAGAAAAAATCGAGGTACAAAAAAATGAAACCGAGAAGATTTTAAATGAAGTTCTCGAGGATGATTATTCCGATTTTGAAAAGGCATTAGCTTTGTATATTTATTTTCAGGACAACTTTTACTATTACGAAGATTCTTCTGTATGGGGCGGGGTGATGCATGTATTAAAAAATAAGAGCGGAATTTGCGGAGAATTTGCACAGACATACGTCTATCTTCTGACTCAGGCGGGTGTTGATGCGGGAACTGTTTCTAATAATGGGCATTGCTGGTCCATAGTCAGGATAAAGGGAAAGTATTATCATATCGATACTACCTGGGGACTGGGGCAGACAGATCTGGCTCATTTTATGCAGACAAAATCCCAGAAGTTGAATACTAATAATGGTGGATGGAAAGATGCAATAGATTGCTGGATTGCGGATTTTAAAGCAAGTTATGGCAGGTTTTATCCGGATAATGAATTTGATGATGAGGATGACAGCTGTGCAGCACTTTGGGGTTACTATAGTAAAATAAAGTGGAACAGGGAAGAAAAGAGATTATATATTTACAGCGAATATAACGAAGCGAATGAATATGCTCCTAAAATAACTGAGTTTGATTATAGTAAATTTGAGTAAAAATAATAGTAAATTTGAGTAAAAAAAATTGTTGACTCCTACGTTACGTAATAGTTTATATTAAAGTTACACGAGGCAAAGCTTTACATAAAAGTGAACCATAGTCCCGGGGGCAATGGTCCACTTTTATGTAAACTAAAATGGCGTGCCTAATGTGATTTTCTCAAGGAGGAAACGGATATGATGAAGATAAATGAAGTAAGTAAGCTTTCGGGAGTGAGTATACGCACCCTCCAGTATTACGACAGTATAGGCTTATTAAAACCTGCAGGATATACTGACGCAGACTACAGACTGTATGACGATGCAGCCATTGAAAGATTACAAATGATACTTCTTTTCAAAGAATTGGAATTTCCTTTAAAGGATATAAAAAAAATCATTGATAGTCCTTCTTTCGATAAGAAAAAGGCGGTGGAACAGCAGATAGAACTTCTGACGCTAAAGAGAGAACACATCGACAATCTTCTTAATCTGGCTCGTGGAATAAAAGAGATAGGAGTTAATAAAGTTATGGATTTTACAGCATTTGATAAAGAGAAAATAGATGAATATGCAAAAAAGGCAAAGGAAACCTGGGGAAATACCGAGGCTTATAAAGAATATGAAGAAAAAAGCAAGGGCAGGACTGACGCGGATAATAAGAACCTGATGAAGGACCTTATGCTTATCTTCACTGAGTTTGGAGGCATGAAGGAAATGGATCCTTCTGATGAAATTCCTCAAAAACAGGTTAAAAAGCTTCAGAATTTCATTTCTAAGAATATGTATAACTGTACAAATGAGATCCTTTCAGGGCTTGGCAAATCCTATGCTGCAGAGGGTGAAATGAGAGATAATATCGATAAAGCTGGTGGCGAGGGCACAGGCGTATTTGCCTCAAAAGCAATCAGTATTTATTGCGCGAGATAACTCATACTAAGTTAACATAAAAATGAGCCATAGTCCCGGGGGCTGTGGCTCATTTTTATGTTAACTATGTGGTGAGGAGATTGTTTTTATGGGGAGGCTTGGTAGGATATACATATCGTGAAGTCTTTCAAATTAAAATTTATGATTACAGAAATGTAAGATTGCGTAATGTTAAAATGACGATTTAATTCTTAGGATTTTATATTATGTACATGTAAGGTGAAACAAACAAATGAAACAAAAATACATTTATTATAAAGGAGATAACGATCATGAAAAAATCAATCAAAATTTTAACAATCACACTTGTAGCTATTCTTGTTGGATTTGTGTTAGAATCTATTCAGGCAAAGGCATTATACAGCGGAGCAGACTTTACAGGAGCTTTAACTGCAAATATAGTTATTCTTTTAGCAACAATTTCTGCTGATAAAATGGAAAAGACTAAAAAAATAAAGAATTCAAAAAAGCTTCTTTATGTAGCGAATGCAAAATAAAAGCAGGCGGGACGTTATGGGCAACAATAGAGATAAACGTAAATACAAAAGAATAAAAGTGATACATAGAAGTAGCATAACGTTAATACTTATGCTACTTTCTTTTGCTTTGGCGAAGGAATATTACAAAGAAAATGAAAAAGAAAGAGCCAAAGATACTATCCTCCTGCAGGATGAAAATGTGAAAGATGCAGGAGATTCAATTGGATTATTGAAGGATGAAAATAGGGAAGATTCATTTTCAGGCAGTTTGGTAGAAAAACATCCGGAAATGATATCTGAATATAGCGGTAGCATTTATGTGGAGCTTAATAATAATATTCCGGAATTTTCAAAGCGGGATTTAGAGGAAAAAACGGGCGAGGAATATTATGAGCAAGACATTCTGGGGAGATGCAGAGGGGCATATGTTTTGCTGGACAAAAGCATGATGCCGAAAGAAAAGAGAGGACCGATTGGTCAGATCAAGCCTAGCGGTTGGAAGCAGGCTAAATATCCGGGGGTAGTTGAATCAAATCCGCCATATCTCTACAACAGGTGCCATCTTGTGGCCTATGGGCTGTCGGGGCAGAATGCCAATGAGCGTAATCTAATAACGGGGACGAGGTATTTTAATGTAAATGGCATGCTGCCATTTGAGGAAAAGGTGATGAAATATCTGGAAGAAAATGATTCTCATGTTCTTTACCGGGTAACGCCATATTTTAAAGGTGATGAACTGATTTCAAGAGGCGTTGAAATGGAAGCTTATTCTGTTGAAGATAATGGGGCAGGTGTGTGTTTCCACGTTTTTATATATAACGTGCAGCCGGGGATAAGCATAGACTACAGTACAGGTGAAAGCCGGCAGGAATAAAATTTAGTTAACATAAAAATGGACCACTGCCCCCGGGACTATGGTCCATTTTTATGTTAATCAGGCTGTCCTCATGGCTCGTTTTATGTTAAAATTAATTCAGATATGAAAAAATGTGAAAATATGTAAGGCGTTTTAGATATTTAAGATATGAAAGATATGTAACATACTTGAGATATCTAAGAATTGTTAAGAAAGGTTTTTTGAAAAATGCTGATAAAATACAGAATTTATATTGTAGCATTATTTTTAATCTTATTTTCGATACCAGTAATGCTTATTTCAATTTTAAACAAAAACCCGAATGTTGCCAGGAAAATGATAATATTGATAATTATATGTCTTGCATATTTATTCATTGATGTTCTTGTCTTAGGCCCGGTTTTAAATGTAGGATTAGATTTTATACTTATTTTGTTTTATCTGGCTGGAGTCGTAAGCGGCGCAGTTTATATAATATCCATAGTGATCAATATTGTAAAGAAGGTCAAACACAGCGGACAGCTTGAAAATGGATTCGGTTTCGATAAAGCTTGTAATATTATTATCGCATTGGTGATTATTTTTCCTATTGTCTTTATATCAAGCAGAGTGATAAGAGACTTAGTGGTTGTTAAAAACAGTGATATGATTCTTATTCTTCATTCCAGTGGAAATGGTACCATCGGATCAGGTGAAGACTTTGCTTATGCTGTTAAGGGTGATAAATGCAGGCAGTTTGACTTATACATTGACTATAATATTGAGAAGATTTTGCCTGATGGTTTTAAAGAATTTGGTTCAAGGGGTGATGAAGCCTCTGCGGGAGGATATAAAGTATCTGTTAAAAATAGTGAGATAAGAATATGGAATGGTGAACAAAAGATATTTGAGTATGATCATCATAACGGAAGATATTTTAATATTTCACTAACGGAAGCATATATTAAAAAATGAAATTGAAACTGTTCTAAAAAATTGTAATTTGGAAAATACTCTAAAATGACACCGGCTGGAATTGTATTTGAAAGATATGGTAAATTTAAAAGCAGCCAGGAGTATATTGTGGGGGGAGAAAAGTAAGTTGATGGGATTCTTTAAAAAAAAAGCTACATTAAAATCATTTAAATCATATGATAAAGAAAATCAAAAACCTGCGATAAGAGCAAGCATTTGTACCGGTGAGAAGGTGGCAGGTTTTATCAATGTGCACACCAAAGAATTTACAGATGTGATGCTCATAAGAAATAGCAGCGATCTGGAATTATTTAAGCAGGAGTATGATATTAAAGAAGATATAGATGTCATTTACTAAAAAATGAGCCATAGTCCCGGGGGCATTGGCCCATTTTTATGTAAACTAAAATGATATAGCTCAATTAAAAAGGAGAAAAATTATGTGGGAAATGGATTATGACAAGGCAGCTAATGTGTGGATTGAAAGAGACAAGGGCATAGTTGCTATGGAAAATGATGCTTTAAAGGAAAGGATTGAGAAGTTTATTCAGGGACATAACACCTGTGCATTAGCTACAGCAAATGCTGACATGGTAAGAAATACTCCTATTGAGTATATGTTTTTTGATGGAGCATTTTATCTTCTTTCTGAAGGCGGATTAAAGTATAAATGTCTTAAAGACAATAAGAAAGTAGGAATCGCGATATTTGAATCCTTCAGCGGATTTGGAAAATTAAAGGGACTTCAGGTAGAGGGAGAGGCTTATATGATAGAGCCATTTTCAGAGGAATATCTTAAAGCTATCGAAGTTAAGAAGATTCCGGTAGAGGGAATGAAACGTCTTCCGATGCCTTTAAATCTTATTAAAGTTGTTCCAAAGGCATACGACTATCTTGAGTCAGAGCTTAAAAATGAAGGCTTCGGAGGAAGGCAGCATCTGGATCTGTAGTGAAGGAATCACATGGCTTCGGAGGAAGGCAACACTTGGATCTGTAGTGAAGGCAGATCTGAAATTTGGTGAAGGGTTTATTTAATATGTAGTATTTTTCATAAAGGGGGGAATTTTTATGAAATATAGAGAATATGGATTTGGCAAAAAACATTCTATAATTTTGCTTCATGGTGGTGGGCTTTCATGGTGGAATTACAAGGAAGTAGCGGAGATACTTCAAAACAAATACCATATTATCCTTCCTATTCTTGATGGACATGCGGACAGCGACAATCCATTTAGCTCAATAGAGGACAACGCCGAGGAGATAATAGAATTTATTGATGAGTATCTTGGTGGAAAAGTCTTATTCATAGGTGGTCTTTCTCTTGGGGCACAGATCCTTCTGGAAATGTTATCTCAAAGAAGTGACATCTGTAAATTTGCTATTGTAGAGAGTGCGGTAGTTATTCCATCCAAACTTACCAATGCGCTGATCGGTACAGCCTTAAATCTTAGTTATGGACTAATAAAATATGAGCGTTTTGCAAGAAAACAGTTTGATGCTTTGCATATTAAAGATGAGCTGTTTGATGATTATTACAGGGATAGTTGTGCCATTTCAAAGCATGACATGAAACAATTCCTTAAGGCTAACAGTTCGTATACCCTTAAGAAATCTGTAAGAAAAACAAAGGCCATTGTAAGGATTTATGTTGGATCTAAGGAGAATTCGGAAATAATCCAGTCCGCAGAATTGATTTCTAAAACTATTCGTTGTCCGATGATGATAATGAATGATATGTATCATGGGGAATTTTCATTAAACCACGCCAGTGATTATGCAAAAGCTATAGAGAATATGGTAAAATAGCATATCTTATAGCATAAAGAAGGGCTTAAAATGAATTACGAAAATGAAACTGATAATACATTTAATATAAAAGCGGGGGATAATGCCAGGTACACTTCAAAAGAAATGTCACCCCCTGTGTATAACGCCGAATACACTTCGCAGGAATCTACAAGCTCAGCGGCAGAGAGATTGCAGGAAAAAAGAAATGAAGTTTTCAAATCAATGCTTCTTGTTATGGTCGGAGTGCTTCTGCTTTTCCTTCCACCAGTAGGAATAGCAGTGATCGTTATAGCATTTCTAAAAATGTCAAAAGCACAGAAAGAGATGAAAGGACTTTATAAGGAAGCCTTCGTTCGTGAGCCATTAGCTAACAATTTTCAAAATGTCATTTATGAACCAGAAAATGGATTTTCTGAGAATTATGTAAGAGATTTTCAACTTTGTAAAATGGGAAATACATTTCATTCCGAGGACTATATCAAAGCAAGTTATAAGGATATTGATTTTGAAGTTTCTCAGGTTTGCGTAAGATATGTAGATAATTCAGATGACAATAACTATTCAAAGACATATTTTGATGGAAGAATGATGGTCTTTAGTTTCCCTGAAAAGCTGGTATCACAGGTTGCAGTATTCAGCAGGAAATTTAAAGAAAGGTCAGAAAGCATTAAGAAGCAAAAAAAGGATAAAGTCCAGTTGGAGAATGTGCAGTTTAATAAAGAATTTGATGTATATTCACCGGTGGGGGAAGATGCATTTTACCTTATAACGCCACATTTTATGGAACATTTGCAGGAATTATGCAGAAAGCATCAGAGCGTTGCGATGAACGTAGTGGGAAATAAAATAGTTCTTGCCTTTAACGAGCCGGGAAATAATGCTTTTGATTCAAGCGCAGCAGTAGGAAAGCTGGATTACGATAAAGAAATGCAAAAAGTTCAGGCTGAAATAGATGATATAAAGAACTTTATATCGCTTGTTAGATAGTTAACATAAAAATGGACCTAGGTCCCGGGGGCAGTGGTCCATTTTTATGTTAACGTTAGTTCGAGGATCAGGGAGTAGATATTAATATGCAACAGGAAAATAACAGAGAAAAAGTCATAGTAAAAGTAAGCGTGATAGGGATTCTGGCAAATGTATTTCTGGCCGGATTTAAAGCAGCAATAGGATTGATCAGTAATTCCATCGCCATTGTACTTGATGCAGTAAACAATCTGTCGGATGCGCTTAGTTCCGTGATTACTATTATCGGCACAAAGCTGGCAAGCCGCGAGCCGGATAAAAAACATCCTTTTGGATATGGAAGAATAGAATATTTAAGTTCCCTGGTGATAGCAATCATTGTGCTTTACGCAGGGCTGACATCATTCATAGAATCATTAAAAAAGATCTTTAAACCGGAGAAACCGGAGTATTCAATAGTTTCACTGATTATCGTTGGTGTGGCAGTGCTGGTAAAGATAGGACTGGGACTTTATGTAAAAAAAACCGGAGAAAGGGTAAATTCTTCTTCCCTTGTAAATTCGGGAAAAGATGCACTTTTGGATTCGGTAATTTCTTCAGCAACGCTGGTGGCTGCCATGGTATTTACATTTGCGGGCGTATCTCTTGAGGCATATCTGGGTGCTGTTATATCCCTTGTGATTTTAAAAGCTGGATTTGAGATGCTTTCCGAAACAATATCAAATCTCATCGGTGAGCCGGGAGACGTGCAGCTGATAAAGGATATTAAAAAGACGGTAGTATCATTTGACGAGGTAAAAGGGGCATACGATCTGATACTTCATAATTATGGGCCTGAAACTTACAATGGTTCAATTCATGTAGAGGTGGATGACAAATGTTCCATCACCAGGCTGGATGAGCTGACAAGAAGCATAATGAAAGAGGTTTACAAGAAACACGGTGTGATCCTTACTGCTGTTGGAGTTTATTCTATCAATACCGAGGATGAGAAGGTAAAATCTCTTAAAAAGGAGATAGAGGAAATTGTTCTTTCTCATGAGTTTGTAAAGCAGCTTCATGGATTTTTCTACAGTAAAAATGATAACTCCATCCGTTTCGATGTGGTTATAAGTTTTGATGCACCAAGCAGACAGGCCGTTTTTAAGGATATAATAAACGACCTGCAATATAAATATCCGGATGTGGAATTTGCTTTATCAATGGATATGGATTACGGAGAACTATAACTCGAGAAGTTAACATAAAAATGGACCATAGTCCCGGGGGCTATGGTCCATTTTTATGTCAACCACATTGAGCAGTGGCAAGAGCTTTTTTTAGGCTTTCCTGTATTTCATATTTTCTCTTTTAAGAAGTCCCTCTGATATCATGTCTCTTCTTATGGTGCAGAAATCATCGTGGAAATCGGCAATGATGATGTTTACCTCGCGCTCACTATATTCCTTACCTGGCTCGAAAGCCTTTGCGATTTCCTCTAAAATGATCAGCTCTTTCTTTCGCTGCGCTGGAATACTCTTTAATTTTCCATATTCAAAAAAACTGTCGATAACTTTCTTTCTATAGGCATTGTCACGCTCCTGCTGGAGGTTCATTTCCTCGGACTTTTCCTTTAAAATATCCAGGATTGAGACATTAAAAACCTCATCATTAATAGAATAAATGGTGTAATACTGTTCCTTCCTGGAAGTGATAGCCCCAGCGTCCATCAGCTTTTTTAAGTGAAATGATACCGTGGCGGGGGTTAATGAAAGTCTTTCCGAAAGCAAAGAGACATACATATCTTTTTCCATCAAGGTCTTTAAAATTTGGATGCGGGACTTGTCCGCGAGACATTTAAACAGGGTAATAGCCTGGTTTTCAGTCATAAATCTACCTCTTTTCGTATAATAAAAAACGTATCAGCAAATGAATAAATCAGCCAAAATATAATACAACTGAGCAAATAAATCAGCCAGTATATAATACAAATAATCAGATAAATCAGCTAGCATATAATATATCTGACTTAAATTATAAGTTGAAAATCTCATTAAATTCTTTTGTTATTTCACTAACAGCAGCCATCTTGCTTTCCTCGATTAAAATCTTATGGCTGTCTTCGTGGACCTTTGCAGCCTCAAGAGACTTGCTCCACTGAGAGGTAATCTTTTCAAAAGCAGGTGGAAATGCAGCCGCGATTTTATTTTCACCATTAGATTTAAGAGCCACATTATATACCGCCTTGCTGATATCGTAGATATTAGCCTTGGCCTTTAAAATGTTACTTTCATCTTTTCTTCCATCTGCTGCAAGTGAAGCAACCTCTTCCTCTACAGCTTTCTTACGAGTATCTAAAAAATCAAAAAATAAGTTTGTTTGTTCCATAGTCGTAGTTTCCTTTCTTAGTTAATTTTAAAATTTACGAGCGTGCAATCAACTAATATCCATTAAAACGCGAGCGTGCAGTCAGATGATTTACTTAAAATGCCTGTGGGCAGTTAAGAAATATCGTGAAATATATGAGTGTGCAGTCAAGTGATATCCTTAAAAACGCCAGTGGGCTTGGGATATATGTGAGTGCAGACTTAGGCATGGTATGGATATTAAAATTATTTAATTACTCATCGTATTAAATATCTGTATTGCGATTAGATAAACATCTAAATGGATAATAAAATTGTTTTAGATAAATGTCAAGGGGTTGATTAATAATATAAAAAATGATATTACAATAATATATGAATATATCAAAATGATATATTAGAAATACTGGTATAACAAGGGGATAATTTAATATAGATAATATTGAGGGGCTATATATGGCAAGAGAAAGAAAAATAGATATGGTGATTCTTGGATTACTAAGTCATGAAGATCTAACGGGATATGATATAAAAAAGCGAATTGACGGAGCGATAAGTTTTTTCTGGAAGGGAAGTTTTGGTAACATTTATCCGGCATTAAAGGATATGGAAGCTAGCGGGATGATCCAAAAAAAGGCTGCCACAGAAGGTGGAAGGGAAAAGATCAGCTATCATATTACTAGCACTGGAAAGAAAGTACTTAAGGAATGGCTCAAAGAAGAACAGGTCGTAAATGAATTAAAGTATGAAACATTACTAAAATTATTCTTTGGTGGCAATGTGGGGAAGGCGGTGGCTATCCGTAACATTGAGGCTTTTGAAAAAAAGATTGAAAAAGAGCTGATGATCCTGAAGAAGTATTGCGAGACATTAAAAGATAAACTGAGTGAAGAGGACCATTTGTATTTTTATCTCACAGCTTCATTTGGAGTGAAGAGTTACGAGGCATATTTGGAGTGGTGTCAGGAGGCAAAGCAGTTACTGGGATGAAAACAAAGGAGAAGAAAATGAGCGCGTTATATGTGATATTAAAAATTGTGATGTGGGTGCTGGTAACATTTTTTGCTTCAGATGCGGTCATGCAATTCATTTCATATTCATTTTATAAGGGCGACAGGCAGCTTAAGGACGTGAAATACAGCCCAGTGAAGCTAGAGATAAATGACTCTTTGACAGGTTACGGTTACAACCTGGATGTGGAGGCCGATAAAGTGATACTGTTTTTTGGGGGATCATTTTATGTGGCATATAATTCGGTCGGAATGTATGGCGGGAGATTTGACTGCCCGTTTCTTTCGGTGGATTATTATGGAACACAAGAAAGCAAAGGGAAAATGAACCTTAAAACGATGCAAAAGTCTGCTGAGGAATTGTATGATTATGCGGCGGCGAAATATCCGGGAAAGAAAATAATTGTTATGGGCCATAGCTATGGCTGTGGGATGGCAGCATATCTGGCAAGTGTAAGAAAATGCGACCGATTGGTGCTTGCTTCGGGATATCGCACATGCGCGGATTTGTATAACAAGATAATACCCATTTTCTGGGGACCATTTCAAATATTTATAAAAAATAATATCAGGGTAGACCTGTACGCAGAGAATACCAGCTGCCCGGTTACTATCATTGAATCATATGATGATAAGACGCTTAGCGCAGAGCTTCAGGAGAAGCTGGCAGCGTGTTATGAGAACGCAGATTTAAAGATTTTTAATGGAATTAAACATGAAGATTACTTCCTCACTGATGAAGTGATCGGATATATTAAGAGCACCTGCGACTTGCAGTAGTTAACATAAAAATGGACCATAGCCCCCGGGACCTAGGTCCATTTTTATGTTAACCGAGTAGAACTTTACAAAGTGAATGTTTGATAGTATTATAAAGTTAATTCGGTGGCGACCGAGTCGGCGGCGACCGAATAAAAATAATGAAGCGAATTGGCTAAATAAAGTAGCTATCTCTCTTAAAGGAGTCTGATAATATGGCATTTTATGGAAGAAATAAGGAACTTAATAGAATAAAAAAAGAATTAGGATCAGATGAAATGAGGATGTGCCTCATTTATGGAAGACGAAGAGTTGGAAAGAGTGAACTTGTGAAGCAGGCAATAAAAGAGTCGGCTATAAGGAGCATTTACTATGAGTGTAAGCAGGTTAAAGAAGAAAGTAATGTTTCGAGCATTTGCGATGTCATTTCCGACACCTTTGACATGCCAAAGTTAGGATATAATAAGATTGAAGAGCTTCTGGATTACATTTTTCAGCTGGCGATAAAGGAAAATCTGATACTCATATTGGATGAATACCCATATCTTAGAGAAAATGTTAAAGGAATGGACAGTATCCTTCAGGCTTTAGTGGATAAATATAGGGAGACAAGCAAACTAAAGCTTATTATATTAGGTTCATACGTGGATATCATGAAGTCACTCTTAGAAAAGTCAAATCCATTGTTTGGAAGAGTAGATCTGGCCTTAAACCTAAAGCAAATGGATTATTATGAATCAGCATTGTTCTATCCTGCTATGTCGGACGAAGATAAGGTAAGAATATACTCAGTATTTGGGGGGATTCCATATTTTAACAGACTAATAGATGATAGAAAAAGTGTAAAAGATAATATTATTGATCTTATTGCTTCTTCAGGTGCTCGTCTTGAAAATGAGGTTACGATGTACCTTGGTGCAGAAATTTCCAAGATTGTAAATGCAAATGAAGTATTTGATGCACTTTCCAGAGGTTTTTCGAAATATAGTGACATTTTATCTCAGTCACATGTTTCTAGCGGACCAACATTGGTGGACGTTCTTGATAAGCTGATAAGGATGGAAGTTGTAGAAAGACAAGCACCAATAAATGATGAAACAAACAAAAAGAAAACAGGTTATTATATATGCGATAATCTTTCAAATTTCTATTTTAGATACATTTTTAAATATGCCTCTCAGCTTAATATAATGGATCCGGAAATATTTTATAAAAAATATATTGAGAAGGATTTTGAAGAATATTACGTTCCTCACAAATTTGAGGAAATCTGCAAGCAGTATCTTATCAGGCAGAATCTGTTGGGAAACATAGACCCTGTTATCGAAAAGATTGGAAAATATTACTATGACAATCCTGCGCAGCGTACAAATGGTGAGTTTGACGTGGTGACGCAGGATAAGAAGGGATATGTTTTCTACGAGGTTAAATTTAGAAAAAAGAAAATATCTAAAGAAGTGATTGAAGAAGAAATCCAGCAGGTTAAGAATACAGGGCTTGATTGCTATAAATATGTCTTTATTTCAAGAGCAGGATTTACTGAAAATGAAACCGATGAAATTAAGCATCTTGAGCTAAAAGAACTCTACAATTAGTTAACATAAAAATGAACCACTGCCCCCGGGACTATGGTCCACTTTTATGTCAACTCGGTGGCCACCAAATTAAATTTTGAAATAAGTGAAAGTGTGGTAAAACATGTATTATCTTATGAATAAGGACAAGCTGGTCCTTGAATTTATTAAAAATGAAAATGAGTTTGATACAGACGTTACATATAAAATCCTAAAGCAGTATGAGAGCACGCCTTTTGGCTTTCAGGATATAACATACTGGATAGAGCACCGAAAGGCGGCCAGATATAATTCCTGCCTGAATGAGGTAATGAAACGAGCCGAGCTGTATGATAATGAGAGTTTCATTAAAAGAACCCATGCGGCAGGTATAAATGATACATTCTGGATCAAAGCAGCCGATGAAAATATTAGTTGGTCCGAGGTTTCATTATATAGAAATCAGTTTTCCAGCCTTATATCAAAGCTGGCATTTGAAGGATGTGAAGCAGGAAACATAGTCGGCTCTGAATTACATAGCGACAAAGCAAGATATATTAACGCGCCAGAATTAACCAGCGAAGGTTCATTTAGAAAATGCTTCATGAAGGAAGATAAATCTGGCGAGTTTGGCAGTGACATTTATTATTATAAAAGAGAAGGTGATCTTGGGCCGGGTAGAGAGCCCTATTGCGAAATATTAGCTGCAGAGATTGCTAAAGTAATAGCGCCGGGGCTTGCTTCGGTAAAATATGATCTTTGCAGTCTAGATGGAGTCATAGCGACTAAATGCAACATTTTTACAAATGAAAATGTGGGCTATGCGTCCTACTCAAAGATAAACACGTCAAGATCATTTTCTTTAAGGGATGTCTGGAAATATTACTGTGAGATAGGGGCAGAGCAGGAATTCAGGGAACTGCTTATAATCGATTCCTTATGCTTTAATCAGGACAGGCACAGCGGCAACTTCGGAGTTCTGTTTGACAATGACAGCATGAAAGTTATTGGCATGGCGCCGGTATTTGACCTTAATCTGTCAATGTTTCCATATGTTGAGATGGAGGAATTTGACAATATAGGTGATAAGCTATATGGTTACAGCCCTAAATTAGGCGAAGACTTTACACAGATAGGCCAGCTGGCATTATATGAACCACACTCCTCGGGACCATGGACCACAAAAAATGGACCACACTCCCCGGAACCATGGACCACAAAAAATGGACCACAGCCTCCGGGACCTAGGTCCATAATTATGTCAACTGGATCTGGGGTGTTAAATGATTCGCTGCGTGACAGGGTAAAAGATATTTTAGATTATAGATTTAAATTTAGAGGGGACGAGTCATTTTCAGAGGAAAGGGTGAGAAAGATAGAAGATATCGTCCATAGACAGGCGAAGGCAATCCTTTCAAATGAAACGCTGCTCACTCAGGATGTATTTTTCTCCGAGGAAGCAGAACTTGCTAAGGAAAGACATCTTAAAGCGGCCTTGGCAAAGGATGAGATGAATGACTTCTATGAACAGATTGATGAAAGTGAGCTCTCGCCAAATACCTTATTAAGTCTTTGCGAGGATTCGGAAATAGTAAGACTTTATTTTGAATATGATAATTTTGAATTTGTAGTGGATTTTCTGGAGAAAAGAACAATCCTGCAAAAGAATGCTAAGAGCATTACAATGGAGACTTTGATCAAAGAAGCCCCGGAATTTTACAATGATGTCATTAAGATAAAAGAAAAATTAACAAACATTGGTTAACATAAAAATGGACCACTGCCCCCGGGACTATGGTCCACTTTTATGTTAACGCCGTTTATATTTTCCGTGAAAGGGGCGATGATCTATGATCTGGATAATTATCCGGTTGAACTCCGTGCCTGGCATGATCTGGAAAATGTAATAGCATACTACAGGTTGTTTATGAAAATAAAAGGGGAGTTTGAGTAGAAATGATTTTGATACATTTTAAATTAATTGATGAATCCTATGGTTTTCAATATAATGAAATTATATAGAGATGAGCTTAAATTTTGTTTTCACTTGAAACTTTTTTTGAATTACTATTAAATTCTATAAAGAAAAATGATAATAAATGAATTGAATTATTATATGAGGGATATGTGATGAATGCTTCAGTATATGAATCTACAGTATCATTGTTAAAAAATATGCCTGAAAATGATATATTGATTGTTAAAGAGTTTATCAATAGACTTTCTTCCAAACCTCAGATTAAAGGTGAAACGTATAATCCATATAAGCCTTTGACCCGTGAAGAAATAATTGAGCAGTTGGCTATTGCAAGACAGCATGCGGATGAAGGTAAGACGATGGATGCTCACAAGGCATCTTCAAATATAAGAGAGAAATATAGCTTATGAAAACTTGGAAGGTTATTACAACTGAAGATGTTTAAAATGATTCAGGTTTAAAGATGTGGACCTATGGTCCACTTATCGGTTACAAATTGTAACCAACTGCCAAAAAGGAAGGGGTTTGATGAAGATATTTCATTTTGGAAACAAGGAATCAAATATAGTTCTGATACAAATGGTCTATGACCATGAGTTAGAAGCGATTGAAAATGAAGTTGCCCTGATAAAAAAACTAAGCCAAATCAGTGACTTCCATTTTATCGCGGTAAAGGTTGATAACTGGAATGACGACCTATCTCCATGGGAAGCACCTGCTGTATTTGGAAATGAAACCTTCGGCGGAAAAGCAAAGAAGACTCTTGATACGCTTTTAAATGAAGTAATAAATCCTTTAAAATATGGCGGACCAGCTGACTTGAAAATATATATCGGCGGATATTCGCTGGCGGGATTATTTGCACTTTGGAGCGTTTGTAAGATGGATACATTTTCGCAGAGGGATATAGTCATGTCATCAGCTGGTGATGAATCGATATCGCCAGTAGTATTGGGTAATGCAGCATCTCAGCCTTTATTCGCAGGATGCGTTGCGGCATCTCCTTCAGTTTGGTTTCCTGGATTTGTGGATTACATTTTTGCAAATGAAATATTTTCGGATAAGATTTATCTCAGCCTTGGAAACAAGGAAGAAAAGACCAGAAATCCTGTAATGAGGCAGGTTGGGGAGTGTATCCGAAATATTTATGACATGTTAAATGGCAAAACTAACGTTGTTCTTGAATGGAACGAAGGGAATCATTTTCAGGAGACAGATTTAAGGATGGCGAAAGGCTTTGCGTGGATACTTAAAAAATAAAGTGAGATGAATTGTTCTAAACAAATAGCAGGAAAGGAGCTTGAATTTAAAGTGACTTATTATAGAATGAACTTAAGGGTGGCTGTGATCCACTGGTGTGTTCGACACCTTAATCTGAATAGTTGTGCCGGATGTATAGGCCGGAGGGTTGGCAAGCAACGGAAAAACTTGCCCTAAGTTAACTTAGGTAAGCCGGAAGTAGTGGTCGGACAGTTGGCAGACAACGATAAAATCGAACAGTTATTAATAAAAGGAAGAGGCTCTTTATTATACTTTGGTATTTAAAGGGACTCTTTTTTTATATATCATTTCTAGCTATATTTAAGATTAAGTCGAAAAAAGATCAGCTTTAATGGCTGATCTTTTTCTGTTTCTTTTTTTTATGATTTAAAGAGCTATTATGTTGTTTGGTATTCGATTTTTGATTTGTTTGTTTCGCTTCTTCAGTAGTAGAGATGTCAGAAAAAGTTGATGTTGAATCATTAAGGATAGTTGTATTATTAATGTCAGTGTTATAGAAAATCTTTAACTGCCTTAGATCTTTGATAAGATCGGAGTGATAATTATAATCTAGATAAAATACGTCTTTAATTACAGTCTTTAATGTAATAAGCGCAAAATATAATACAACAACAAATATTAAAGCCATAAGAGTAAGAGATAGCATTTCATTACCAGAAATGTTATCTTTTAAGATTCCTGCTATAAATGCAATCATTGAAATTATAACAGGAAATATGGATTTAATTGTATTGGTAAGGCTATTAAGATAATCGTAATCCTTTTGAGATTCAACAGCTTCTGCTATTAAAAGGTCAAGCTTTTCAGTATCTTCAGGGTTGATATTATATTCTCTCAATAGGTCAAGACACTTATTTACTCTGTTTTTGGAGTAGGGTTTGTAATATGTATTTAACATGTTTTCCATTATATTTATTCTATTTTCGTA
The DNA here is from genome assembly GCA_902789175.1 of uncultured Lachnospiraceae bacterium. Taxonomy (GTDB): domain Bacteria; phylum Bacillota; class Clostridia; order Lachnospirales; family Lachnospiraceae; genus Eubacterium_Q. The sequence continues at coordinate 97,158 of CADANF010000004.1, forward strand.
TATATAAATAATTATGCAGGATAATACCATTAAAATAATCATAATTCCAAACCAGATAGGGTTACTTGAAATGATAAAAGTAATGGAAAAAACAGTTAGGACTGCAATAAGTATCAATATAATAATACGGTGTCTTGGTAAGTTGTGTTTTTCTTCGTTTTCTAATTCTTTTGATAATATTTTGTATTGAATATAAAAATCATAAAACCTCATTTTTTAACCTCACATTTTAAAAAGTTAGACTGAAAATGAATCTTAATAATTCTCAGCCAATAATAATTTTATCACGATAGCATGAGAGACACAATCAGAGGTGATTTGGTAATAAAGACTTACGCTTAAAATGAGAATAAATTCAGTAACTTAAGACCATATGTGCTATAATTCTAATTGTGTGCGACTTGGGGATAATCAATGCACAGGACTGTCCGGATTAAAGGACAGATTATAATTTATACTTGAATTAAAAATAGCCGGGAGGATTATTATATGTCAGATAGTAAAGATTTATTACAAGTATTATGGAGTGGAGCAGACGTATTAAGAGGAAAGATGGATGCCAATGAATATAAGACATATCTTTTGGGATTGGTTTTCTATAAATATCTTTCAGATTCTTACCTTGCAAAGGCTTATGATTTAATAAATGACACTGATCCAGATAATCTTGAAGAGGCTCAAGAGCAGTATGAACAAATGTTACTTACTGATGATGCTAAAGATTTTGTAGATGAATTAAAGTCTCAGATGCATTACACATTAGATCCTAATATGACATATATCAGTATGTTAAAGGATGCAAAGAATAACGCATTTAATAGAGAAAAATTACAGGCAGCATTTAATAGAATTCAGGAATCAGATGAACTGTTTAATGGATTATTTGCAGATGTAGATTTGTATTCAAACAGACTTGGAACAGGAGATCAAAAGCAGAGTGCTACAGTTGCAGAAGTAATTAAGGTACTTGAAGGGGCTGATTTAATTCATGCTAAAGGTGACGTGCTTGGTAATGCTTATGAATACCTTATTGGACAGTTTGCATCAGAAACAGGAAAGAAAGCAGGAGAATTCTATACACCTCATGGACCAGCTCAGATTCTTTGCAGAATTGCAATGACTGGACAGGAAGATAAAAAAGGACTTCAGGTTTATGACCCTTGTATGGGTTCTGGATCACTCATGCTCAGCTGTAGAAATTACTCAAAAGAGCCAGATTATATTAAATTTTATGGACAGGAATTAATGCCATCAACATATAATCTTGCAAGAATGAATATGTTTTTGCATGGAATTCTTCCAGAGAATCAGCATTTAAGAAATGGTGATACTTTGGATGCAGACTGGCCTACTGATGAAGTAACAGAATTTGATGCAGTAACAATGAATCCACCTTATTCAGCTAAATGGTCAGCTGCAGAGGGATTTAAACAGGATGAAAGATTCATGGATTATGGTGGAAAACTTGCTCCAAAATCAAAGGCTGATTATGCCTTCTTATTACATGGCTTTTATCATTTGAGAAATACAGGAACAATGGCTATTGTTTTACCTCATGGGGTATTATTTAGAGGTGCGGCAGAAGGTTCTATTAGAGAAACACTTCTTAAAAATGGCTCTATATATGCAGTTATAGGTTTGCCAGCAAATATGTTCTATAACACATCAATTCCAACATGTATTATTGTTCTCAAAAAACATAGAGAAGGAAGAGATGTTCTATTTATTGATGCTTCAAATCTTTATGAAAAAGAGAAAAAGCAAAATGTAATGAAAGATGAACATATAGATAAGGTTTTAGAGTTATATAGAAATAGACAAGACGTTGAAAAAATTTCTCATCTTGCATCATATGAGGAAATTAAAGCAAATGATTATAACCTTAATATTCCTAGATATGTTGATACAAGTGAGGAAGAGGAAGCAATCAGTTTAAAGAATGTTGTAACTAACATTGGTAGTACCAATAAGAAAATAAAAGAAGCAAATAATGAGCTTCTTAACATGTTAAATGAATTAACATTTAGCGATGAAGAAACCAAAATGGCAGTTGATGAATTAATGAAAGTTATCAAGGAGGTGTAATATGTCAAATACACCTAAAATAAGATTTAAAGGATTTACTGACTCTTGGGAACAGCGTAAGTTGTCAGAGCTTGGAGAAATAATGACTGGTTCTACACCCTCTACAACAAAATCCGAATACTATTCTGATGATGGATTACCTTGGGTGACTCCTACTGATATTGAATCAAATATTATTTCTGATAGTCCAAGAAAACTTAGTGAGGAAGGAGCCAAAGTTGCGCGGATTGTTCCCGCAAATACAATACTATGTACTTGCATAGCCAGTATCGGCAAAAACGCTTTATTAACAGTAAAGGGAAGCTTTAATCAACAGATAAATAGTCTTACACCTAATGCTGAAAATGATCCATATTTCCTTTTGACTGAGAGTGAAATTTTGTCTAATCATATGAAGAGAATGGCTGCTTCAGGAACGATGCAGATTGTAAATAAAACAGAGTTCTCTGAACTGCTTACAATGGTGCCGAAATATGATGAGCAGGTGAAGATTGGCACTTATTTTAGAGAACTCGACAACCTTATCACCCTTCATCAGCGTAAGTGTGATGAGACAAAAGAGCTAAAAAAATATATGCTTCAAAAAATGTTTCCGAAAAATGGTGAGACAAAACCGGAAATCAGATTTGAGGGATTTACTGACGATTGGGAACAGCGTAAGTTCTCTGACTTCACTTGGAATGCCGGAAAAAGAAACTCTCAGAACCTTGATTTGGAACCATATGCCGTTACTAATGACAGAGG